>CAZGST010000013.1:0-19443 GCA_964528655.1 uncultured Candidatus Saccharibacteria bacterium
AAAATGACGTATCTGAGCTTATGCAAATGAAAAAACTTCCAAAACTAAAAATATTCTTTATTGGTAATAGTTTCACCTACTACAATGACCTGCCAAAACTCCTAACCTATTTTATAAGAATCTCCCACGCCGGAACAGCAAAGACAAAAATACTAGCTAAATCCAGCGAAAACCTAAAAATGCATTGGAAAAACGGTTGGGCATTGGAAACCATCCGCAATCATAAATGGACCCATGTGGTTCTGCAGGAACAAAGCATGCTGGGGAAAAGCAAATTCAAGAATGGAAAACCAGACATATCAAACCCAAAAACATTTCAGTCATATGCACGTCGCTTCAATTCAGAAATCAAAAAAACTAGAGCACAAACTGTCTTTTTTTTAACATGGGTATTGGATAACTTCCCAGAAACACAAAAAATAATAACCAAGGCCTATACAAAAATCTCAAAAGAACTAAACGCAACTCTGGTACCAGTGGGGCTAGTATGGCGGCTCGTGCGCAAAGAAAAGCCCAAGTTAAACCTCTACAGTCCAGACGGAAAGCATCCGGGCCCTCTCGGCACGTACCTGATCACCTGTCTCTTTTACGCTATCCTACTAAAGAAGAGTCCCGTAGGACTTCCTCATATATCCTTCAACAGCAAGTCATCAAAAAAATACAAAAAAGTAGACATTATAAAACTATCATCAAAAGACGCTCTATTTCTCCAGAAAACCGCTTGGAAAGCAACAAAAACCACATTAAATAAACTCTAAATCAAATGTACGCTCTATTTCTCATTATCAGTTTTTGTGTCACCTACATTATTCTTCTCTTTCTCTTTCCAGCTTTTTTTGGTCATAAACGTGAACCAATGACCAAAAAATCCTTGTTGTCGCTCTCCTGCATCATTCTCTTTAGCCTCATAAGCTACAAAATCGCGTACAGCATCGAAAACAAAGAAGTAGGAAATCGTATTCTCCATGGTCTCGGCGGCGGCGTACTCGCACTTCTTGTCTGCTTCTTCGTCGTGAAAGACTCAAAAATCCCAATTACCCGATTCCAATTCTTCTTCTTAGGTTTCCTACTAGTAACCGCTCTCGGTGTAGCTAATGAAATTATGGAATTCATACTTCAGCACTACTTCAACATCTCTTTTGCAAGAACATCGACTGACACCTGGCTCGACCTTGTAAGTAACACCGTTGGCGCGCTTGTAGCAAGCTCACTTGTTCTTCCTTTCATTAAAAAACCCAAATAAAAAAATTTCTTGTGTCGCTAAAAGAAGTGCTCTAGTATCAAAACATGGAAAAATCAATCTGCGTATTTGGCGACTCCACTGCCTGGGGCGCGTGGGACAAAGAGAAAGGCGGCTGGGTAAATAGGCTTTGGCTCGATTTAGCAGAAAAAAATAATGGAATGGCTCGCGATAAAAATTCCCGTATCTGGCTCTACAATCTGAGCCAATCTGGAGGAACCATAGAGGACACGCTCGCTCGATTTGAAAAAGAAGCAAAAGCGCGAGGAGCAAATACCTTACTATTTCAAACTGGAGGCAATGAAACTGCTCATGTAGACACGAAAGGCAACTACAAGTTCTCTCCCGAAAAATTTAAGTCCCATCTAGAACAAATAATAAAAAAGGCAAAAAAAGTAACACAAGAGGTTATTGTTATTGGGTTCAATAACGTAAATGAAATGAAAACAACACCGGTCTTTTGGAGGGATATCTACTGGACAAACAAAAAAATCAAAAGATACAACACCATCATAAAAAACACATGCGCCAAAAACAACGTCCTTTTCATCGAAATCTTCGGAATACTAAAACGAGAGGACCTACACTACGATGGCCTCCACCCAAACGCTAAGGGTCACGAAAAAATATTCCAGACCGTAAAAAATTTTTTAGAAAAAAACAAAATCTTGTAATTATGCTGAAAACCACGCTCCTCAAAAAGAAAACAGTGGCCGAAAACACAATGATGTTTGAATTTGATAAACCAGATGACTTCATCTATCACGCTGGGCAATCAATTGATCTCACACTCATAAATCCCCCAGAAACTGACACCGAAGGAAACACTCGTGCCTTTTCTCTTACCTCTGCACCTCACGAAGAAACACTTACAATTACAACCCGTATGCGCGATACGGCCTTCAAACGAACCCTAAAATCACTACCTGAAGGCACAGAAATAAATCTCCTCGGCCCTTTCGGTTCGTTCATGCTCCACGAAAACACCGAACGTCCAGGACTATTCCTTGTTGGAGGGATCGGAATAACACCATTCTATTCAATGATAAAAGACTGGTTAGAGAAAAAGCTCCCCCACAAACTCTTTCTCTTCTACTCAAACCGTAAACCCGAAGACACGGCGTTTCTGAACGAACTCACAAAAATCAAAAACGAAAATAAAAAATTCACCTTTATACCAACAATGACAAATATAAAAGAGTCAAAAGTAGCGTGGAGTGGTGAGGAAGGCTACATAGATGAAAAAATGCTAAAAAAGTATGGAAGTGATACAATCACAAATAAAAACCCAATCTACTATTCTGCCGGACCTGCAAATATGGTAAGTGCCATGCGCGTCCTTCTAAACAAAATGAACATCTCAAACGACGAGGTCCGTACCGAAGAGTTCTCAGGATATAAATAAAAAATCATGATCATCATAATCAACGGGACAATGAACTCAGGGAAGACAACTGTCGCAAAAATCCTTGCACAGAAACTACCAAAAACAGCTCATGTAGAAAAATTGCGCCAATTTATCGAATGGATGCCGATAAAGGAATCCATTCCGTACAACATTAAAAACATTATCTCCTTAACAAAAAACTTCGCTGAAGAAGGGCTTAACGTAATTATCTCCTACCCTATTTCAAATGAGCACTATCAAAAGATCGTAAAAGAGCTGAGAGTACTAAATACAAAAATATTCGCCTTCACCTTATCTCCACCACTAGCGGTGGCTCTTTCAAACAGAGGAAATCGGCAGTTAGCTGACTGGGAGATGGAAGTGATTAAACAAAATTACGAGGAAAACTTCCACAAGCCGAGCTACGGAACAATTATTGATAATTCGAAGCAGACACCAGAAGAAACAGCTAACTTGATATTAGAAAAGCTAAGATGACAACCGACGAACACAAAGCAAATATCCTCAACTTCCTAAGGAAGCATCAACTGATGGCAATCGCAATAAACCCTGAGGTAGTAATCTCGGTCACTGACTCAAATGTGAGCCGAAAAAACAAAAAGATAGGTACCCAACTCTAACGTCCCAATCCTCGAGCTATAAAAAATCCGACTACCAAATCGGCACATGGACTACACACAATACAGAGCCCTCTACGACTATCCAACTAAATACGACAAAACATTTTCCGGCTCATCTTCAAAAAAAGATGAGATTCATTTCTATTCCAATTATGTTAGACAAGCAAAAGAAGTTCTCTACCTTGGTACTGGTTCGGGAAGATTACTAAAGGAATTCCTTCCAATACAAAAAAACATTACGGGCGTAGAAATATCAAAAAGAATGGTAGCCTGTACAAAAAAGGCTTTTCCAAAATGTCATATCATTCACCAGAACGCACTTACGCTTAAAGTAGAAAAAAAATTTGATCTTATCATTGCTCCCTATCGTTTCCTTTGTCACTTCGATAGAAAAGATGCCGATGTGTTATTCGGTGTAGTAAAAAAACACCTAACTAAAGGTGGCATTTTCGTAGGTGACATTTTCAGTCCCTACATTCCCCATGATCGGAGTATTCATTGTGAAATCGAAGAAATAAACATAGAAAGTAGTGAGGTTGAAAAAGTATACAATTGTTATGACCACGAAAAACAACTTTGTATTGAAATAGTAGAAAAGTTAAACACGAAAACGAACAAACATACGTATGTAAAAATGCCTTTTTATTACTTCTATCCTGAAGACTTGAGAGTCCTAGCTAAAAAAAATAACCTTGAAGTAAGCAATATCTACGGTTCGTTTCAAAAGGAATCGCTCAATAAGCACAAACCCGATCTTATTTTTGAAATAACAAAGTAGTAAAAATATAAATTATTGAGTCATTACAACGAAATTATTCCCTTCATCATTCGCGAATATAGTAATAATATAAAATCTCATTCACTAACATGAAGATTTCCGAAATCTACACAAAGTATAAAATAATGCCTTCCCTCCAACTCCACATGCTCCGAGTCGCAGGTGTCGCTTCAATTATTTGTGAAAACTCAAAAATCACTATAGACAAAAAGTCTGTTATCGAAGCCTGTCTTCTCCACGATATGGGGAACATCATCAAGTTCAATCTCAATTTTCTTCCTGAATTCTTAAAACCCGAGGGGCTCGAATATTGGCAAAATGTTCAAAATGAATTCAAACAAAAATATGGAGACGATGAACATGCTGGAATATATGAAATAGCAAAAGAAGTTGGTGTGACAGAAAAAACTTTCGAGCTTATAAAATCTGTAGGATTTACAAAAGCAGGGCAAAATTTGAAAGAGAACAACCTTGAAAAAAGTGTTTGTTGCTATTCAGATCATAGAGTAACCCCTTCTGGAGTTCTCCCGCTTGAGGAACGCATGCAAGAAGGAAGGAAAAGATTCGCAACAAATAAAAATGTAAAGGAAAGTGAAGAAGTATTCGAGCGCCTTGCCTCCCCCATGCGTGAACTTGAGAGTAAAATCTTCTCCGAGTCCCGTATAACCCCCGACTACATAACAGACAGTGTTGTAAATCCCCTTCTTGAATCTCTGAAAAAGTTCAAAATAGAAACCAAATAAACATTCTCATGAGCAATCAAAACATAACAACCCACAAATTCGTTATCGTGTTGAACAAAAAAATTGAAATCTCCAAACTCATGAACGCGATTGGTCACATGTCCCTCGGTATTGTAGTAGATGCTTCCCCCAAAGAGAAAGAAAACATGGGATTCTTTCACTATATAGACAAGGATAACAATAGCTACCCAAGCTTATCGAAAAATAGCTACATCGTACTCCGAGCAGATAATTCAAACCAAATTCGAACTTTACGAAGTCTTGTAATCGAGCATGGAATCCGTTACGTTGACTTCACAAAAATAATGCAGGAGGGCACCTATCTAGAACAAATCGAAAAAATGAAAACAACATCAGAAGCAGAACAAGAATACTGTGGGATCTGTCTCTTCGGAAACATTTCCATAATCTCCGAACTCACCCGCAAATTCGACTTATGGAAATAATGCTTCCCCTGTATAGTTCTGGAGTAGAAACGTATTTCTGTTTAAATTATAGTAAAACTCAATGACAAGATACTGTAACAACTGCAAATCTGAATTCACAATTCTCTCCGAAGACCTATCCTTCTACGAAAAGATTGATGTTCCTATTCCCACCCTCTGTCCAAGTTGTCGCTACCAGCGTCGCATTGCAAATCGCAATGAATGGAACTTCTACAAACGCGACTGCTCTCTCTGTAAAAAGAGCAAGGTTTCCATCTATAACCCTTCATACCCCGGTCCAGTCTACTGCCAACCCTGCTGGTGGTCCGACACCTGGGATCCTTTATCCTACGAACGGGAGTTAGACCTTACCAAGCCTTTCTTTGAGCAGTTTTACGAACACCGCTACAAAGTGCCACGCGTAGCTCTCACAAATCATAACAGCGTAAATTCCGAATATAGCAATCAGTCCGAAAACAATGAAAACTGTTACATGGTAGTAGCAAGTAACAAGAGTGAGGACTGTATGTATGGAAATTGGAACCAAGAAAGTCGAGACTGTGTAGACTGTTGGGCTATGAAAGAATGCGAAATCATGTACGAATCACTGAACTGCAGAAAGTGTTACAAATGCCTCTTCGTAGAAAATTGCGCCGATACAAATGAGTCTTTTTTCTGTAATGATTGCAGGGGCTGCAACAACTGTTTCGGATGCGTGGGGCTACGCAACAAATCATACCAGTGGTTCAACGCAGAACTCGGGAAAGAAGAATACGAAAAAAGAATAAAACTTTTTGAATTAACAAATTTATCAATCAGGGAACTGAAGGAAAAACTTCACGAACTTTCAATAAAAATACCGCTGAAATTCTATCACGGAAACAAGAACGAAAATTCAACCGGTGACTACATTGAAGGAACCAAAAACACTAAATACGCATTCAATTGTCGTCTTTCTGAAAATCTGACATACGCACAAGACGCTTGGGAAGCTAGAGACTGCCTTGATCTCACAGAAACTCTAGATAATGAACTAGACTACGAACTAGAAGGAGCAGCATACGGATCAAAGTGTGTTGTCGGATCAAAATCATGGTATAACCACAACGCCTTGTACTCTGAACTCAACTTCAACTGCAACGACATATTCGGTTGCGTAGGCCTACGCAAAAAGTCATACTGTATCTTCAACAAACAATACAAAGAAGAAGACTACAAAAGACTGAAAACAAAGCTTATCGAACACATGAAAATTACAAAAGAATGGGGTGAATTCTTCCCAATCAGGATCTCTCCATTCCCTTACAATGACTCTTTAGCACAGGATTACTTTCCCCTCGAAAAAAAAGACGTAGAAGAAAGAGGATGGCATTGGCACAATCGTGATATTCGTGATTACAAAGTCACTCTGGAACACAGAAATTTACCAAAAGCAATTACTGAAGTCCAAGACACGATTCTACAAGAAGTTATTCGCTGCGAATCAGAAGATTCAGAAAAGGAAAAAAAATTACACCTTCGTTGTGCAACCGCCTTCCGTATCCATCCTATGGAACTAGCCTTTTATCGCCGTCTACTGATCCCCCTCCCCCACAAATGCTTTCCTTGCCGTCTTGAGGAACGCCTCGCACACAGAAACCCCCGCAAACTCCACACACGCACTTGTGACTGCAATGGCCCTAGTTCAAAAAACAAATTTTACAAAAACACTAGAACCCATTCCCACGGAAATAGCCCCTGTTCCAACATTCTTGAAACTACGTATTCTGGAAACCGACCAGAAATTGTATACTGTGAAAGCTGCTATCAATCCGAGATTGTATAAAATACAATTCTTGATTCTCTAGTTTTATCTCATGACCCAATCCCAAGCTCTCACAATCCTCAAAACCGGCGTAAACGTATTTTTAACCGGAGAACCAGGCTCCGGAAAAACCTACACCATAAACTCATACATTTCGTACCTGCGCCGACACAATGTATTTCCTGCAGTAACCGCTTCAACCGGTATCGCTGCAACCCACATCGGAGGCCTCACTATTCACTCATGGAGCGGAATTGGAATAAATAAAGAACTCTCATCTTATGATATTCAAAAGATACTTGGCCGATCAAAATTAACAAGAAGGATTCATGAGTCGAGAGTCCTCGTTATTGATGAAATCTCAATGTTGGATGCGAACACCCTCTCTCTTGTAGACACGGTCTGTCGAAAAATAAAAGAGATTGAGCTTCCATTCGGAGGAATGCAAATAATCCTCGTTGGAGACTTTTTTCAACTTCCTCCTATTACAAAGTACAACGAAGAGAGGCCCGAGTTCGCCTTCGAAGGACACACTTGGAAAGAAGTAGACCCAGTCGTCTGCTACATTACAGAACAACACAGACAAGAAGATGGTGTATTTACTGACATTCTCTCCTCCCTCAGAAACGGCACACTAGAGGACTACCACAAAACCCATTTAGAGACTCGGCTCTTGATAAATAATAATCCCCAAGAAGAAACAATTACCAAACTTTTTCCTCACAATACAGATGTTGATCGAGTAAACAACATAGAACTTTCAAAAATAAAAAACACCCCTAAGACTTTCAACATGGAATCAAAAGGTCAGAAATCATACGTTGAACAACTGAAACGAGGTTGTCTCTCGCCTGAAATTCTAACTCTGAAAATTGGTGCCCGTGTAATGTTCACAAAAAATAGCACCGATGGAAGGTTTGTAAACGGAATTACGGGTACCGTCACAGATTTCAGTACTGAGGATAACTATCCAATAGTAAAAACAGGGAACGGAAGGATGCTGAAAGCTGAACCCATGGATTGGTCAATTGAATCTGATGGACATATCCTTGCCTCCATTACTCAAATCCCCTTACGCCTCGCCTGGGCGATCACAGTGCACAAAAGCCAAGGAATATCGCTTGATTCAGCCTATATGGACCTATCTACGGCTTTCGAGTATGGCCAAGGCTACGTTGCCCTTTCAAGAGTAAAAACACTCTCCGGGTTACATCTTCAAGGGTGGAACCCAAAAGCGCTCGAAGTGCATCCTGACGTACACAAAATCGATATTGAATTTCGAAAAAAATCAGACGAAACAGAAGCACAACTTGAATACGCGAGTGAAGTCGACCTTACAATCGAGCATGAAAACTTTATCTTAAAATGTGGCGGAAAAATAACAAAAAATGATCTAGAGGAGGTCCCAACAAAAATAAAAGGAACGCTCGCAAAAAGAGAAAGAATAGAAAGTACCCTAAAGTTATTAAAAGAAGGTAATAAAATGCAAAAAATAGTAGAAATGCTGACCCTAACCCCACAAACCATCTGGAGATACATAAACGAACTCTATGGAGAGCAAAAACTTACACTGGATGAAGTTAAAGATTTCACCGGTATTCAAGATCATGAAATTGAAGCAATTATCGAAGTGTTCCATACGCTCGGTACCGAAAAACTGAAACCGATTCATGATCACTTTGACGAGTACTACTCCTACGACTTTATTCATGTCTCCCTCCTCTTCTTCAAAGAACTAACAAATAAACATCAGGCTTCCGAAAACGAATAGCAATACCAATTCTAGAAGAAAATCTCTGAGATTCTTCCCTGTGGATAAGTATACTTGCAATGCTTATACAGCATTATACACTGTGTATATAAACAAAAAGTCGACTCCAAAAACCATTGGTTAAAAACATGAACATAAACGAAAAAGAACTTTCAGTCGTGCGAGAAATACAAAAAGCAATGATCTATGGTCGCAAAATCCCAACCGTGAGAGAGCTTATGGCTACCCTAGGGTACAAGTCCCCTCGTTCAATCTCTCTTATTATTGAAAAGCTAGAAGATAAGAAGATATTGAGACGAAAAGAAGACGGTTCAATTCAGATAACCAAAAACATAAACGACGAGACTGAAAACATCCGCACAGTGGATGTGCCCTTAGTAGGAGCCGCTCCTTGTGGTGCTCCGCTTCTAGCCGAAGAAAACATAGAAACAACACTCTCAGTGTCAATAAAACTCGCGAGACCTCCTCACCAGTACTTTATTCTGAGGGCCTTAGGAGACTCAATGAACCTTGCTGGCATTGAAAACGAAAACCTAGTACTCGTTCGTCAGCAAGAATACGCAAATGAAGGAGATATCGTAGTGGCCCTCATTGATGACGAAGCTACTATCAAAGAGCTCCACTACATGGGAGACCTGGTAATGTTGAAGCCTGTCTCAAAAAACAAAAAACACAAACCTATCATTGTAACCAAAGATTTTAGAATTCAGGGAGTCGTAATGGCAACTTTATCTTCAAAAACTCTATGACCATAAACCTAACCGCAAAGCTCCTTATAATCAGAAAGAAGCCTGTAATCGTCTACCCTCTTCATAAAAGAGAAAATCCAAGGCAAGCGCGAGAGATAGAAGACATGATTCTCGAATGGTGCAAAAAAAATTTAGCAAGATTAAAGGAACAAAGAGAGTATCATATGAGTGCGGTCTGGAGTCCAGACAAAGGAGAGATTCTCAAAGTTTCCCTGTATGACACCCTTGACAACTGGAGCGTCCTCCCTGCACTCACTGAGGAAAAGCCAAAAACAAATACCAAGGCTATATTTTCAACAACAAAAAAAAAGGAATTGTATGAAAAAATTCAGTGCATATCAAAATGAACTACGAGGGCACAATCATCAGAGAGAGTCTTAAAAATTCCAAAGAGATTCTAGAAAAAGTTTTTATTCTGGAAACGAAAATAAGTCCGACAACAGAAAAATCTAAAACTCCGTGGCTTACTAAATGGACACTCCATAAGTGCGAAATCGCTGAAGAAAAAGCATCCGAAATAGCAAGCCTAATTTCTAAAGAAATAGAGGAAGAACACGCGACCTCCTGGTACGCTGATTTTAAAAACGAAACAACGCACTACATAATCTTTCGAAACCAAGTATTCAAAATCGATCGTAAAAGTAAGTCTCAATACGAAGAAGCCGAAAATTACGGCCTTTCCTTAGGTATCCCCTCCTACCAACTAAACCTCCTAAAAGACTTTGTAGCGTAAGAACTTCTTAAAACACCTGATTTACTCCTTGCTCTCTTTTTCTTTTACCTCTTCATTCTCTTCTGACTCTAATCTCGCTTCAAGTCTCGCAAGCGCTAAATCTTCTTCATCGTTCTCGACCGACTTCATTAATTGAAACTTGAAACTCGCAATTTCCTCTTCAAGAAAAGTCAAAAAATCAGGAACCTTTTCTGTAATAAAAGAAAGTAATTCTTCCTCATTTACTTTATCCTCTTCTCTAGAAATCAAATCAGCAAACTTCTGCTTATCTGACTCTTCTAGCTTCTCAATAATACGTAGTAATAACCGATCATACATTACCTCCTCAATCTTTACCAAAATCTCCTTCTTCTTATCAGAAGGCAGTTCCCCAATCTTCAACATCTCGAAGATATTTCCATAAAGTGCGTGAATTAATTCACTTGTCATCATAAAAATTAAATACTTCCTGAGTTCTGTTGCAATAACTTACTCGTCGACTTCATAAATGCTCCGACCATCTTTTTTACTTTCTGAGAACCAATCTGAAGCACTGGCCTATCCTTATCCATTATAGCAACCCGACTCTGATCAAAATACGCTTTTGACTTCAAAAAATCATACACAGACATAGACATCATCTTTGGAGACCCATCTTTTACCTCTGACATGTTCTCCGAAAGAAAAGTCTGAAATGCAAGTAACGATTCTCCTTTAATATTTCCTTTCTCCACCAAACTCTTTAGATCCCACTTCATGAACCTATCCATACGCAAATTTTTAAACTCATCACTCTCAAAAAAGTGCTTCGGAAATTTAAAGTGGTCGTTTATAAACGCGTTGAAGTATTCGGTACTCTCCTTATCAAAAAGAGCATATGCCCTCTTCGCATCTACCAACTCACTCATATAACTCATCTTCTCGCTTATCACTCCATAATTACCAAGTTGAGCATTTATAAACTTCCAATATTCCCGAATGTTTTGAGCCTGTTCAGAATGCTCCGTAAGTGAAATTTGGCCAGCATGATCAAGTTTATATTGGGCGTCCTTGCTGTATTGAAAAATCCCAACTCGTAGTTCTTTAAGATCCTTCTCAAGTACGCTTTGTGGTAATTCTTCTCTTCTACCTCCCTCTCCAAACAATTCAACAGCCTTAGAAGTAGTAAATCGCTCCCCCTTATTCTGAGACAAAAACTCGTTAGCACCCTCTCTTTGGCCTGTAATCTTATCCAAAACTTGCGCATCAAGATTCTGCGCTCTTGATATCAGTTTCTCTCCTCTTATCTCATTTGCTGGTCCCTCAAGCACTCCTGCAAGGTTCAACTCTGTCCCAGGTTCTATGTTATCTATGTCCCCTTTAAGAATACCGAATACTTGCGGATTCTTCCCCACAATACGTTTATATGAATCAATTATATTATCTCTCATCGCCCTGCCTTCCTTATTAGTCTTACTAATGTTCTTAAACCCATCAAATTTCTCCTCCAGCTTCTCCTCTAATACCTTCCACAACGAATCACCTTCTCTAAACTCGTGCACATAACTCACAGCTCTCCCTCTAGAAAGATTATCTGGAAAAACCTCACTAGCTACACGTCCTAGTTTGGTAATAGGCATGCCTTCAGGGGGAACAAATTCAGCAGTCAAAATGTTAATGTTCCTTCCGCCCATCCCTCTCCCAAAATGACTAGTAAGCCCGCTCTTTACTCCACTCCTTCCCAATTTCAAGTCACTGACCGCGTGAGTATTGACCGCGTGTTCCGCAATTTCTTTACCCATAACAAGCCCTGGTCCAAAAGCAACTCCAGCCCCAGCAGCAACAGCAATAATCGTTCTCCATTTTTTCTTCTTCCACCATTTATTCTCTGCTTGTTTTATTCCCTTACCCCTCAAATATACTTGCTCAAATTCATTTAGCTCTTTCTCGTTGTTGCTAGCCATCGCTTCCACTTGGCGCTTCACAATAAGCCCCTTCTCTTCCGGAGTACCAACTTTCTCACTCACTCTCTCCCTCAAACTTTCGAGAAGCCAAGTGTACTCAGGACTTTTTGTTAAATCAGTTCCGTAAATAATACTTCTTGCCTGTAAGGCTCTTATCTGGGTAACTATTTCCGTATCCCTTACATCAGAAGAAACCCGTTTTCTTTCCTTTGGCTTTTCAAGCTCCAACCAACTCCCCAAAACCGGATCCCACTCTCTACTTACTGAGGTTTTTTCGTATTTAATGTTCTTACTTAATTTCGAAGCAAAAGCCATAGCTTCGAGAAGATTATACGTACCAACCGCCCCAACACTCGCAGCTACGGATCTATTCCCGCCAACCGCTCCCAAAGCCGCCATGCTAAATTTAGTAAAAGCTTGAGCTATGCCTAGATGCTTCGCAGTAGCGGCAACAGCCCCATATGTCGCTCCAAAATAAGCTCCAACACCCATAAGCGCCGAAGATGCAATAGTCCGAAGAGACAAAGCTCTACCAAGTCCATACCAAAATCTAGACTCAAATCTCCTTCCTTCATTCCGTGTATAGAAGTTAGCAAAGTTTATCTCCCCCAAAGCTCTAACACCTCTCCTGAATAACCCTCGTCCCTTAACTTGTGCTATCATTCTCTCTCGACACAAAAGCCTTTCTTCTTCAAGTTGATACAAAATACTATCTCCCCTAAGCTCAACCTGAAGCTTCTTATACTCGCTCTCTGCACTAGCCAAAATATTTTCAAGGGTTCTTTTTTCCTCAGGAGACGCTTTCTGATACCGTACTTCTGTTCTTGCTAGATTCTGACGCGCATCTTGACACAAAATAATCGCCTTTGCTCGTTTGAAATCGCCCCCATCGTTAGCTTGTAAAAATTGCTGCTCCCAATTCTTTAATTTCTTACTCTCACGATCAGGTTCTCTAATTCCCTTCTCCCCCATCAAAATTATAAGCTCTCTCTGTGCTGTTATATTCTCTGCTCTGCCTTTCTGCTGAAGTAATCTCTTCTGCTCCGGTCCATCAATATACTCTCTTAGCCCCCCGTGAGATCTGAATCCACCTGGAATCAGTTTATTTAATATCTCCTCCAACGTTACATCAAGAGACTTGCTTCCCCGTGGCTGGATATACATCACTTCTCTCACCTTCCTTCCTTGTGACAATACAAAATCAGATCCAAAAGGCCTGTGTGAAGAAATAAAAAAACTTTTTTCCTCTGGATTATACGTGACAAGCACATCACACCCCATAGCTCTCGCTCCCGAAAACCCACCAGAAGCAATAAAACTTTCCGTTCTGGTCTTCGTCTTAGCAGGATTATTCGGATCAGATTTTGTAATTTTTTTAGGTATGTCAATTAAGATCTTGCCGTACACTGGGGACTCTAGAATAAAGCTCTCCTTTTCTAACCTATCGAATATCTCTTCTGCTCTTTCAATGCTATTAATCTGTTGTTTACATGCGCCTCTAAATCCAAAAATATCAATGTCTTTTTCAGGAAGAACCTCTCTTGCGTCTCTTCCAGCTTCAAAAAACTTCATAAGCTGATCAAAAGTAAGCATCCTCCCAATACTACAAACCATATAAGGAGATTTTTTATAATCCTCAGGTGAAGAAGGCACCCTGGCGTTATCTAAATCATCCTGAAAATTCGCAAGAGCATCATACCTCGCTTCCCTCTGCAATAACCCCGCTTCAACTAAAAACCTGTAAGTCAGACTTGTAGCCGAAACCTCTCTTGATGATCCGACTCCATGATGATCAATGACAACCGTGTAATCAATAACCTTGCTAGGGTCCTTCGGGTCCTTCACCTCCTCAACAATAATTCCAAATCCATACCCAGTATCAATATTCACGCAACCCTCTTTCTTCTTGCCATGATCAACAAATTCAAGCTTTGTACTCGCTAAAATACCAGCTCTCCTAAAAAGACCAAGCGCGCACTCCGCGTCTGAATCGCTCTTTTCTCCTAGTTCCTGAGTCTTCGGATCATATTTTCCGTGAACAACAAAGGTAGCCTCACTTAAAATCTCCCTAATTCCTTTTCTTTTTATCTTTTCTAACTTCTTAATTTTCTTTTGTATCGCGTACTTCTCAGCCGCATATAACACCTCCAATCTTCCCATAACTTGATCGACACTTTCCTCCCTTAGCTGCTCCTCGTTAATTCCATAGCTAACAAAAACCCGACGCAAATCATCATTAGATATGGTACATTTTCCATAACTCATCATTATCTTTTCTGCCATCTGAATGGTTGTAAAATCAACCGGAGCATCGTCAAATTTTTCAGACCCCTCCTCTAGCATACGGACAATCTCCTCATCACTAATTGATGGAAACCAGAGCCTAAGCGACTCCTTGCTTCCGAGAGGTGGAGGAACTCTCCTCTGTTCTTTCTCTCTCAGCACAGGCTGCTTCTTATCCAAATCCTTATTCACATCAAACAACCTAATGTCTGGATTTATAAAATAAAGAAGCTTATTATCAAAGTCACTCTCGCTTATCTCAAACTTCCTACACAAAACAGTACGAAAATCTGCAATCACTCGAAGGTGTTTTTCAAGGCGTTCTTCCATATTTCGATTTACCGTACTGCCGGCAGCTCGTATTCTCTCTGCTTTTGCCACATCAATCATATAAAGAGAGACTGCCGTTGCCATCTTATTTTTGACAACATCATAAGAATCAGGGCCCCCCCGATCAGGGTCAATAGGAATTTCAAATTCCCTCCCACGACGCAAATCTTGTTGAATAAACTTTTTACGATTATAAAAATTTCTTTCATCTTTAGAAGTACCTTCGTCTGGCTCCCTTGCGCCAGTCGTGTTGGTAATGAATGATCTTACATTCGCCCTATGCACCCCAGACTTAACACGCTCTGGTTCAAGGAGTCCATCAATTGCGCATCGGACAGAAAGAGTAAATCTCAAAGCCGCGTTCTCCCATAAAGGGTACGAACTTGGATGTTTGGGTTTAAAAACAGTGCGATCACCCTCTTCCTTTCCAACCTTCTTGCTAGTCTTAAAAACAACATGCTCTTCCCTTGCCTCTCTGTCCAAGATCTCCTGTAAAGCTGCAAACGCCGCCTCATAATTCTTATCGCCCCCGAAAATAGCAATCTGCTTCTCCTCTAATTCTTCGTACTGAACGCGGTACCCCTCAGGTGGTTTCCCTGGAGGAAATAACTCATTCAGCGCCTCATCGCTTATCTCTCTCCTTCCTCTCTCTTCAATAGTCTCTACCGCGACCGAAGATTGAACTGGAGGATCAATTTCTGCAAATACAGCAGGATCCCCAGTTCGAATAAACTTCACAACTAACAAACGCGCGTGATTCAAAACATACTTATTTACATTTTCATGAAAATATTCATAGATATCTGAAAAAATATCCGTAAGCGAGCACTCCTGCCCAACAGACACGGTCGAAAGTTCCTCCAAAGCGAAATACACCGCAAGCGCGAGAGATTTTTGCAGTGACCATCTCTCCTCACTCTGAACAAATGACAAGAGTTTCTTTCTCCTCTCTGCAATTTCTTCTTGGATTATTTTATGCTGATCTTCGTCTAACCTAATTCGTCCAACTGTAAAACTTCTCTCTTCCGTGTTCTCTTCTCCACTTCTATCGTATTCTTGAAGCAAGTCTTTCACCAGATCTCGCAAGGAGATGTTGTTTATTATCCTATCTACTTTTTCTATATCGTGATGATCCGCATTCTGTGTCGCATTAACATGCTCCACAAGCCTAAACTCAGCCCTTCCGTCTCTCGTTAAATTATCACAAAGTGACACCAACTCTGCTCCATGCATAAGACCGAGTCTTACGTCGTTTCTATATCGTACGCTTTCCAAGTGTTGTGCTCTCTCTGCCTCCACTCCTCTACCTTTTACCTCCGCAATCGCCTCAGGACTTCCACCAGCCTTTTCAACAAGCTTCAAACCATCAGGTACCGTAATCTTAAAATCCGCCTCTTTGCGTCTCACCTCTTCTTCTCTATTTCTAATCCACTCTTTTACAAAATCCTCAATTTTGGCATAACCTTTTTTACCTACCCCACGAAACCGATCATAAAAATTAGCAGAATTTCCAAATATCGCTCTCCTCTCTCTTTCACTCAAATGTGAAACTATTGCCTCAATTTCCTCCCGTAAAATTTCTTGACCACTCTTTTTTTGTTTACCTCTTGATCTGTCTCCTTCAACATAAGTACGCGCACGTCTCTTCCCGACTCTTTCCCACCCTTCTCTTCTTCTACTCTCATCAATAGGTTGCGACCTAACACTCTGCCTAACCCTGGGCTCACCAGACTCTTGTGCGCGAAAATCCTCGATAGACATTGGATCTCTTCCATCCTTTTTCTCTGCCTCACTATATCTGGTATACCGCCTAAGCAGCTCCAATCCTTGAAACATTCCGTCATTACTTCTCATAAAATTCTATGTATTTCGACTCCTCTTCACAAACCTCACGACCGACTCCCAAAACTCCTTCAGATAGTCATTACAATAAGACTTGAACACTTCTCCATAACTCCGATAAAAAAGAGACAGTGAACGGTGCTGCGACGATTCATCCGATCCAAATTGGCTTATCTGGGCTTTGGATAAATAAAGCTCGACAACACCCAAGTTAAAAAGTCGATCTAAAAGCGCTAAAAGCGCCTTTTGAAAAACTAAATCACTTACTTCATCAAGTTCATATCCCGGTAATAATTGAATGAATCTCTGCACAATTTCTCTCTCTTCATTACTAGTCGTGAAATCTCTTGAGCTTGAAATAAGCATCCTTTGTCTCTCCTTTTCAGGAAATTCCAAAAAGTCCGCCATTATCTCGATTCTCTTTGAAGCAATGCTCCCCAAACAACTCATTTCTAAATCAACTAACTTCAATTTCTCATGAACAAAAAGCTCAACACAAGTTACAAACTCTAAATACTCTTTTTCAATACTACTCTTAGAGGCGAAGTCATCTTCTTTCAACCCTTCTTTAACGTATAAAAGGCCGTAGTCGTTAAGCAAGGCATCATACCGAGCGTAAGCGTTAACCAGATTAGATTTTGTCTTTCCTGAACCCTCATCCTTTAACCCATCAAGCATTCTAACAATGCTAGCTCTCTCAAATAATATCTTCTGATAAAGCTGGTCAAGAGAAGAAACCCTCTCCCTTGAACCAATGTGTGATCCATTCTTATCATTGGTGCTTCCCATCGGCTTTTCCGCGGCAAGAACAAGGGCATTAAAATCCATTGGTCTTAGAGCATGTTCTTTGCCATTAACTCTTAATAAATGATCCGGATGAATAGCTTTATACGGTTCTAACTGCATAGCTGGCACATCATCATCTCCTATCCTCATGCTAGCAACCTGTTTCGCGGGCATCGACTTTTCCGAAACTTCATGTAATGGAGTGAATTGTAGACGCCTCCCCTCTGTAAACTCTCCGTGATCATAAGTTTTTTCTTCAGTCCCAAAATCCCCAAGTGAAATAAAAGGCGTAATATCCACCACCTCCCCAAAATTCTTTTTATACACAGAAAGAACCGTCTTTTCTGCCTCCTTCCAATTCCTTATCTCCTCGTCAATCGAATTTTCAATACTATGCTTTTCCGCTTCTCGAAGCCTATACCATGCCTCATTTTCCCTCACGCACAACACCGCAAGCAGAATCACAAGATCAGACTCAGTAAAAGACTCTAACATTTTTTCATCGTTTACACTTAATAACTCCTGATCAATAAAAAAACGCATCTTTTCCCGAAAAGATTGGTCTACCCTTATCTCTCCCTGACGAAAAGTGCCCCTGATAGCATGAAAGGTTCTTTCTACTAACGGTCCAAAATAACGAGACTTCTTAAGTTTCGTACCGAAAAAAGAATTCTTCATTATCTTCTTTCCTCCTTCATAAAAAAACTTTCTGGTTTCCACATTTAGTCCTCCATATTGTTTCTTAAGCACGCGATAGTTTTTCTCACCACCATAGATCTTCACCCTCAATCCTTCCAAATCCTCTGCGTCAAAAGAAGCCTCCTGTGGTGTTGATTCCCTAACAATGTTCAAAAAATCTTCTAGTGTTTTCAAAAAAGAAAAAAGAGTCTCAAGCTTAAGGTGTTCATTGCTTTTCTTTTCTTTCGAAAATTTCTCAAGAATCTGATCAAAATGTTTCCGAGGTGATCCATATGCTTCAATCTCCTTAAAGTACGAAGTCGCACGAATCTGTTCGGGAGCACGATCGTAATAGTACTCAAAATCATCCAGCATCAGCCTTGCTCTCTCTGAAAATTCCCCCACCAACCTCTCCTTAAAAGAAGGTTCGGGTGTCTGATCTTCCGTTAATTTTTTATTCTTATGATGTAAAAATTTTTCAGCGCGCTCCCATAAGGAATCAAAAAAGGCAACCCTGGATGAAAAATATGAAAACCACGCCGGATCATGATAACGAATATAATTATCAGCTTTCCTGATCGTATCTTTTGTAAGCTCATCAAAATAATTACCCTCCTGTGATGAGTGCGGATAAAAACGACTATTTTGAACAAAGTCATGAAGCTCAGGACTAAGTTCCGCTACTTCCCACAGCTCAAATTTAGATTTCAATCCCTTAAAATATCCAAGACTCGAAACAAGTCTATTCTTCAATTCAAGGTACATTTCTCTTTCAAGTGGCGATAACAAATACATCACCACTCCTTCGGCTTTAAAAGGCTCCACGTCGGACATTGTCTCATTCGTTTTTCTACTTTTCGGAGAAAATCGAATCCTTCGGTTTTCCATTAAATGAGGGCGTCCCAAATCAGACGTACTCGATACTTCATGTTTCTCTTTAAAACGAAGGGTGCTCATAAAATCTACACCTTAGCCAACTTCTTCCTTATCTCCTTTATCTTCTCATCGTCAATATCCTTCAAAATTGCACGGATACTCTTCCAATATTCGATTTGAATCTTGTTTGTCGCCTCAAGAAAACGTTTATACGTATCCTCAATAAACTTGAGTTTTTCCTCATCTGACATACATAAATTATAGCATGTCAAAACCTAACAAAAAATTTAAAAATCTCGTAGAAATTGAAAAAAACAAAAATCCTATGGTAGGATAAGTGTGCTCATATGCGGAATTAGTACAGTGGTAGTATGCGACCTTCCCAAGGTTGAGGCACGGGTCCGATTCCCGTATTCCGCACCAGAATCAAACTTTCAGGAATTTTGCCGATTGAT
>CAZGST010000014.1:0-7409 GCA_964528655.1 uncultured Candidatus Saccharibacteria bacterium
GGGTAAAAGACCTTATTATCTCTCAACCTAGCAACGGAGAGGAGGCTTTGAATATTCTTGAGAGCTTGGTTCGTTCTGGGATTATTGATATTGTGATTGTTGATTCAGTCGCAGCCTTAACCCCAAAGGCAGAAATCGAGGGAGAGATGGGGGATAGCCATATGGGCTTGCAAGCACGACTTATGTCCCAGGCACTTAGAAAACTTACGGCGATTGCTGACAAGACGGGAACAATTATTGTGTTTATAAACCAGATTCGTATGAAGATTGGCGTGGCTGCGATGTACGGAAACCCAGAAACAACTCCTGGGGGACAAGCTCTGAAGTTTTATGCTTCCGTAAGACTTGATATAAGGCGAGTAGCACAGATAAAGAAAGGGGAGGATGTGGTAGGAAACAGAACACGAGCAAAGATTGTGAAGAATAAGGTGGCGCCTCCATTCAAGGTTGCAGAGTTCGATATTATGTACGGAGAAGGAATTTCGTACGAAGGAGATGTTTTGAATGCCGCTATAAAATACAATGTAGTGAAGAAGGCGGGTTCGAGCTATTCGTTCGGAGAGGAGAAGCTTGGAGTGGGGTTTGATACGGTGCGGGCGAAACTTTTGGAGGATAAGAAACTTTTGAATGAGATGAAGAAGGCTACAATAGCGGCGATAGGGTAGCGTTGAATTCCAATTATTAGTGTTTTTAAAAAAACCCGCTAGAAGATGGCGGGTTTTTGGTTGTGAACTGCGGGTTAGTTTTTATTTTTGCTTTTTCGCTAAAGCGTAGAAGTTCTCGAAGAGTTGAGAGACGAGGATTGGGCCGGTTCCGCCGGGAGTAGGAGTGTAGAACGATAGCTGATTATTTTTATTTGATAGGTGAGTTGAGTCGAGGTCGCCGGAGATTTTACCATTTACTGACTCGTAGCCAAAGTCTATTACTCCTGTGCCTTCTTTTAAATACTCTGGCTTTATAAGATTAGCCTTACCAACTCCGGAGATTACAACATCAGCCTCCTTTATCATTCTTAGATCACTTTTTCTTCCTAAGATATGGAGGCCTTTGGTTTTCCCCATAAGAAATGATGCTATGGGACGACCGACCAGAAACCCTGGACCAACTATAGCGAAGGTCATTGGTTTAAGGTTGTTAATGATTTCGTGAGCTTGTTTTACAGCGTCCTCCGAGCCTTCATGAGAAGCCTCAAATACTGAGTGAAGAATTTTTACTGTGGTGCCTACGACTGGAGGAAGAATTGGGTTACGATTGGTATAAAAACTGCCGAGAGCGCGCTCACCCAACACATCAACATCTTTTTCTTTTGGGATTACATTTAGTACGTAGTGGCGGTTTATATTTTCGGGGAGGGGAAGTTGGACCAAAACTGCGCCACAGGTTTTATGCTGGGCTATTCTCAAAATTTCTTCGCGGAGATTTTCTTCGGTAATGTTTTCCGGAAAGTCATAAGTACGAAAATCAACCCCTAGGGCTTTGGCGGTTTCTTCCTTTTTCTTTACAAAACTTGCGGAAGCGGAGTTGTTGCCCACGAGTACTGCCGCAAAGTATTTTTTGGGTGTGGGTTCTTTTTTGAGCTTCTCTAATGTATCTTCTGCTATCTTTTTACCATTAACAACAATCATGAAATATAGTATGTAGTACACGCTAGGAAGTATCAAGTATTTCTACATATTTTATGAAACTTCTTTTTGGTAACAAGTCTCACAGTATACGTTTGAGTTTTTTCTGGGTTGTAGGCGGATCTCATTGTGATTCCGCACTTTCTGCATATACGGTCATATAGTGTGAGATGGGGGGCGCTAACTAGTAAGTAGAAAACGCACCATTTTTTGCGGTGCGTTTTTGTTTTATTTTGTTATCCCAGGGGTTTTGAATTTTTTGCAAAGCGTGATAACTTCTTTTTTTATTATGTGTGGGTCGCGTCTTTCATCGAGGCTCTCGTGGATCCATTTTGCGATCTTCTTCATTTCTTTCTCCTTCATACCTCTTGAGGTTATGGCAGGTGTGCCAAGACGAATTCCAGATGGAGAGAAAGGTGAACCAGTCTCATAGGGTACGGTGTTTTTGTTTAACACGAGTCCAGCTGACTCGAGCATGAGCGCTGCTTCCTTTCCATTCATGTGTTTGCTACGCAAGTCTACTAGAACAAGGTGCTTGTCTGTTCCGCCTGAGACAACTTCGAAGTTATATTTCTTTAGCTCCTCAGAGAGGACTTTTGCGTTTTTTACAACTTGTTTTGCATAACTTTTGAATGCGCCACTTGATGCTTCTTTCAGAGCAACTCCGATTGCGGCAATCACATTCATGAATGGTCCACCTTGAAGTCCGGGAAAGATTGCACGATCAATTTTTTCAGCCAACTCTTTTCTGCAGAAAATCATTGCACCGCGAGGACCACGAAGTGTTTTTTGTGTGGACATGGTAATAACGTCTGCATAAGGGAACGGGGATGTGTTAGCGTTACCAGCAACTAGTCCTGCTTCGTGCGCGATATCTGTCATATAGAACGCGCCCACATTTTTTGCAATCTTCGACATGCGTTCGTAATTTATTTCTCTTGGGTAGGCTGTGCCACCGGAGATAATTATTTGTGGCTTTTCGCGTTCTGCCATGTCAGCGATTCTGTCATAGTTGAACGTCTTTGTACGTTCATCTACTTTATAGTGTACGACCTGAAATATTTTTGAAGAAAAGTTGATTGGTTTGTCGGCGATCTTCCAACCGTGGGAGAGGTGTCCACCATCCGGTAAAAACATGGACATGATTTTTCCTCCAGGGTGTGATGAATTGTGGGGTTCTAATAAGGCGGTTAGGACGATGAAGTTTGCAATGCCGGCGGAGACCCCTTTCACGTTTACGTGCCAGACACTCGGGTCTAGTTTAAAGAGTTTCAGTGCTCTGTCACAAACAAGCAGCTCAAGTTCGTCTACGAACTCGTTTCCTTGGTAGTAACGTTTTTTTGGTTCGCCTTCGGCGTACTTGTTTGTGAAGACTGATCCTAAGGCTTCAAGTACTGCGAATGAGGCATAGTTCTCTGATGGGATGAGGCTGAGGTTTTCAACTTGTCTTTTTTCTTCGTTTTTGATTATTTCGAAGATTTTTGGGTCTATTTTTTTAAGTTTATTCATAAGGTAAGTATCAGTTATAAAGATGGGGGTAGCAAGTTCTGGAGTTTAGAAGCTGGTAGATAGATGAAACCTCATTTTTTTCCCACCTGTGGATATTTTGTTTGGCGTGAAACAAATTATAAAAACTCCCTTTTGGGAGTGTTTATAATTCTCTATTCAAGTTGTCTATCTAGGTTATTCAGTGAGTTTTGTTCCTTTTCTAGTTCTGTAAAGCTTTCGAGCTCTGCATTTCCTTTTTGATCTACCTTCAGTTCAGTCTTTGTTTCTACTTCTTGCTTTTCTGTTTCAGTACTTGTTGTTCCTTCTAAATTGGTTTCATTTTCTGTTACAGCCTGTTTCAGAAGATCAGCGAGCTGCTGTTCCTGTGTTTTCTCTAATGTAGTGTCTAGAAAGAGGAGCGGAACATATGCCATTACGAGACCGAGACCAATAATGATTACTAACACTATTGTGAGAGTCCTGTATTTTTTTGAGTTGAACATGTTTTTGTTTGCTAGTTAAAGGGAACCGGATTTTCTGGTTTCCCTTGTAGATATGATACTACGTTTTTGGCTGATGTTTCAAATATCCTGTTGTGTGCTTCATGGGTATTTGAGGCGTTGTGGGGAGTTACAATCACATTCGGTAGCTTAAGCATCTCTTCTGTGATGACCACGTTTCGTAATTTTTTTTCTTCGTTTTCTTTTTTGTTGTCACGTAGCACACTCATGTCATTGCGGAATGCTGTTGCTTCTTCTTCGAGAACATCTAGTCCGGCGCCTGCGATTTTTTTATTTTTTAGCGCTGCGTAGAGTGCTTCGCTTTCTATCACGTTCCCCCTGCTTGTGTTTATAATATACGCGGTTTCTTTCATGAGTCCGATGTTTTTCTTGTTTATCATGTGGTTTGTCTCTTTCATCGCGGGCACATGGAGAGTTACGAAGTCGCTTTTTGTTAACAGCGTATCTAGTTCGACATACTCAAATCCCGTTTCCTTTTGGAAGGCTTTATCTTCGAATACGTCATGAGCGAGAATTTTCATGGCAAATCCATTTGCCATTCTGATTACGTTCTTTCCTATTTTTCCGGTACCTATGACTCCGAGGGTTTTCCCTTCTAGATCTAATCCCTTTATAATTTCTGATCGTCGAATCCCGGGCTCGCTAACTTTTTCTTTTGCTTCACATATTTTTTTCGCGAGAGCAAGGATTAAAGCAAACGCATACTCTGCGACGGTTCGCTCTCCGTACGCAGGCACATACGAAACAACGATATTGTTCTTTTTACAGTAGGCAAGGTCGATGTGGTCGGTCCCTGTTGAAAATGTCGCTATCATTTTTACATTCTTGAATTTTTTCAAAACTGGCTCTGATAGTTTTGAATCCACGTAGCTTCCCAGAATCTCCGCGTCACTTTCGCTCTCTGTCGGCAGGTGATGCTCGTCGAGCACGTGTCCTTTCAGTATTACTTCTATGCCTGCTCTTTCTAACTCTGTGCGGTTTTTGAAGAATCTTTCTCCATCTTTACCTATTCTGAAAAATATTGCTTTTGTTTTTTGTTTCATTTTTTTTGGATTATCTTTGTAGTTATTCCTTGAGTGCAATTATTATGTCTGAAACGTTTGAGCCCGCGCTACCGATTAGGATACCACTTTCTGTTTGTTTGAAAAAGGTGTACGAACTATTTTCCGAAAGGTACTCGCTTGGGGTTAGATTACGCAACTTTGCCTTTGATTTGGTTATAGAATCTACGATACCGCCCGCATAGTCGCTATTATCTCTTCCATCTGATGCTACTGAGACTAGCAACTCTTCTTCTCTTGTTTCATCCAGGGCCCCTAGTGAGAGTTCTTGATTTCTTCCTCCTTCCCCATTTCCGGTCATTTTTACTGTTGTTTCTCCTCCGTAAAGAAGTGCGGTGTTTTTGGGGTAGGCGTGGAGCTCGTTAATTATCTTTATCCCAACTTCTTTTGCTTCTCCAACTAATTTGGTGTTTTTAACTTCAGCGTGAAACCCGAGGGTCGTTGCTTTTTTTTCCATTGCGGAGAGGGCGGTTTCGTTTGAAACAAGAATAATGTTTTCAACATTGTTAAAGTATTTTTCTTCTTTTGGAGTTTCTAGGAGCGTTTTTTTGTTAAGCGTAAGGTTGTGTCGTTTCATAATTTCTTTTGCGTCTTCTATTGTAGTTTCGTCTTTTACCGTCGGGCCTGATGAGATTGTCTGAATATTGTTTCCTGGCACATCTGAAAAGATGCAACTAATAATTCGGGCGGGGTAGGCGTATTTCGCAAGTTGTCCACCTCGTGCGAGTGAGGTGTGTTTCCTTAGGGTGTTCAGCTCTTCTATTGTTGTGCCAGCAGAAAAAAGGGCTTTTACAATTTTCGCTTCTTCTTCTGGCGTAAGACTCTCATTGTATGAGAGAAGGGTCGAGCCACCGCCAGAAATTACAAAGATCACGCAGTCGTCTTTTGTAAGCCCGCGGAGAGTGTTTATGATTTCTTTTGTTCCTCTTTTGTTTTCTTCGGAAGGGAGAGGGTGGGTGCCTACTATGCTTTTTATTATTTTAGTGTTCGCTTTCCTGATGTCGAGCACTATTCCGCTCTGAATATTATTATTGAGAATGTTTTCTAGTTCTTCACAAGCGTATGCGGCACACTTACCAATTCCAACCAAAAGGAGTTTTCCATTTTTCACTAACTCGTACTTTTGCCCTTTAACTGTGAGGGTTTGATTTTCAAGAGAAATACTCTCACGAATTATTTTTTTTGTATCAATTGCTTCTAGACCGGCTTCTATTATTTCTAACGCCGCGGCACGAAGGGGAGTTGTTGCTAGTTCGTCAAAATTTTTTATCTTCATGGTTCGTATATGGAAAACGGGGACGGACACTTGTGGCACTACAGAAGATGGGTTTGAGAGGAGTTTTTTTCTTTATACTCAATCGGGAGTTTTGTCATTTGAGGGACGTTGCGTTCCGGAATCCAGAGGTAGCCCTGGCGCTTTATCAACTCATAGAGGTCTTTTGTTACCTTCACGTCTTGAATGCAGTAGTCTTTCAACTCTTTCATCTTACCAGCTTTGAATAGTTGAATTGCTTCTAGACCTGAGCCGGACTTTCCAACTCCGAGGTTTGCTTCCGCAAGCGCGCCTAACCCAATACGCCTTCCCAATACTTCTGTCACTGCCTCGAAGATATCAAAGCAGGGGAGAGCGGTTACTTTGAATTTTAAATATTTTTCGATGACTGGGAGATCGAAGTTTTTTATATTGAATCCTATGAGCAGTTCGCATTTCTGGATTATCTTACCGAATTCTTCTAGTTCGTTTTCTTCAAAGGAGAGGTAGACGTCTTTTTCGTACGAGTAGCAGCAGAGGACGGAAATTTCTAAGTCTTTCAAGTTATCTCTTCCGCCTACGTCTGCGAAGTCGTTTTTTGTTTCTACGTCGAAGACGATTTTATCCATGGTGTTAGAGAGTGGGGATTATAGGTTACAGACGTTTATAACTGTCCTTGATTTGTCCACGTCCCCATTTGCATCATAGGCAACGGTTGCAAATACAGTGCCATCTTGCGGGTTAAGGATGTGGTCTATTATCAGACGAACTGACGGAAACAGCTCTTGCTCTACTATCTCTTCCTTGTTGAGCAGGATGAATTCTCCTTCTTCTGTTGTTGCTATTTTCCCCGAATAATAGTCTGCGGAGAAGTGGAAGATAAGCCAATTTTCGTTTTCATTTTTCATTGGTTTTAGCTCCAATATTACTGCCTCTAACTTCATATTCTTCAGTCTTATTCCTGCTTCTTCGAAGATCTCGCGTTCTGCTCCGGTAAAAGGATTTTCGTTCGGGTCAATTTTTCCTCCGATAGGATGCGTTACGTTTGCTGCCCATTTTTTCTTTGGCGAGCGCTTCAATAAAAGATACTTTCCGTCTTTGCGCACAAAGACGTTTGTGCCCATAACTAGGTTATGAATGTGGGGGATGTTGTTGATGGGCATATCCGAATTTTGATTATATAGTATTTATAATCTTAAAAGTACCCCTTATCCAACCTGTTATTTTTAGAAATAACTCTTGATTACATACATAGATAGCCATTGTCCCGAAGATAAGATTGTCTTTTTTGTTCTTGCTTGATTTATTCATCTTTCTATAGGTTTTATAAAACTGTCTTAATGGAATTTTTGTTATATCTGACCAGTATTGTTCAGCTTTTTTGTATTTCAAATGAGGGTGAATGTGGATGTGGGCTCTAAATTTTTCTTCAGGGACTTTACATACTTCCCTAAAAAACTTCATC
>CAZGST010000014.1:7419-10091 GCA_964528655.1 uncultured Candidatus Saccharibacteria bacterium
CATCATGGTTTTTATCATTTCAGGATCCGAGTTTGAAAAATGAACGACCCATTTAGTCTTTTTAGCTCCTTCTGCCCAGTACAGCATGCAGCCTATCAACCAAAGCTCTTTTTCTGATATTTCTTTTACTTCTTTTTGAGCTGTCTCAATAATATTATTTCTTCTTGCGTTTTCGTTTTTGAGTCGAGTCTGTCTCTGTCTTTCAATAACATCTTTTTGGATACCCTTTTCGGAGAGGCGCTTTCTTTGGCTAGAGGACAGTTCAATATCCCTCACCCAAAAACTTATACTGCTCTTCGAGACCTTAACCTCCTTCCTAATCTCATTCAATGAGAGGCCTTTGCTTCGTAACTGACGAGCTTTTATTTTTTCTTTGAGTTTCATAATCGAACCTCTTTACTGTGTAATACGTACACAATAGCACGTCGGTTCGACACATTCAACACTTATTAGTTTTTAGGTTGTGGGCGGTGCAGGACTTGAACCTGCGACCCTTCGCGTGTAAAGCGAATGCTCTGCCAGCTGAGCTAACCGCCCAAGCTATAAAACTCCAATAATCAAATACCAAACTCTCTATAATTTTAGAGTTTACTTGAGGGATTATTGAAAGTAAAGTAATCTCTATACTATAAAAAGGGGATGCGCGTGTAGCTCAACGGCAGAGCGCCAAGCTTATACCTTGGTGGTTCTAGGTTCGAATCCTAGCACGCGCACATAAAATAAAAGCTCCGGTTAAAACCCGGAGTTTTTATTTTATGTTACTTTACGCTGAGGGCAATGGAGATAGGCTTGAGGTTCTGTTCGTTCATTAGTGCGTAGAAGTCTTCATGTTCAATGGTTTCTTTTTCAAGGAGGGTTTGGGCTATTTTTTCTAGAATTATTTTTTGTTTTATGATTACTTTCTTCGCTGTAGCGAGGCTTCGTGCTATCAAGGCGTTTACCTCTTCATCAATCTTTGTTGCTATTGATTCCGAGTAGTCTTTTTCAGTTGCTATTTCTCTCCCCAGGAATATAAGTTCTTGTCCTTTGCCGAAGGCTCTCGGGCCCAGATGTTCACTCATGCCGTATTGGGTTACGATTCTGTGCGCGATATCTGTTGCTTGACGCAAGTCGTTCGAGGAACCAGTACTCACGTCCTTGAAGATAATGCTTTCTGCAGCAAAGCCTCCGAAGGCAACCGCGAGATCAGCTAAGAACTGGTTTTTTGTTTTCAGTCTTCGCTCTTCAAACGGAAGTTTCAAGGTGTAACCTCCGGCCATACCCCTGCTCACGATTGAGACTTTGTGAACCGGATCAGCTTCTTTGATGCCAGCTGAAACAAGAGCGTGACCTGCTTCATGATAGGCGGTTATTTCTTTTTCTTTTTGAATAACTGTTCTTGGGCGCCTTTCAGGTCCTAACATTACTTTTTCGATAGCGTTCAGTAGGTCCTCTTGGATTACTATTTTTCGGTTTGCTCTTGCGGCGAGGATCGCGCCTTCGTTCATGATGTTTGCGAGATCAGCGCCCGCGAACCCTGGGGTACGGACAGCAATCATCTTGAAGTCTACTGAGACTTCAAGGGGCTTGCCTTTGGAGTGAATTCTTAAGATTTCTTCTCTGTCATCGATGTCCGGCATATCAAGCATGATTCTTCTGTCGAATCTACCTGGTCTTAAAAGAGCGCGGTCTAGTACATCAGGGCGGTTAGTTGCTGCCATTACGATTACCTTTGTGTCTCTCTCAAAACCATCCATCTCAACAAGGATTTGGTTAAGGGTTTGTTCGCGTTCGTCGTGACCTCCTCCTATGCCCGCACCTCTTTCCCGACCAATCGCATCAACTTCGTCTATGAAGATGATGCAAGGAGCAGAGCGTTTTGCAGTTTCAAATAAGTCTCTTACGCGGGATGAGCCAACTCCAACAAACATTTCTACGAATTCTGAGCCTGCAATATGGAAGAAGGGGACGTTGCCTTCACCGGCTACTGCACGCGCGAGCATGGTCTTCCCTGTGCCTGGATGGCCCATTAAGAGAACGCCACGAGGAATTTTTGCACCAATGTCTAAAAACTTCTTTGGGTTTTTCAAAAAATCTACAACTTCCTGAAGTTCTTCTTTTGCTTCTCTTAACCCGGCAACGTCCTTGAAGGTGATCTTGTCTTTTGCAAATGAGAAAAGTTTGATGTTTGCTTTACCAAATGAGAAGGCTTGATTTACACCAGTTGAGGCTTTGCGAAAAATCCACCAGAAGATCAGAACCATAATGAGAATGGGGAGAAGGGAGGGGAGGATAACACCTGCCCAGTAACCGAAGCCACTCTCGGTTTCAACCTTGAATTCTATTTTTTGTAGAACTGCGGGGTCTAGTCCGTAATTTATTAGGGTTTCCACAAAGCTAGTACCGGCCTCTTTTTGGGCAACAGCTTTTGTGTCGTCTTGCAGAGTAATGTCTAGTTTTTCACCCGAGACGACAATGCTTTTTACTTCACCGGTTTGTATTTTTGATACTACTTGGTTGATTGTGAGATCTGTAGGGTTCCCTTTTACATCAAAGAGCGTCCCGAATGCCACGGTAATGAGAATAAATATGAATAGGGCCCAGGTCAGGTTTTTGGATATATTTTTCATGTTTTCTTTATTATAAAGGCTTTTTACTACTTCTTACATACCCTAAGCCTTTGTCTCTCCGAA
>CAZGST010000014.1:10101-11889 GCA_964528655.1 uncultured Candidatus Saccharibacteria bacterium
CTCTGTTGGCAAAGCTTCACCTGTTGAAAACAAAAACCCACGCGAGTGCGTGGATTTTTTACTATCTTATTTTTTTAACTTCAGGGTAATGCGCTTTTCTTGAGGCTTGATACTTGTGATTGTAAATGTATAACGTTCTTTCAGGGTGAGTTTCTTTTTCATTTCCTCAATGCTCCCGAATTCGGATACGTGAATATAACCCTGAATGTCGTTATCTAGACTTGCCACTGCTCCGAATGGGTTGAAGCTATAGATTACGCCGCTAACTTCCTCATTTTCTTTGTAGTTTTCCAATACTGTGTCCCATGGATTTGTCTTTAGTGCTTTTATCGAGAGAGCGATCTTGCCGTCTTTCAGATCAATAATTTTTGCAGTTACGGTGTCATCTACGTTAACGATCTCTTTTGGATTATCAACCATCCTGTGGTCAAGTTCGGAGATGTGAACTAGTCCTTCAACAAGCGGATTGTCGGTAAACCTCACAAAGACTCCGAAGTCGGCAATACCGGAAACGATTCCTTCTATTACTTGACCTACGGTGTAGTTTTTCGCAAGTTCCTTGATGGAAACCTGGGTTGCTTCTCTTTCTGAGAGAATAAACTTGTTAGTTCGCGGATTTACATCAATTATTTTTACCGACAATTCGGTTCCGACGAGCTTCTGAAGAGCTTGCATGATTTCGTTTTTATCATCGGCTGGGTTTTCTACTTTTGGATAGTGTTCGTTTGAGAGTTGGGAGACAGGAAGGAAGGCCATTAACCCTTCAATCTCCACCATCAGGCCTCCACGATTCGCGTTTGTTGGTTTTACTGTTATTACCTCGTCTTTTTCTTTCAGCTCCGTAATCGCGGTCCAAGATTTCTGCTTCCCGGCTTCTGTGAGGGAGAGTTCAATATATCCTTCCTCATTGTCGGGATTTATTACTTTTCCATGAATGCTGTCCCCTTCTTTCAGGCCTTTTGTGGCGCTTTTGGAGTTTTGAAGTTCGCCTCCGTAAACTGCTCCTGTGCCATGACGACCAAGATCAACGATTAATAATCTTGAGCTTTTGTGGGCGATCTTTCCTTCCACTAGATCACCAGGCTTCAGGACCTGGAAGACAAGCGGGTTTGATTTTGCTATCTGACTAATGAGTGTTCCGTTCTTTTTTGCTGCTGACTGATTTTCTGTTTCTTTTACTGGTGCTTGTGACATAAATTTATTGCCCCCGGTTTTTCACGGGTAACCTCAGGAAATAGTATAGTCCTCTACTTACTGTGTCAACTTTGTGTTATTTGAACCTAATTGAACTTTTGTGAAGAATTCAATATAATAGGAGTAATTATGGTTATTACCTATTTGGGTGATAGTTATTTTCGTTTTCAGTCTGGAGATGCTGTTGTGCTTGTAGACCCCTCAAATCAACGATCATTCAAGGGATCTTCGCTTGTGTTATCCAGTTTGAAGCCTGCGCTTGTAGAAGCAGAGGATGGGCCTTTTTTTATTGATCACCAGGGAGAATACGAGGTCGCGGGTATTCATATCCGCGCAGTCAGTACGGGGGTGGCAAAAGAAGACGGGGACGCAAGAGAACACACGGCTTATAAGATTCTATTTGATGAGATTACGATTGGATTACTTGGAAGACTCTCGCATGAGCTTGATTCTTCAGCTTTTGAGCACCTATCAGGATGCGATATTCTTGTGCTTCCTGGGGGCGGAGCACCTTATATTTCTGAAGCAGATGCGGCAAAACTCGTGAGACAACTTGAGCCCTGCATTGTTATTCCTTCGCTTTTTACTAATCCT
>CAZGST010000014.1:11899-16058 GCA_964528655.1 uncultured Candidatus Saccharibacteria bacterium
AAAAACTTTGCAAAGGAACTTGATGCAGAAACCACACTTGAGGAGAAATTAGTAGTAAAGAAGAAAGATTTGGCGGCCAAAGAGATGAGGGTTGTTTTCCTGAAACCATAGGATGGAACTCATAAATCAGAGGAATACTGAGTTTTATTTAAAACTGGAGAATTTTTTTAAATTTCTTAAAAATGCAAAGTTCATTGAATAATTGGTTAAAAAGCATCCAACACGCTGATAGGGAGACGAAGAAGTTCTGGCTTATTCTTCTTTCAGGCATTACAATGATCTTCGTTGTGACTTTGTGGTTTTTTTATTTTCGGTATACAACTCCGTACGCATCCACAAAGAAGGAGGGGGAGATAGTTGAGGTTCCTCAAGATTCTTCTTATCTGAAGGATGTAGGGAAAGAGGCAAAGACATTTATGTCACAGTTATCTTCGGCCTATTCAGCGACTATTTCGAAGGTGCGTGGAACCAAGGATATTATCCTTGAGGGAGGTCAGGGAGGGCTTCCGGCATTTCAGATAGATGAAAGGGTGCCATCAACTCCACTGCCATAAATAAACAGAATAATTATGAAGGAAGAAGAGAAGGAGATACAACCAAATAATGCTGGGAAGATAAATAAGAGAGATATTGTCGATGAGTTGCAAGAGTCGTATCTGGATTACGCGATGTCTGTCATTGTTTCAAGGGCACTTCCTGATGTGAGGGACGGCTTGAAGCCGGTACAGCGTCGGATCTTCTGGGCGATGTGGGATTCGGGTCTCAAACATAATGCGAAGTATAAAAAGTCAGCAAATGTAGTTGGAGAGGTTTTGGGGCGGTATCACCCACACGGCGATGCTCCAGTTTATGAGGCGATGGCGCGCATGGCGCAGGACTTTTCTCTCCGGTATCCACTTGTTGACGGACAAGGGAACTGGGGATCAATTGACGGGGATCCTCCGGCGGCTATGAGATATTGTATCACAGGAGATACATTACTTGTCACTAGTAAAGGCTTGGTTCCTATGCAAGAGGCATCTCAAGATAACTCTGAAGTTATACATGAAAGTGTACTTTCTCATAATCGAATTACCAATTCTGCTTCAAGGTGGTTTGATAGCGGAGAGCATCCAACGATTTCGGTGACTACCCGTAGAGGCTTTTCTATAAAAGGCACCCAGAATCATCCGGTACTAACATGGACTAAGGGTCCTTTTGCTCAACAACCAACATATACTTGGAAGCTACTTCAAGACGTTAGGGAGGGGGACATGATGGTCATTGATCGAACGGATGACCTGCTGTGGCCGGAGAAATATGTTTCACTTGAACCTTTCTACCCCAAAGATCTTTCTCCTCGGACACATGTTAAGGAGCTGCCTCAAGAACTTACTGAAGATCTTGCATCTATCTTAGGGGCTCTCTTAGCAGAGGGTTCTATCCATGAACATGAAATAGAGTTCTGTAATAGTGACCCCGAATGGATAACCAAGTTTCAAGAGCGGTGGCAGCGCGTTTTTCCCGATACTCGACTTCATCACTTTCATCTTGCGCCTCGTTCTTATGGTAGGAAAAATTATCAGACTCTTGAAATTCACTCTAGACATGTGGTGGCTTTCCTTAGGCGTATTGGACTCGAACCAGTGAGGGCCGCTTATAAACGGATTCCTTTTGTCATTTTACGATCCCCAAAACCAGTGGTAGCTGCTTTTCTTCGTGCATATTTTGAGGGTGATGGAGGCGTAAGCTACTCTAGTAAAATGACTGAGCTCTGTAGTGTGTCCACGAGCGAAATACTCACAAAGGAGATGCAAACCGTATTTCTTCGATTTGGCATTGCCACTACGCGAAGGTTTGATAGACATAGGAATACTCATAAACTGTATATAAGGGGGTTGCGCGATATGACGTTGTTTAGGGACAGCGTAGATTTTGATTGCGAAAGGAAGAAAGCGAAACTTCGAGAATCTATTCTAAGACTTCACAAAGATGCTTCTGTCACTGATTCTGTGCCTTACCTTAGAGAATATACCCATAGTATTCTTAAGCATCTTTATGGTGATGAGAGTTACTTCGTCAAACATAATTTTGATCGTTATGCCTCTCTTCATCATGAGCGCGAGCGCCTTGTAACGGCGGTCCGACCAGCTTCTCAGAAAGATTTTGCCTCACTTACGGAACTATTGCTTTGTAATCATTACTTCTTTGATCCGGTCACAAAAATAGAGGGCGGGGGCATACAACGGGTTTACTCAATACGGGTTGATAGCGCTTGTCACTCCTTTGTTGCAAATGGATTTGTTAACCATAATACGGAGGCGCGCCTCGCAAAAATTACTGAGCACCTGCTTACTGATATTGAGAAGGAGACGGTTGAGTGGCAACCAAATTATGACGCATCTCGGAATGAACCAAAATATGTTCCCGCCAAATTACCAAACCTTCTTTTGAACGGAACAGTTGGTATCGCGGTTGGTATGGCAACAAGTATTCCTCCTCATAACTTGGGGGAAATTATTGATGCAACACTTCACCTTATTGAAAACCCTGAAGCGACGGTGAAGGAGTTGATGAAGTTTGTGCCGGCGCCTGACTTCCCGACTGGAGGAGTTATTTATGATAGGAGGGCGATTGAGACGGCGTATGCAACAGGACGGGGATCAGTCACAACAAGGGCCGCGGCTGAGATTGAAGAGAAGAAGAATGGGAGTTTCCAGATTGTGATTACAGAGATTCCGTATCAGGTGAACAAGTCTACGTTACTTGAGAAAATTGCAGAACTTGTGAATGAGAAGAAGATCGAGCATATCCGCGATGTTCGCGATGAGTCTGATAGGGATGGTTTGCGGATTGTCGTTGAGTTGAAGCAAGACGCGGCGCCGCAGAAGATTTTGAATCAACTTTATGAGTACACCGAGCTTCAGAAGAATTTTGCATTCAACATGGTGGCGCTTGTGGGAGGGATTCAGCCAAGGATTTTATCCTTGAAGGATATTCTGCATGAGCATATTGAACATAGGCGGATCATTGTGCGAAGACGCACGGAGTTTGATTTGAAGAAGGCAGAAGAACGGGCACATGTTTTGGAGGGTTTGGTGAAGGCATTGGATTCAATTGATAAGGTGATTGCAACAATCAAGAAGTCGAAAGATCGGGATGACGCGAGGAATAACCTTATCAAAGGATTTGGGCTTAGTGAAATTCAGGCGAACGCGATTTTGGAGATGAGGCTACAGAGTCTCGCTGCGCTTGAGCGGCAAAAACTTGAGGACGAGTTGAAGGAGAAGAAGAAGATTATTGCGGAGTTGAAATTTATTCTGGCGCATCCGAAAAGGATTTTGGAGATTATTGGAGAGGAGTTGAAAGAGTTGAAGACGCTCTTCCCTGAAGGACGGCGTACAAAAATTATTGCTTCAGGACTTACAGAGTTCCGGGAGGAGGATTTGGTACCTCTTGAAGAGGTGATTATTACCTTTACAAGGGATGGGTACATAAAGCGAATGCCCCCGAATGTGTTCAAAACACAAAAAAGGGGAGGGAAGGGTCTGATTGGATCTGAGTTGAAGGAGGAGGATATGGTGAGTCAATTTATCACGGCATCAACACACGATAATATTCTATTTTTCACGGATAAGGGGCGGGCTTTTCAGACAAAGGTGTATGAGATTCCGGTTGCGGCGAGAACAGCAAAGGGCAAGTCGATTCATAACTTCCTTGAGATTCCTACTGAGGAACAGGTAAGTACGATGATTGCTTATCCTGCGAGTACAGAGAAAAACAAGGAGAAGACTCCTGCTCAAGGTTATCTTGTTATGGCTACAAGTCAGGGGGTTATCAAAAAAACTCCAGTTTCAGATTTTGCGAATGTACGAAGGTCTGGGATAGTGGCATTGAAGCTTAGAAATAATGACATGCTTCGGTGGGTAAAGCTTTCTTCGGGAAAGGATGAGCTTATTGTTGTTACACAACAGGGGCAGTCGATCCGGTTCAAAGAGCAAGATGTGCGGGCGATGGGGAGGACGGCCGCAGGAGTAAAGGCACTCTCCTTACGTAAGGGAGACCTTGTGACAGGACTTGATATAATTATCAAAGATACAGAGTCAACAAATAAGGGGTTACGGCTTCTTACGGTGATGGCGAATGGGTTTGGAAAGCAGACGCCTCTCAAGGAGTATAA
>CAZGST010000014.1:16068-18439 GCA_964528655.1 uncultured Candidatus Saccharibacteria bacterium
GGGTGGGTCTGGGATCAAGACCGCGCAAGTAACAACAAAGACTGGACTTGTGATTGCGTCATACATTGTGGACGATGAGGTTGAAGGACTTATTGCTTTTTCTTCAAAAGGACAAGCGATCAGAACAACTTTGAAAGATATTCGGATAGCGGGGAGGGCAACCCAGGGGGTACGGATCATGAATATAGAGAAGGGGGATTCTTTGGTTGGTATAGTTTGTTTGTAGAGAAGGTTTTTGAGATTCGGGCTCCAGAAGGCGCTTCATTTTCAGAAATTTTTTTATCTGTTGGGGTCTTGTGAATTTTGTTAAATGAGCTTTTCGAAAAAAAATTTTACTCTTGCTTTTGGGGGATTCGTGGTTTTATTTTTTATACTAGTATTCACTGGGGTTATTCCGGGACTTCGGACAGATACGAAGCCAACAGTTACAGGATCACTTACTGTGTGGGGACTTGATACTGAGGCCACATTTCAACCGCTTTTGCAGCAGTTCAAGGTAACATTTCCCGGAGTTTCTGTTATTTACCGAGCATTTTCAAATTATACGCAGTATGAAGACGCGCTTATTGACGCATTGGCTTCTGGAGAGGGGCCTGATGTTTTTATGATCCCGAATACTGGGGTGCCTGGTTATAAAAATAAAATTGTTCCTTTTCCTTCGACAAGAGTAAGTACAAACCAGGTGCGGGAGTTTTTCCCTCAGATTGTAGAGCAGGATTTTGTTTCAGGGGGAAGCGTATACGCACTTCCGCTTTCAGTTGATACTTTGGCGCTTTTTTACAATCGGACACTTCTTGATAGCGCGGCTGTTGTAGTCCCTAGAAACTGGCACGAGTTTCAGGCGGCCGCTCCAAAACTTACTATCAAAAATACTCTTGGGAACATTGTTCAGGCTGGGGCAGCTATTGGGGGGTCACGTAATGTGGCGTACGCGACTGATATAGTTTCTCTTCTTATGCTTCAGACGGGGACGGAGATGACTTCTCTTGACGGATCATCAGCAACCTTTGCCTCAAAAGATGGGGTGAATGCTGTTAGTTTTTATTCTGACTTTGCGAATACTAAGAGTGCGTTTTTTTCATGGAGTCCGGGGTTTTTGAATTCAGTTGACGCGTTTGCACAAGAGAAGGTGGCGATGATTTTTGGTTACGCGTCCCTTGTGCCAGAGCTTCAGAGAAGAAACGCGTTTCTTTCTTATGGGATTGCTTCTGTGCCGCAACCAAAGGATGCGACTCGTTCGATAAGCTATCCTTCATATTATGGACTAGTAGTTTCAAAACAGAGCAAGAGTCAGGAATTGGCGTTTACGTTTATTCTATCGTCTACATTTTATGAAGAGGCGGCGGGAGCATATACTAGTCTTTCAAAGAAGCCTCCGGCTTTACGGTCTCTTATTCAGGATAATTTGAATGACCCTAAGTATGGGGTGTTTTCGAGGCAGGCGCTCACAGCTCGGTCGTGGAAGCAGGTTGATCCTTCACTTGTTCAGAATACGTTCCTGCAGATGATTCAGAATGTAGTTGAGCGGGGGGTGAAGGCAGAGACCGCACTATTTACAGCCCAGCAGGAGTTGAATCGAGCTTTTGAAGCTGGCAAGTAGGGCAGGTTTCCAGGGATAGCCTCTTATATACTTAAATAACATGAAGAAGTTTATTTTGGGGGTATGGTTTTTCGCGATTATTTTTCTTTCGTGGGGAGTAGTTTCGAATATTCTTTTTGCTCAGTCGGGAGCATCTAACAATCTTTCTCCGGTTTTTACAAATGCGCCAGTAGATAGAACGGGAGACGAGGCGATACGAACCGAAAATGAGTACCGATTTGATGTTGATGCGGTTGATCCTGAGGGAGTAGGGATCACTTTTTCACTTCAAAGTTATCCGAGGGGGATGAGCATTGATGCTTTTTCAGGGGTTATCACCTGGACTCCGGATGATGATGGCCCTCCTTGGGATAGAAGACCTGATCAGTCGGGTAGTTATACGGTGGAGGTCATAGCATCTGATGGTGTTAGTTCTGCATCATCGCGTTTTACTATTACGGTAGAAGCTCCTCCGGAAGATGTGTTTGGGGGAGGTAATGGTGAGGATGTGCCTCCTCCCTCTGAAGAAGAGGTTGATGCCTTTGATCGTGATGGTGATAGGAAACTAACAGGAGATGAGTATGAAGAGTACGCGGCAACAAAGAGAGGTCGTGGAATAAGGAGAGTTGGACTTCCGGATGTCAGCGGGGGGACAGAGGTTGTTAGCTCGGACTCGTCTCATTTTTTGGATACGGATATTTGGAGGAATACTGGGACAGGGGGGGTGAGTTGTAATGTGAAGGGTCCTTGTGTTTTGTGCGATGCGCTTGTTGTTATTGCAAATATAATTGA
>CAZGST010000014.1:18449-18686 GCA_964528655.1 uncultured Candidatus Saccharibacteria bacterium
GATTGTGGTCACAACCGTTATGTTTATATTCGGAGGAGCATGCATGATGTTGTCTGGAGCAAGTGAGAAGTTGTTTTCGCGAGGGACGGATTCGATGAAGTACGCGGCGATTGGGTTTGGGGTTGTTCTTGGGGCATGGCTTATTATCAGTACGTTTCTCAGTATTCTTACGGGGAGTGGAGGAGTCCCGTGGTCTACGATAACTTGCCAGTAAAAGGTTTGTGTATAATGGATTTA
>CAZGST010000015.1:0-9362 GCA_964528655.1 uncultured Candidatus Saccharibacteria bacterium
GGCTGCAGTTGGCGTGTACTACGACACCAGTGATGGAGTTGGCTCACGTCTTCATTGGGCAAAGTGGACACTCCTTACTGGTTGGGTGGCACAAAGTGATGTGACGGGAGTTTCTGGGTGCAGTAATTCTACACAGCAATCTTTTGCAGTAGAGCAGTTTATTAATCAGGACAAGCTTATGGCACTTTTGCTTGATGCTGGTAATAATTTGTGCGCGCTTACTTATAATGGGTCAAGTTGGACTGCCACTAACTCTGCGAGCGCTGTTGCAACGAGCAGTATTTCTTCTTCAAGTTCGGTTCCTTTTTCTTTGGCGGTTAAAAATCCGACAAGTACGCTTTTTGTTACGACCCATGCTTTGGGTCAGGAGGCAAATGCGTTTACTGGTTCTGGAAGTGTTACTGATGCGGAATTATTTGGTTTTAGCATGAATCCAAGCGGAGATCCTATTACTGTGAGCCAGCTTGTGTTTACGATTGCGACAAGTACGGGGCTTTCAAATGGAGATTTTAGCGGGGTGGAGATTATTAAGGATACAAACAGAGATGGAACGATTAGTGGGGAAACTACATCCGTGGGAGGTTCGGGAAGTGTTTCTATTGCTGGGGGGACTATTACTTTTTCAACAAGCTTTGAGGCTGTTTCTAGCACGCATTATATTTTTCGCGCGGACGTAAGTTCTTTAAGCGCTCTTGATGGTTTTAAGCTTGCGCTTACACCTAGTAATATTACCGCGTCTCCCGCTGTTGTTGTTGGGACGACTACACTTGCTATTCACCAAGAGGCAATGAAGACACTTACGTTTAATGATGCTCTTTTAGTGTATGGTAGTGCGCTTGGGGCGGATGAGGGGATATATCAACCTAAGTTGCGCACATGGACAAATGCATCGAGTTCTTGGAGTAACGAGGAACCAACACAGCCAGGTCTTACTACGAATATGTGGACGATCGGCAAGGCTTCACCAGTTTTTTCAACTGGGGAGGTGGTTGTGGGGGTTTTTTCTAACGATGAGTCGTATCAGTCTGGTTCGTACGGTACGTATGACACGTTAACGATGTATCGGTATTCGGGTTCTACGTGGAGTACTGATTGGGCGGTTTCCTCGACCGTGAGTTCGGCAATGCGAGGGCTTGATATTGAGTATGAAGCTTTGTCAGGGGATGCAATGGTGGTGTACTCCAACGCCACAACAAATCCTGTCTACCGTACCCGGTCCGGAGGATCATGGTCTTCAGCCTCGAATGTGTTTTCAAGCGTGCCGGGCTCTGGTGCGGTGCAATGGATTGAACTTGCGAGAAGACCGTATTCAAACGAGATAGCTTTGGTGTATGCAGATGCGAATTCTGACCTTTTTTATGTGAGTTGGAATGGAACTTCATGGGACGAAGCAACCACCGAAACAACCCTTGAGACTGCTTTGGCCCAGACAACAATAAAGGTAATTGATGCAGAGTATGAGCAGACGACTGGAGATCTTATGGTTGTATGGGCGCCGACCTCTAATATTTATTACGGCTTAAAAAACGCAACATCTACTACGTTTACGACCGGGACAGTGCTTATCGCAACTACACCTACGTTTGTTGACCTTGCGGCGCAACCCGCAGGAAAGCGCATGGCGATCGTTTATATGTCAAATAGTGACGACACCAGGACGTCGCTTTGGGATGGAGATGCGTGGGTAAACGGACTCACGGTTGATGCGACTACGGGCTCTCCGGGAGCCGGGGATGCGATGGCAGCAGTTGGTTTCGTAGGGGATAGTGATACTGCTGTTATTGCTTACTACGATAACAGCGATGGCGCAGGGTCTCGGCTTCACTGGATGAAGGCAACGTCTACTGGAACGTTTGTTCAGCAGACCGACGTAACAAGTGGTTTTTCAGGGTGTTCGGATGCGACACAACAGTCGTTTATTATAGAGCCTTTTACCACACAGGATAAGCTTATGGTAGCAATGTCTGAATCAGGAAGTGATCTTTGTGTTTTGACATATGATGGATCGAGTTGGAGTGTGACGAACTCTGGAGCTTCACTTGAGGCAGAACTTACGTCAGTTGCTTCTGTTCCTTTTTCGATTGTTATGAGTCAGGTGCAACCGTATCTTAATTTTTCTCTTGCAACTTCAACGGGGAGTGAGGCGAGTACGACAGTTACACTTACGGTGAATCTTTCAACAACAACAGACCGTACTGTTACATTTGCATACGCTGTTGCCGCGTCTTCTACTGCTACCGGATCCGGCACGGATTATGCGTTAGCGAATGGAACGACGAGTATTGCTGCGGGAAGCAGTACTGCTTCTCTTTCTATTACTGTGAATGATGACTTGATGGACGAGGATAATGAGACGATTGTAGTCACTCTTTCGTCCTCTACTGAGGCGAGCTTGGGTACTACAACACAACACATTTATACTATTGAAGATGATGATCCGTCTCCTACTATTCAGTTTACTCTTGCGACCTCAACTGGAAGTGAATCTACCGCAACCGCAACGCTTGAACTTTCTTTATCAGCTTCTTCAAGTAGAACGATTACGGTGCAATACTCTGTTGCCGCGTCTTCTACTGCTACCGGATCCGGCACGGATTATACGTTAGCGAATGGGACAAGCACGATTACAGCGGGGAATACGACAACTTCTCTTTCAATTCCTATCGTTAATGACATAAGCGATGAGTCTAATGAGACCATTGTCCTTCAGTTGTCTACTTCTACAAACGCGACTCTTGGCACGACAACCCAACACGTATACACAATAGAGGACGATGATGCGACAAGTTATATTCAATTTACTCTTGCTACAACGACGGCAGTCGAATCTGTGACAAGCGCGAGTCTTCAACTCGAACTTTCTTCTACTTCCAGTCAGACCATTACAGTTCAGTACGCAGTTCAGGCATCAAGTACGGCAACTGGCTCTGGTACAGATTACACTCTTGCAAACGGCACTTCTACGATTTCCGCAGGAAATAGTACTACTTCCATCTCCCTTACAATTACAAACGACTCCTTGGACGAGAGTGATGAGACGGTAGTTATTCAACTTTCTACTCCGGTCAACGCAACACTTGGAACTACAACGCAGCATATTTACACCATTACAGATAATGATTCGGCTCCTACGATTCAGTTTTCTCTTGCGACTTCTAGTAATAGCGAGGCATCGACATCCGTATCTATTCAGGTGGAGTTATCTGCTGCGTCAGGTCTTTCTACATCAGTACAATATTCTGTTCAGTCCTCATCAACTGCTACGGGATCTGGCACGGATTATACGCTGGCAAATGGTACATCTACTATCTCTTCTGGTAACACCACAACTTCTATTAGTATTACGATTGTGAATGACTCGACAGGAGAGTCTAGTGAAACCATTGTGCTTCAACTTGCCACTCCGACAAACGCTTCTTTGGGATCAAATTTGCAACACGTATACACTATTCAAGATAATGATGATGCTACTACTCCTGTTCTTTCTTCTGTTTCTTCTACTCCAGGCACAACTACTTCAACTATTACATGGACTACCGATGAGTCTGCTTCAAGCCAGGTAGAGTATGGTGTTATTCCTACTGATCTTTCTGCCTCAACTACAGAGTCTGATACTGGAACTAGGGTTACAAGTCACTCTGTTTTGATCCCCTCACTCTCTTCATGTGCGACGTATTACTATAGAGTACGAGGCTCGGACGCTTCTTCGAATCTTTCGACGAGCTCTATCTCGTCCTTTACCACTGTTGGCTGTACTGGTTCTGTTTCGGTCGAATCTTCGACTTCTACCCAGGTTTCTACTTCTACTTCCGCCACCCTTTCTCATAACACGCTTACACTTGAGATTCCGTCGGGTTATGCTACAACAACAGCCATCTTCCAGATTCAGAAAATCTCTCTTTCCTCTCTTGTTTCATCTGTAGACTCTCCTTCTTCCTACTCCTCTGTGGGCTCGTCTGCTTATGTTCTGAAGGCTCTCACCGGTATTACCTCTACTCTTTCTTCTTTTTCTTCCTCTATTACTGTGAAAATGTCTTATACCCAGGACCAGATTTCTTCGATTGAGGCTTCTTCTCTGCGTATTTTTAAATATGACGGTGGAAGCTGGAGCGAGCTTTCGAGCTGTTCTGTGAATGGAGCACAGAACATTGTAAGTTGTCCTACCTCAAGTTTTTCTGATTTTGCTTTATTTGGGACTGAGCGGTCTTCAACAGGGTCTACGGGAGGAGGTGGGGGAGGTATTCCGTCTCGCCTTCTTTCCCAAGCAGAAGTTAAGAATCAGGAATCAGAAATCAGGAAAGTAGAATCAAAGATTGAATCGGCATCTTCTCCTTCCTTCTCATTTTCTAGGAACCTTCAACTTGGGATGACTGGTAGCGACGTGAAGAATTTGCAAATGTTCTTAAATTCAAACGGGTTCATTATTGCGGAATCAGGTCCTGGTTCGCGTGGTAACGAGACGGATAAGTTTGGTTCTTTGACTAAAGCGGCTCTGATCAGATTTCAAGAGAAATACAAGGATCAGATTCTTATTCCTTCCGGGCTTCAACAAGGGACGGGCTATTTTGGAACACTTACTCGAAATTTTATTATGAATTTCAAACCTTCTGAACCCTCTTCTGAACCCATGAAGACGCAAACTCTTCAGCTTTCGCAAACGGGACTTACTCGTGGTTTGCGGCTAGGGGATACTGGAGATGATGTATTGTTACTCCAGCAGCTTCTTTCGAAGGATTCTTCTATTTATCCAGAAGGGACTATTTCGGGATATTTTGGTTCTCTTACTTTCCGAGCAGTACAGAAATTTCAATTGAAGTATGGAATTACAACAGAAGGTAACCTTAGCTATGGATACGTAGGACCGAAGACAAGAGAGAAGTTGAACGAGATAGGAAGATGATTCATTTGGTTTTTGTTTGATATTATTTTTGCTTCAGAGTAGGCTAATTACTATGAGGTTATTTTGGGATTCTTTTACAGGATTATTGAAGGATGTGCCTATTTTTTTTATTACCCCTGACGCTGAGAGAGCTTTGGGGATAGAGGATATTATTCCCGACTATACGATTGTTACTCTTTTTCGTAGCAGACTCACAGAGGACTTAGGTAGACGGGGTATAAGGGTTTATGTTATTGAAGATGAGTTGGGGCTCAATATCGCTAAAGAAGCTAGTTTGCGGGGGACGCAGGGAATACTTTTGATAAGACAGGTTCAGGAGTTTATTTCGAATACATCAGAAGGTAAAACGCCTTGTCTTTCGGTTTTCAAAAATTCTGAGGATATTGAGAGGTTTGTTCGCGATAAGGGTTGGAAACTTCTCGCGCCTAGAGCATCAGTTTCTTCAATGTTTGAGCAGAAGATTTCTCAGTTTGCTTTACTCGGAGATCGGGTACCATTTCCTTCCACGGTAATAGGGAAGCTTTCTTTTCTATCTCTACCCCAGCTCCCCATAATTCTTCAATTCAACAGGGGACACAGCGGTACGGGTACGTTTCGGGTTTCGAAAAAGGAGGATTTTCAGAGGTTGTTAGAACGTTTTCCGGAAAGAGAGGCAAGGCTTTCTTCTTTCATAAAAGGTAGCACATATACATTGAATGGGCTTGTGCTTCGGAGCGGGAAAATAGCGTGTGGTTCGATAAGTTTGCAACTTACGGGGCTTCCTACGGCAACTTTCAACCCTTACGCAACGGTGGGAAATGATTTTGGGGTTGTAAAAGAAGATTTGACCGACAAACAAGCGGAAGAGATAAGAGACGTGTTAGAGGGAGTGGGAGGAGTTCTTTTTTCTAACGGGTATACGGGGATGTTTGGAATTGATCTTGTGGTCGAAGAAGATACCGGAAGGATATATTTTATTGAGGTAAATTCTCGTCAGGTAGCGAGTATTTCATTCGAGGCGTTACTTCACCGCGCAATAGACACTGTGCCGTTATGTGCTTTGTACCTTTTTGATGTTTTTAACGGGGAACTTGAGGATTCCGAGATTATGTACCCTCCGATTGTTTATCCTAAGCAGGCGAAGCAGATTATTTATCGAAATTCCACAGAGCGGGTTTTGTCTAGAAATGAGGTGGGGAATAGGGAGGAACGGGGATTCTTACCTTCTCGGCTGTATAATATAAAGCCTGGGGAGGAGATGTATAGAATTCAAGAGTTTCAAGGTTTCGATGGGAGCCGGAACACTACATTTTCATGAGTATAAAAGTAGATACAATGCCACAGGTAGGGATTGATGTTATTCGTGGATATGAGCATCTTCAGGTTGCGCCGAATGTTTTTGTAAGATGTCCGTATTATCGCAACCCTTCTTCTGGGGTAAAGAAGTGGGGACTCTCTGTGTTTAGTGGTAAGGGTAGTCCGCAAGATATAGAGGAAGAGTTGAAAATAATTGAGAAGCTGGAAGGGGTGACTTTCGGAGTTATGTCTCCGGAGGATGTTGAGTTTGTTATGAGGAAGTATCGGTTAGGTGTGGATTGCGCCGGCTTCATCGCGCATGTTATGGATGCTTGGATGAAGGAGTCTACAGGCAGGCCGTTAGTAAGACACCTCGTGCCTTATGGAGGGTTCTTGCAGCGTATTTTTTGGAGATTTCGGCCTTTTACACACATGAGTGTGAGGGCGCTTATTTCAGAAGCAAATTCTTTTCCTAGTACTCTTTCTGAAGTTTTGCCTGGAGACTTAATGGTTTTCTTGGGGGAGATTGACCATGCGGCAATAGTCGTTAGTGTGAAGAGAGAGGAGGGAAGACCGATCGAGGTCTCGTACGCTCACTCTGCTTATGAAAAGGGGGATGGGAAGATAAAGACAGGTGTGTTTACCGTAGAGAATACTAGTCAAGGATCAGTAATTGCTAAGATAAAGGAATATCCTGATACTGGGGTTTGTATAACTCATGAAAGGAGTGAGCCATTATGGTATAGATTGAGGTGTGTTTCAAAGATTCGTTGAGATTTATATGGATTTTTTTTCAATTCTTCATAGAAGTTTCTTATTTTTCATCATCGCGCTTTGCATCACAGCGGCTGTTTCTCCATTTCTTATTTCTCTTTTGAAACGTTTCGGAATTCACCGGAAAGATGAGCGTGATTTTTCTTCAGTAATTGAATCGAGGAAGCTGAAAGCGGGAACGCCTATTATGGGCGGACTTGCAATTATTCTCGCGGTTGTTGTTGTTACGCTTTTATTCAACTGGCATCGAGCAGCGACCTATGTTCCTTTGGGAGCTTTCATATTGTCTGCGCTTATCGGAGGAATAGATGACTTGTTGAATATATTTGGCTTCAGGGAACGAAGGGTGCGTACTTTAGAGATGGTGTGGCGGTTAGCTAGGGTTCATAGGAATATAATCATGAGGTTATGGTATTTTGTTCTTTTGCCATGGTATGGGTACAAGAGATTTTTTTATCTTCTCGGGTCTCATCCAGGGAAGGGAGTTCAGGCGCATGAAAAGATTATTGTTCAACTTCTGATAGGGCTTATCGTGGCTGGTTGGCTTTATTTCAAGCTTGGCTGGACTTCAGTATGGATTCCTTGGTATGGGTCGCTGGACCTGGGATTTTTGGTAATTCCTTTTATTATTTTTGTTGTTGTATTCATGACGAATGCTGTGAACATTACGGATGGAATTGATGGGTTAGCGGCTGGGACGCTTGCGATCGCGTATTCCGCGTATTTTGTGATCGCGTTACAGCAGGGACAGACTGAGATAAGTTATCTTATCGCGACAGTTATTGGGGCACTCGCTGGTTATTTGCTATTCAATATTCATCCGGCTCAGTATCAGATGGGAGATGTTGCGTCTTTGGGGATGGGGGTATTGCTCGCAACTCTCGCATTTACATTGAATCGGGAGATTCTTCTTCCCATTATTGGGTTTGTGTTTGTAGCGGAAACAGTATCTGTTCTTTTCCAGATTGCATGGAGAGTTTTGTTTGGAAAGCGTTTTTTCAAGATGTCTCCGGTACATCATCATTTTGAGTATATTGGGTGGAGTGAGTCACGGATCGTTATGTACGCGTGGACACTCGCAGGAATTGCAGCGATTATTGGAGTCTGGCTCAGTATTCAGTAATTGGTAGAGTATTTCTAAGTTGTTTTGGGTTTTTACCGCATGAAAAAAGAGGAGAAAATATTTACCGTAAGTGAGTTTTTGGGGATGGTAAATGAGGTTTTGACTCTTGGTTTTCCTAAGGTGTGTGTTCAGGGTGAGGTGTCGCAGGCTCAGGCGCATCCAACGGGATTTTATTTTTCGTTGAAGGATTCTACGGGGGTTTTGGGTTGTTATTTTTCTCCTTCGCAGTACAGGGTTTTGGGTTTTTCGGTTTCTGAAGGGATGGAAGTGAAAGTATACGGTGCTCCAGGGATATATGTGGCAAAAGGCAGATTCAGTTTTGTTGTTCAGAACATAGAGCTCTTTGGAGAAGGGTCGTTGCGAAAGGCATATGAAGCGTTGAAAAGCAAGATTGAAGCAGAAGGACTTACTATTCGGAAGCGGCCATTACCGGAGTTTATTCATACAATTGGACTTGTTACTTCGAAGACAGGAGCGGTTATTCATGACTTCCAGAAGAATTTATCGCAACTTGGTTTTTCCGTACAGTTTTATGACGCAAGAGTTGAGGGCGCGAATGCAGTTTCAGAAGTGTCTAGTGGGATAAGGTTTTTCAACGAGCTTCCGAAACCTCCAGAAGTAATAGTCATTATCCGGGGAGGGGGAAGCTTGGAGGACTTGCAGGCATTCAACAATGAGGTTTTGGTGAGAGAGATTTTTTCTTCAAAAATACCAACTTTGTGCGGTATTGGACATGACAAAGATGTGCCGCTCGCGTGTCTTGTTTCGGATGTAGCAGTTTCTACTCCTACTGCTACGGCGCACTTTATAAACGCATCGTGGGAAGCTCTTGTTTCAGGACTTCCTTTGTGGACCAATTCGATACTTTATTCGTATTCTGAGATACTGAATGCCCTTTGGGAGCGGATTCGTTCCTCTGGTACAATTATGAGTGATAGCTTGTCTAGGATATTTGCTTTGTATAAAGAGCGGTTACTCAGTATTCGGATGTATTTACGGAGTGTTGACCCTCAGCGGAATCTTCGTTTGGGATATAGCATTGTGAGATTAGGGAGTGGGAGGGTCGTCACACAGTCAGATGATGTATCTCTAGGAGATGTGGTTAATATTCGGGTATCGAAGGGGGGTATGGATGCTAGAGTAACCAAGAAGCTTGAGTAAGTATTTTTATATTTGATGAAAAACAAAGAGAAAGATACTAAGAACATACAGACACTTGTTAACAAACTTGATCAAATTGTTCAGTGGTTTGAAGGTCAGGAGGAGGTTCAAGTTGAGGTGGGACTAGAG
>CAZGST010000015.1:9372-11121 GCA_964528655.1 uncultured Candidatus Saccharibacteria bacterium
GCTTATTGAGGAGCTGCAGAGGAGCATAAAGAAAGCTGAAAATGAGTTCCAGGAGGTGAAGAAGATATTGAAGAATACGGTTAACAACAAGAATAGCGAGGAATAAAATTATGCCTTCTTTTGTTTTGGAGCTCGCGCTAGTAGTCGGGCTTTCGGCTCTTCTAGGGATCCTTACTCGTTTTTTGAAGCAACCACTTATTGTTGCGTATATTTTTGCTGGACTATTGTTTGGTTCTTTTCATATTTTTTCTCTTCAGTATGTTGATAGTTTCCGGGTATTTTCTGAACTGGGGATTATGTTTCTTTTATTCTTGATCGGACTTGAGATGAATTATTCATCATTTCTTAGGATAGGTAAGGATTTTCTTTTTGTGGGATTTTTTCAGATTGTTGGGATTTTTTCGATTTCTTTTATTTTGGCGCAGTTTTTTTCTTTTGGGTTTTTGCCCGCTCTTTATGTTGGAGCCGCTTTTACTTTCTCCAGCACTGTTATTGTCGTAAAATTTTTGTCTGAAAAGAAGGACCTGCAGAGCTTGTACGGACAGGTAAGTCTTGGGATTCTTCTTTTGCAGGACTTGGTAGTCATATTCCTTCTTGTGATGCTTTCTGGTTTTCAATCTCAAGAACAGCTGTCTTTTATTGATTTGGGATTTACGGCGCTAAAGGCAACCGTTCTTTTTTTATGTACCTTGTGGTTTGGGAGAAAGACCCTACCGTCTCTTTTTGATTTTTTGGCAAGATCGAATGAGCTTCTGTTTGTGATGAGTTTGGCCTGGGTGTTTGTTGTCGCGAGTTTTGTTCATGAGATGGGCTTTTCCTTGGAGCTCGGAGGATTCTTGGCGGGGCTTTCACTTTCACGGTCCGCGGAACATTTTCAGATTATTCAGCGAATGCGGCCTTTGCGGGATTTCTTTTTGCTCTTATTTTTTATCATCCTTGGTACATCGATAAACCTTCTTCCGTTTCGGGGATCGGTAATTCCCGTTATTTCCTTTTCTATTCTTGTTATTTTTGTTACGCCGTTACTTATCTTCTTCCTTATGAGAGCAAGGGGGTATGAGGCAAGAACTAGTTTTTTTACTGGAGTTACGCTCGCACAAGTTTCTGAATTCAGTCTGCTTCTTGTTGCTTTGGGGTACAAACTAGGACACATAGAAGAGGGCGTGGTTTCTCTTGTAACAATAGTTATGCTTGTTACTGTTTTTTGCTCTTCGTACCTTATATTTCATATACATTCAATATATTTGTTTGTTTACCCTTTTCTTGCACTGTTCAAAAAAAGAAAGGAGCGATTTTTACATGATTCTTCAGCCTTTTTTTCAAAATCAATTATCCTTATTGGGGGCCACAGAATGGGTAGGGGAATCGTGCATCATATACCGAAGAGGGATCTGCTTATAGTTGATTTTGATCCGCATGTGGTCGAGGAGTACAGAAAAGAAAAGTATGATTGTATCTTGGGGGACATAACTGACACGGCTGTTTTTTCTAAAATTCGACTTTCAAATATTCGGGTAGTTATATCCACGGTACCTGATTTCGAGGATACGATCATGCTTCTTCGTTTTTTACGAGGAGAGGAGAAGGAATCGGGGAGAAGGTCGCGGATGAAAGTTATTGTGAGAGCGGAATCTAGCAGAGAGACAGAGATTTTATACAAGGAGGGAGCAGATTATGTTATATTTTCTCCTTTTGTGTCGGGTGAGTATTTTGGCCAGATGATTGCATATGATTCTGATTTTTCGGGAC
>CAZGST010000015.1:11131-11992 GCA_964528655.1 uncultured Candidatus Saccharibacteria bacterium
AGAAAGAGCGTATTACATGACAAGGATGTTTCAAAAGTTTTGGAGTTGGTACGAGAGACACTATTTGTTGAATATTGGAATTGCCACGGGGCTGTTTGTTATTCAGTTGTTTCATTTGTATTGGCTTTCCGTGGATGTTGTGTCATTGAGATTGTTTGGGGTCGGTTATTTTGAACTTCAGGGTTTGTGGAAGTGGCTTATACTTTTTGTTGATTATACGGAGATACCGGCAATTGTTGTCACGTCTATCTTTTATGTAAATGAGTTGCGAAAAGAGTTTAACTGGAAAAGTGTTTGGTTTTTGTTTTTTTTGAACACACAGTGGATACATATATTTTGGATTACGGATGAGTTTGTGGTTGGAGCGTTTGGGGGAGATATTGTAGAATTACCTATCTGGCTTGCTTGGGTTGCGATTGGAATTGATTATCTTGAGTTACCGGTTATATTCGATACATTGAAAAAGTTTTTTGTTTCCTTGAAGGAGTGGAGAGTGAGAGAGTTTTTGAGGAACTAAAAACTGAAGACTAGAGACTTGAAATTAGAAGAGCAGACTAAGAATTGTGAAATTAATTACAAAACAAACGCTTAGATTTTTTTGGAAGCAATCCGTGCCATATCGGTGGGTTGTTTTTTCTATGTTTTTCGCTTCAGCAGTAGCGGTTCTTGGTCATTACGTAACACCCATCTATTACAAAGAGTTCTTTGATATATTGGGGACACCAGGGACTAGTTTAGGTACTACTCGCGCACTCGTTTCTATTCTTGTGATTATTCTTGTTATTAATGGGGTGGGTTGGGTGTTTCGGAGAGCAAGCGCATTCCTCATGACACATTTTGAAACCCGCGTCATGATGGATA
>CAZGST010000015.1:12002-12860 GCA_964528655.1 uncultured Candidatus Saccharibacteria bacterium
CTGCGCGCCTGGTTGATTCTTTTGAGGCGTTTGCAGATAAGATGTTCTATGATATTTTTCCTCTCGCCATTAGAATTCTTTTTAGCTTGATTGTTCTTTCGTACTTTAGTCCCACGATAGGTCTTACTGTTTTTGTGTGGATTATGGTGTATATGGTAGGAATTTATTTTTTTACCATGTATAGGCTTCGATTTGATGAGGAGCGAGCAAAGGTAGACTCGGAAATCACGGGCCATTTAGCTGATGCAATTACTAATCAGATGAATGTAAAACTTTTTTCTGGGTTTCAGTATGAACACGTTTCGTTTATGAAACGCACTTCTGAACGGCGGCGCTTGGATTCGTTTGTTTGGAACCTGACAAATTATCTTGATGCGGTACAGGCTCTTTGTATGATTGGCCTTGAATTTCTTTTGTTTTACTTTGGTATACGCCTTTGGGAGCAGGGAAGATTTACCATTGGAGATTTTGTTCTCGTTCAACTCTATGTTGTTTCTCTGCTTCAATATTTGTGGGGCTTTGGGAAACTTATTCAGGGTGTGTATCGAAGCGTAGCTCATGCAGAAGAAATGGTAGAAATTATGAACACATCTCTTGAGGTTAAGGACGCACCCCGAGCGAAGGCGCTTACTGTGAATCGGGGAAAGATCGACTTTCATAACGTGAGTTTTACGTATGGGGAGAGTCGAGATGTGGTGAAGGATTTTGTGCTCGCTATAGCACCAGGAGAGAAGGTTGCATTTGTGGGAATGTCGGGGGCTGGGAAGTCTACGCTTGTGTCGCTTCTTTTGCGATTTTATGACTTGCAGAGGGGAACGATTTTCATTGATGGCCAGGACATTTCGAAGGTGACCCAGA
>CAZGST010000015.1:12870-18563 GCA_964528655.1 uncultured Candidatus Saccharibacteria bacterium
CCCCCAAGATCCTTCACTCTTCCACCGCAGTCTTATGGATAACATTCGTTATGGGAAGCGTGGCGCAAAAGAGAAGGATGTCTTTAGAGCTTCGCAGTTGGCACATGCAGATGAGTTTATTCGGAATTTTTCGCAAGGGTATGAGTCGTATGTGGGCGAACGCGGGGTGAAGCTTTCAGGAGGAGAGCGACAGAGAGTTGCAATTGCGCGTGCGATTTTGAAGGACGCGCCAATCTTGGTGCTTGATGAGGCAACAAGTAGCTTAGACTCACATTCAGAGTCTCTTATTCAAGACGCTTTGGGACGTCTCATGGAGAATAGGACTGTGATTGTGATTGCTCATAGGCTTTCGACTATCATGAAAATGGATAGGATTGTGGTTCTTGAGAATGGGGTGATACGAGAGATTGGAAGTCATGGTGAGTTGCTTCAGAAAGAAGAAGGAACGTATAAGAGATTGTGGGAGTTGCAGGTGGGAGGGTTTATAAGAGAGTAACAATAGACTGAAAATTTAAGACTAAAGACAGGGAAATAGAAGCTTAATTATGAAATTTATTGTTTCTACTCGTGGGCATTATGATTTTGTGAACATTACGGAGAGAGTTGCGGAGGCTGTACGAGAGTCGGGGGTTAGGGATGGGGTGGCATATGTCTTTTGTAAGCATACGACTGTGGGGGTCACGATTATGGAGTGGGAGGAGGGGATCATAAAAGACTTGATTAAAGTATGGGAGAAGGTGGTGCCTGAAGATGCGGATTATGAACATCACAAAAGATTGGTGGACAAAAATGGGGCGGCGCATGTGAAATCGGTGTTTGTTGGAGTAGATGTGAGTGTGCCTGTTCAGAATGGAGGGTTGGTACTAGGTACGTGGCAGCAGATTGTGCTTGTTGATTTTGATGAGAAGGCGAGGGAGAGGGAGGTGGTGGTTATTGTAAGGTAAAAAGTAAAATCTAAAAGACAAAAAATACAGAGTAAAAACTTTGGGAGAGATAAACTTTGTTTGGCGTCGTAGATGCGCAATTATGTTTCCTTGATGTTTGTAGCGAGGGTAGAGATTCTTGCAGACATGGCCTGTTTGGGGTTCAAAGAGAACTCGGGATTTATGGGGGAGATGCTGGGGAGGTTTGAGAAAGAGATTGAGGATGGTGCTCCTCCGCCATCTCCCTCGATCGTGCTTTTTAGGAAGGTAGTCGTTGCTGCTCGTCTCTCGGTAATGGGGTAGGCGATGATGAAGCTTTTTAAGAAGTCGTATGCTGGGAAGCAGTAGTTTTTTCGGACCTGATCGCGAGTCCACGGCTTCGATATTTGAAGCCGATTTTTTAGACGATTGACAGGATTTTGGTTTGGAGTGAGAGTGATTGTATGAGTGATAGAGTTAAGGATATTTTACGGCAGGCGGGGATGAATGAGTCGGAGGCTTTAATGTTTCGGACTTTGCTTGAGGCGCTTGAAACTGTGTCTTTGAAGGAGGTGATTTCCTTTTGCGAAATGACGGAGTTTACAGGGTACAGAACAGCACGGAGACTCTGCGAGAAAGGATTTGCGGAGATACAGAAGAAGGGGAGATTGCGATACATTAAGGCATTACCACTCGAGCGGCTCGCGGCAAAAGTAGGGAATGAGTCGCGGAAGTTACGGAGATTGGAGCTCAAGGTTTCGGATCTTGCGAAACGATATGAGACTTCAGTTTCTCCTCGCTATAGAGAGAACGCGGTTCAGGTTCTTGAAGGGAAAGAGAATTTTCTTGATACGTATGATTCAATTCCTGATATTGGGGGTAATGAGTTGTTCGCGTTTGGTTCTATCGGAAGTTTTTGGAGAGTGACGGAAGCTGATTATTTTTCGGGCTTCGAACAGCAGTTTATTCGAAGACGGGTACGAAGAGGAATGAAGGCGTACCTTGTTGATACGCAGGACTCCATTTTTCAATTACTCATGAAGAAGGCTGGGAGAGAGTTGCGGGATATGAGGGTATTGCGAGACGGGATTGAGGGGTCGCAGTACACTATTCTTTCAGAGAATCAGGCGTTTATTTTTGAGAATAATGAGTTGCTACCTGTCGTAAGTATTATTCATAATGAACGGTTAGTAAGGATGTTGCAGCATTATCACTCTATGCTGTGGGAGATAGCGAAAGCTAGGGGGTAGCTTGCAGCTTTTTAGCATATAAGAGTATAGTGCAGGCAGAACAATCCAAGAGAGAACTCGGTGGAGGGTTCTGTAGGCTCGCGGCTTTTTTGAAAAAAATTTGGGTGGTATTTATAAGGCGCTGGAGTTTCTTTGTTTTGAAACTCCAGCGCTATTTTTCTTAAGAGAGATTTTATTAATAGGGACTTGTTGGGATTTTGATTCGCTTAGATTGAAATTAGAATAACCTTTCTTAAGTTGTTAGGTGAGGTCCGGGGTTTTTATTTTTGAGATGCATCTCAATGGTATTTGTAGCTGTTTTTTGTTTTGACACGCATACTTTTTAGGTTCCGTCGTAAAATGTTTGACAAGGGGTTTTTGGAGATCAGAATGAGAATATGAATTGCGAAACTTGCAACTCTATATTTGAGACTCTCCCTTTTGAGAAGGCGTTTTTTCAAAAGATGGAGGTGCCGCCCTCGAAAATGTGTCCGGATTGTAGGCAGAGACGAAGGCTTGCTTTCTGGCCTTTTGGGAAATTTAACAGACGGACGTGTGATCTTACAGGAGAGAAACTTATTTCAATTTACCCTCAGAATGCGCGATTTCCAGTGTATAAAGCTTCAGAGTGGCATTCGGACAAGTGGGAAGCGCCTGCGTTACAACTTTATTTAGAAAGACCGTTTTTTGATCAACTGTATGAGTTGCAGTCGAAAACTCCTCGGCCGCATCAGTTTGGTTCACAGATTACATCTTGTGACTATTCTGATGATGGGTGGAATTCTAAAAATTGCTATCTTTGTCGATCTTTTACAGAGAGTGAGAATGTCTCCTATTCATATAGATTTGTTCGTTGTCGAGATTCATATGATATTTGTTACTGCTATGATGCGGAACAGTCGTATGATTGCACTTTTTGTTTCAAGGTGTATCGGGTTCGGTATTCTTTTGATGTGCGTGATAGCTATGACAGCGCCTTCTTGTATGATTGCCGAAACGTGAGCAAATGCTTCATGTGTTGGAATTTGCGAGGAAAGGATTATTGTATTTTGAATCGACAGTTTACGAAAGAACAATATGGAGAGGAGATGAAAAAGTACACCCTCGGGTCGTATGCGGAAGTAGGACGTATCTCACAAGAATTTTTGAAACATGTTCGTGAAGATACGATTCATAAGACCGACTTTAATGTAAAGTGTGTGAATTCGACAGGGAATTATCTTACTGAGTGTAAGAATCTGCAAGAGTCATATTTTTTTGAACGGTCGGAAGATTGTGTTCATGTATTTCGAGGACTTGATCAAAAATCTTCGTGTGATAGCACAGGGCTATGGAACGGAGAGTTAGTTCTGAATTCAGTGCAACTTAACGGAGGGTACCATCTTTTGCATTGTAACTATTCCGCGAACTGTACTGATTCTGAATATTTGGATTTCTGCGAGGATTGCCATAACTGTTTTGGATGTGTGGGATTGAAGAAGAAGGAGTTTTGTATTTTGAATACAAAGTATGGTGAAGAGGAGTATAAGAGTTTAACGGGAAAGATAAAAGAGAAGATGATTGCGGAGGGTGTGCACGGGCAGTTTTTTCCATATAGCATGGCAACAACTGGATATAACCTTTCGCTTGCGCAGATTTATTTCCCTGAAGAGAAGCAGGGTGTCGAGAAACTAGGCGCTTCATATGAAGAACTTGAAGTATCTCCGCGGGGAATAGAGCCGTATATTCCTCCCGATGATGTTAAGGGGGTTCATGATGAAATTATCCAGAAGGCGATAAAGTGTGAGGAAAGTGGAAGGTTTTTTAACATTACGCGCGATGAATTGGAATTTTTACGGATACATCAGATCCCTATTCCTCGAAAGTATCCAGATGTGCGTACTATTCAACGATTCAGGCGGTTGCCCGCGCTTCATCCTCGAGAAATAAAATGTTTTTCATGCGATAAGAGTATCGTGTCTTATTACCCGGAGGAGTGGGGGTACAAGCGGATAGCCTGTGAGAGTTGCTATCAAGAGAAGGTGTTGTAGGTTACTGGTGGTGGAAAACTTTTTTGGGGGGGTGTAGAGTATAGATATGAACTCGGAGACGAGAGTGTGTCAGAATTGTAAAAATAATTTTGCGATTGAATCTGTTGATTTTGAGTTTTACTTGAAGATGAAGGTGCCTCCACCGACGTTTTGTCCGGAATGCCGAGAGCAGAGACGGATAGCTTTTCGAAATGAGCGGGCTTTATATAAACGGAAGTGTGATAAGTGTGGAGAGATAGTAGTTTCGCGGGTGTCACCGGACAAGCCGTATCCGATGTATTGTAAGAAATGTTGGTGGGGAGATTCTTGGGATGGGCTCCAGTATGAGCGGGAGTATGATTTTTCAAAGCCATTTTTCCAGCAGTTTCAGGAGTTACTCCATGCGACTCCGCATATGGCACTTCTTAGTGCGAATGTAGTGAATAGTGATTGGGTGAATCAGGAAACGGATGATAAGAATTGCTATTTAAATGTAGGCGGGCATTTCAATGAAGACTCAGCGTACAATACCTATGCTATCAGATGTAAGGATGTGTTTGATAATTATTGGCTTTTGAATGGTGAACTTTCATATGAGAATGTAAATTGCGAGAGAGTTTCAAAAGTGTTTTTTTCGAGAGAGTGTTTTGATTCACAGGAACTTGCGTTTTGTTATGACTGTCGGAATTGTATGAATTGTATTGGGTGCGTGGGGTTACGGAATAAGCAATACTGCGTATTCAATGAGCAGTTAACAAAAGAGGCGTATCAAAAGTTTTTACAAGAGAATCCTCTGTCTTCACACAAGAATGTGAACGGGCTTAAGGAAAAGGCGTATGTATTTTGGCTTACGTTTCCACATCGCGATCGAGTTATTGTGCAGTCGCATAACTCGAGCGGCAACTTTGTGACACAGTCGAAGAATGCTCGGAATTGTTTTAACGCGGAAAAGGTTGAAGATAGCGCATGCTTGTATATAGCGGGGGAGTTGAAAGATTCGTATGATTTGTCTTCTATTGGCTGGGGAGAGCTTATGTATGAGGGAAGTTCTGCAGTGGGACTCTACAACTCTCGATTTTTTGTGTTCTGCACTGGCGGGGGCGTGGCAGAGACTGTGCATTCATATGATTTGGAGTATTGCTATGCATGTTCGACGTGCCGGAATTGTTTTGGGTGCGCGAATTTACGAGGGAAGCAGTTTTGTATTTTTAACAAACAGTATACGGAGAGTGAGTATGCTGCGCTTCGAGAGAAAATTATTCAGCATATGAACGAGGTGCCTTATGGGGGCAGGAGCGGGAGAGTGTATCGGTATGGGGAATTTTTCCCAATCGAGCTTTCGCCTTTTGGGTATAACGAGACAGCAGCAAATGATCATTATCCGTTGACGAGAGAAGAGGCGTTAGCTAAAGGCTATACTTGGTGCGATTATGAACCGGATACTAAGTATCAATTTTCGGAATATGAGATACTGGATGATGTAAGAGATGTAAAGGATGATATTAGACTTGCTCCCATTTAGTTCATCTGAGAGAATAGGAGCATGGATATCT
>CAZGST010000016.1:0-18108 GCA_964528655.1 uncultured Candidatus Saccharibacteria bacterium
TTTCAAGCGGGGAATTCGATATGCCTGCGAACACAAATGGCGTCTTCTCACACTCCGTGCTTCTCGAAGGACTCACTCCAAACACAACCTACTTCTATCGCGTGATCTCTCATGCTTCTCCCGACTCCATAAGTCTTGAGCGTTCCTTTACAACTGGGAAAGTAGCCGGATCCCAAGGAAGCGAAAGTCCAAGTATTTCACAGGGAGCAGTCTTGGTGCGCGCTGGAAATTCTGGTAACAATCTCATAACTCTTGGAAGCGGATCTGAGAACCAAGTTGTTGACGAAAATAACGCACCTCCCTCCGTATCTTCAGAGTCCCTGCCACCCAAGCCCGCAGAAGATAGAGAATCAGTCGAGACGCAAAGAACTGAAAATGAGTCGGCTCTTGCGAGCCTAGCGGAAAGTTTGAATCTCACAGCTACGATCAATATGCCATGGGGGGAGATGCGAGTATCAACCCTCATTCTTACGATCACAGTGTTAGTTCTCCTTATACTCTCTTCGTTATTCATGCGTCGTAAGCGTCTTTCTGTAGATGAGCTGGATGAGTTAGATGGTGAGGAAAACGACTTCCGAAGTTTCAGGTAAATTACAGTAATTGCGCATATTCATTCTGGCTAGCGACAAAGGTGCCAGACCAGACAAAAAACAAGCATCACCTCAATCCTTTAAATCCCTGACCAGGTAGTATCTTCAAAAAATCAACACCAGCTTTTTTAGCCCCATCGCAATCACCTTCGCCATCGGTTACTAGAACACAATCTGGAAAAATAGTTTTTAATTTTTTGAACGGCAAGCCAGTCCGTTTTGAAAAGCGGTAGTTGCTTTTATTCAAAGAATTAACAAGATCGAAAAAGGTTAACAAATTCAAACGCCTCAACACATATAAAATCTCCGCCTCCAAACCCCCAGTCGCGTACACAAAGCGATATTGCCTGCCATTTTTCAATATCCAATCCACAACTGGGTACGCTATAGGCATTGGCAGTTTGTTTCTTTTTACCAACATAGACAATGCCCGAGCATAAAGCACATAATACTCTTTTTTTGTAATCCGTTTTTTAGAGACAAGGCAAAAAATTCGGTAGTTATCTTTTATACCCGATCGGTAGAGTTCCTCGATGTTTCCTTTGAGTTTTTTCCCAAGGATAGACATAAGAACCAGTTTCTCCAGCGGCCACATATTAGTAATTGTTCCGTCGATATCAAAAATAATTGTTTTCATAGCATAAAGTGAATCTGCATACCAGCATGAAGATGGTATGCAGATCGAAAAATATCACCAAAAGGCAACGGGTCCATGAACATACCTATCATTTACCACGCGAGTACCCTTTGGAGCAAAAAGTGCATAGCCGCACACAGGCTCCGTCCCGCAACACTGTATCTCAATCTGAGCAATTGTCCGCCCATCATCTGTAAAACAGGGAACGACGAGATCCTGAGCAATAAGTGCTTCTCGGTTGTAGCACTGTTCCAGAAAGTTCCCGCGTGGAAGTTGATCTTCATAGAAAACACTACCCCGCGCTTTTATGGACTCGGTTCCATGCTTGTCCCTGAACTTGAAAATGGCATTTTTCGGAACATCTTCCCAATCACACAGGGTCTTGTAGTATCCCAGAGGAATTTTTACGAGAACCCCGTGCCATTCCCAAGAAAATCGAGCAAGCATAAGTTTGTCGTCGAGTTCCTTCCCATATATAGGAACAAGAAGATTTCCCTCGTTCCTTTCCGGATAGTCAAACCCATAACAATACACGGGAGAACCTTTCCCTAGTGCCCCTGTGCCTACCTCTTTCGAATGAAGACCGAGAAAAGATAGTTCTCGACGAAGCAAATTGAACTCATTTCTGTAAAGTTTTTGTGCTTGGGGCAGGTGCCATAGTTCCGGAAACAGCAAGTGCTCTTGAGGAATAGAAATATTTGCAGCTCTAGACAAGTTGAGAGCAATGCCCCACCCGTCCACAAAACGAGCATTCACTTCTAGCACGTGCAATCCCTCCGAATTAAAAAAACCGTCAATCCGAAAAAAGACATGAGGCAGTTTTTTTACGGAGCAGAAAGAAACAAAGCGCTCAAGGAGAACACGAAGCTCACTAATAACCTGCCCTGATACAACACCCCCAAGGGATTGTGCCAAGTATGGCTCATTTCCGTATACTGAAGTAGGCAAAATCCTGGTGTTGATATCAAATTGATGAAAATCAAAGATCATCGCAACCTCCAATGAAAAGCATGAAGGAGGTGGTAGTATGCGTACCACCCCCCACTATCATGCGGGCCCGCCCCACCAAAAGAGCGAGTCCACAACCTTTTAATGTGCATAACGACCTCCGAAAAAAATCTCCCTTAGCAGGGAGAAGTTTGAATTCATGGAGAGTCTAGTGAAACATCTGTGAACGCAAACCCCTCCCAACCGAAAGGGGAGTATGCGAATGATGCATTCTGTCGAGTAATAACCTGTATCCGCCAACTCCTTTTTGGAGCCACTTTGACACACGCGCAACTGTAGTTGAGCTGAGGCCCGTCTCTGTGACAATGCTTGTGTACGGAACCCCCTGATAAAGCATTCGCGCTGTCTGCCACCTTTTTCCAAACTCCAAAACCTCCTCTTCCGTGAGTAAATCCCCCAAGAACTTCCTTACCTCCGTAACATTTCTGAGAGCAAGAAAGGCCCTACACAGGTCATCCGTGTTTTCTCCTGATATTTTATTCAGTCTAGTATTCCATTCGTTCATAAGGACACTTTAGCATAGTAAAGTATAGAAGTCAACCCCATAAAGTATGGGAGTGAGCCCTTCAAAATAGACCTCTTTTGTAGAGGGCTACCTCTCTCCACAAACTCAATACCCCGAAAACCCAGCAATCCGGAAAGGCGCGTTCGCTGTATCCATATTTCCTTTTCCGTCAGAAACCGAAACATACAACCTATACAAACCTTCTTCTTTTGGTGTCTGGAGAAGAATACGCTCCCCCTCTCCATAAAGTGAGATTGACCCCTCGTCTGTGACAAAAAGATCATCCCGTAGGATTTTCCATGTAAATTCTAGGTCGTTAGAAGATTTCTCTTCCAGAACAACGTGGGCTGAAATCCTAACATCAGGCAAGAATACTTCCGCCGGAAGAACTATTTTCTGAACCCTCGGTAATTCCGGAACAGAAGACGAAGTCCAAGTCTGGAGAAGGGAATAGTATGTAGGTTTGAGTCTTCCCATAAGGTCAGTTAGTCCAAACCATGTCTCTGTGCCTTCATAACGATCACGCCACGCGTAAGCAACTCCTCCTAGGGTGTAACCTCGATTCTTCGAAACATACTTCTCCCATCTTGAAGAATACTGCTCCGACTTTACAGAAGAATCTGGCTCAAGAATATCGTTAGCTGATGTTCTCTGAGATCTCGCGGGGTCCCAGTACCCATCAGGTCCGAATTCCGAAATAAAATAAGGTCTCCCCGCGTTGAACGCGTAAGCAATATGGTTCAAATCCATAAGATCAGACTCATAGTATGAGTTTATCCCGATACCATGAAGGGAAGGAGCATTCCGTGTGAAATCAAAAAGCGCGCCTGACAAGTCGAGAGCATGCTCATGCACGGAGAAAACTGGATGATGAGGATCGATCTCCTGAACTTTTCTTGCCAACCCCTCAACAAACCTAGTGTATGCCCCGCGGGTAAGAGTGAGATATGGTTCAGAATACGAATGCTTCAAAAGTCCCCATACTTCATTACCGAGGACCCAAGCCAAGATCGCGGGGTGATCTCTGTACTTCTCGACTGTATCCAAAACTTCTTCTTCATAACTCTTCAGAACCTCACTCTCTGTGAGGTAGTCAATCTTTTCATCGAACCAAAACCCAAAAAGAACCTTCAAACCGTACTCGTCTGCAACCATGAGCACGTTCCGGTCGTATGGGCTAACCCCGTACCTCCGGATAGTGTTCGCTCCCAGCTTCTTTATCAGAGAAAAATCAGACTCAAGGTATCTGCGGGTAAGCGGTGTGTGTCCATTCTTCCAGTCATGCCCCGGATTGTACGCTACTCCTTTGATAAAAAAGGGCTCGTTATCTACTGAAAGAGTAAACGCCCCCATCTTCCCTTGTATAAAAGACGAGCTAGTGAATTTCGGTAAGGAAGAGCTCCCACTCGGAAATGAAGAAAGCAAAGGTCTCTCTGAAAAAGGAGGCTCCTTCAGGTAATCGCGTAACATCTGAAACGTAGACGAAGACTTGAAACTCCAATGAATGGTCTTCTCTCCATTCTCTGGCCTAAAAGACGTTGCCCAGTTCTGGTCGTCATCACTCATAAAGAAAACAATTGAACGAATCTCCGGAAAACTCTTCTGAATAGAAAAGAAAGCATTTGATAACCACTCTTGCCTATTTCCTCCATAAGCAGTCGATCCAAATTCCGCAAGCAGAACTGGTTTCTGAAGTGGTACAAGTAGGTCGTGGAATGGTTGGTATATCTCTGAGAACTCATGCCATTTTTGATCAAGTGCTGCGTACCCATAGTTCAGGGCTGTTACCCCTATCCAATCAACAAACTCGTCCCCAGGGTAGTAGGAGAGAGCGCTCTCCTCCTCCCACGGGTTCCAGACCCACCCTACATTCACAGCCCCGAGTGCATCGAAATATTGAGAAACGTACCTCCAAGCCGCGACATACTCTTCACTGGTATTTCCGCCAGTCGAAGACCAGGGGTAGAGAGGATTAGTAGGTTCATGAGCAAACCGAATCAGTACTGGTTCCCCAAATTCCCGAAGTTTTACCGCGTACGCCTCTATATACCGATCAAACTTTCCCGAAAGAATCCCGGCAAACACCTTTTTATCTCGGGATAATAAGGGATCATTCGCGTACTGTGAAAATCCGCGTGTCCAAGGCTCCCACGTAATGAGTGGCACGGATCCTCGAGAACGGATATCACGTAAAAGTTGAAGAGGGAATCGGGGAAGACTCGCGTCGCCCCAACTTTCATAAAGGGAAACAATCTGAAATGGAGCAGATAATAATGTTTCTGCTGAATGAAGAGTGGAAGATGGTAGGATAAATGTCTGAATCTCTGGAGTGTAGAACCCTAAGTAGAAACCACCCGTGCTCGGTAATGTTTTTGATATGTCCATGTACTCTTTCTCGTTAGCAAAAAAAACATATGAAAAAGAGAATGCTACTACAACAACCCCGAGCGCGAAGAAGAAAGCGTACTTCCGAAAAACTCCCAAAATAAAACTATACATAGCTATGCAACATCCTCTACGGCCTCACTTCGACGAAATAATAACAAGCGTGCGAGCGAGGAAAATGCGGCACAGAAGCGACTGAGAAACTTCCGCTGAGCAATAATGACCGTGAACCCGAAGACACACGCGTTCAAAAACGCGAAACTAGCCATGAGATACGCGTAAGGGTTTGAATCTCGAAATAGTCCAAAGAAAACCGCAAAAAGAAGAAGTACCGCGACAAAAACATTGATGAGTGAAATCTTCACCTCGTTGGATAATAAGAGAGCCTTAGGCGTCGTGATATAGTGCACAGGTATGCGAAATAACGCGTCAAAAAAACCAACTATGTAGATCCACCACGTCCCGGTACGAAGAAATCCCCCCACAATATGGACTCCGCCCTCTGTGCGAGGGTCAATAAGAAACTTCTGCCCAGCCTGACGGATGAAAAAAGCAATCCCCAAAACCGGTAAGTACATAAGCAAAAATTCAGTAACGGTAATAGTAATTGGTACAAATCCGAATAGAAGAGCGATTACAGGAATAGTAATATCAATGAAAACAATTATGCCCCATAAATAATAAAGAGGGGAAGCCCCGTAATAAACCTTCTGAGAAAAAGAAAATGAAGAGAAAAGTTTCGGATAGAGCTCAAATAAAAGTTTGAAACACCCATACGCCCATTTCAGCTGCTGTTTGTAGTAAGAAGAAATTGTCGAGGGAACAACACCTCTCGTCAAAATTTCAGGCACATAAACTGACTTCCAGCCGTTAGCATGCAGATGCATGGCCGTATGCCTGTCTTCAGTTGTTCCGTCTTTATGTCCTCCGATTGAATCTAGTGCCGCTCGTCGGAATACGCAATTTGCTCCAATAGTCTGCGCGGTCTCAAGACCATGCGCCCCAAGGAAAAGCGGTCCGTAGAACTGGTAAGTCTGCTCCGCCGCTCCCCGTGAGACCAGACTGTCACCTTGGTTGTAATAACCTTGAACTGACTGAACAAAGCCTACATTCGGATCACGAAAGTACCCCAGAACTCCATCCAAAAAATATGGCGACGGTTCATGATCTGCGTCAAGGATCGCCACAAACTCTCCAGATGTTTTTGAAAGTCCCGAGTTTATGTTATCCGCCTTACCCTTGAACCTCTCCTTAATCGGGCGTGAGAGGCGAGTTATACCAAGTTCTTGGCATACATTTTGGATATATAGGTTATCACTCTCATCACACAGATAAGAATTATGAGGGTAACGGATCTGCGAGATAGATTTCAAGGTTCTAGAAGCCATCTCCTCCGACTCCGCTCCTTCGACAAAGGTAGTTAGCACATCAACCCGTAATCCCAAAGGGGCCTCTGAAGGAGGAGATGTCTCCATCGAAGAATAAAAAAACCACTCATAGACCCACTGCAAAGACTTGAACACAAAAGCAATTGCGATTGGTAGGTATAGCCACGCCTCTCCTACATGTTCTGACTGAAAAAACCAAACAAAAAAACGAATAAGGAGGACTGCTCCCAAAAATGAGAGGATACGAATCTTCCACACATCGCTCCTTGTAGGGGTTAACGCTCGTAAAGGGTGCTCTGGCCATTGAATCATGGTATGTAATGTACCAAAGATCCGTAGGTTATGGAACCTTCCCGCCTGCACGACCCCTCCTACCCCAAACCCACAACGCTCTCTACCTCTGCTAGCTTCTTACTTGAAATTTTCTTTACTCTCTCTAACCCATCTTCCAGAATACCCTCTAGCTTTTTGGACTCTCGAAGCTCGTTGTACTTCTCCTGAATTGGTGAGAGGTGAGTAACAATAACCTCAGCCAAATCATCCTTGAACTTTTTATACCCTTTTCCGGAATATTCAGTGTCAAGTTCTTTTTCAGTCTTTCCTGAAAGACTCACGTAGATCTTTACTAGGTTAGATATCGCGGGCTTATCTTTACTCATCCGAACCTCATTCCCTGAATCAGTAACCGCGGAACGCATCTTCTTTCGTATTGTGTCCGGCGTATCAATGAGATCAATTGTACCCATTGGGTCATTTACGCTCTTGCTCATCTTCTTTTTCGGATCCTGCAAACTCATTACCCTCTCTGCGCTTGGTGCTGGCATATACTTGGGTATTACAAAAATATTTCCGTAGCGTTTATTGAATTTTTCTGCTATGTCTTGCGTCAGCTCCATGTGCTGTTTCTGATCTTCCCCAACCGGCACGAAGTTAACGTCATAAAGCAGAATGTCAGCCGCCATCAGAACCGGGTAGGTAAAAAGCCCCCCACTCACAAAATCAACCCTACTCTTTTTATCTTTGTACTGGGTCATGCGGTTCAACTGCCCAATGCTTGTAAAGCAGCCCAAAATCCAACCCAGGTTAGCGTTGTCCTTGTTATGAGACTGAACATAAATAGGGGATTGTGTGGGATCTATCCCAGAAGCAATGTACCAAGCGGTATTTGACCGTGTGTTCTCATGAAGAGCTTTTGGTTCCATAGGAACCGTTATTGCGTGCAAATCAGCAACAAAAAATATACTCTCAAATCCTTTTTCTTTTTGATGTCTGACCCATGGTTGTATTGCTCCCAAGTAACTGCCAATATGCAATACTCCGCTCGGCTGTATTCCAGAAAGAATCCTCTGTTTCATATGTAAGTAACAATAAACTAAGAACAAAAAACCCACAACTTACGGCAAGAGTGGAAACAAACCCCTACTACTTTTTGGTTGAGAACAACCTCTCTATCAGGCTTCTCTTCTCTTTGTTCAATGCGGTCTTTATATGATCCTGAGCTTGATGGGTCTTTGTGAACTTCAACCACTCCTCCGAAGGATGCTTTCTGTTCTTATCAACAACAATCTCAACCACATCTCCGTTTTTCAAAGGTGTTTGAAGTGGTTTCAATACCTGGTTGATATATGACCCCACACACCCATTACCAACTTCTGAATGAATGTGATATGCGAAGTCTAGCGGCGTTGCCCCAAGCGGTAAATCAATTGCGTCTCCTCTCGGAGTAAAGACAAAGATACGTTCCTCGAAGAAATCCATCTTTATCGCTTCCAAGAACTTATCATTATCTCCAACCTCCTTCTGCCACTCCTGAAGTCTCTTCAGCCACTCAAGGTGCTTTGTACTCTCCCCGCCCTTATGCTTGTAAATAAAGTGGGCCGCGATACCAAACTCCGCGTTCTCGTGCATCTCTTCAGTTCTTATCTGACATTCCAAGGGAGATCCATTTGGCATAAAGACTGTTGTGTGAATCGACTGGTATCCGTTCGGTTTTGGTATCGCGATGAAATCTTTCAACCGATCAGGGAAAGGTCTCCAGAGTCCGTGAATTGAGCCCAGTGTTCGGTAGCAGTCTCCTTCAGTCTTCGTAATAACGCGTAAGGCGACAATATCATAGATTCTGTCTATCTCTCGCCTCTGGAGTTTCTGATAAAGTGCGAACAAGTGCTTTACTCGGCTCTGAATTGAGATGAAAGGAACCTTCTCCTTCTTCAGGTGTTCCTGGAGCTGCTCCGCCGCTTCTGAAACATTCTTGTTCGCAAGCGGCATCCTTTCTTCAAAGAGTTTTTTAGTCTCTACGTATTCAGTAGGTAAAAGGTAGGAGAAAGCAAGATCTTCCATCTCAGTCCGAATTTCTCGAATGCCAAGCCTGTGCGCGATCTGAGCGTATATCTGCAAACTCTCGCTCGCGATTCTCTTCTGCTTATCAGGGGGGAGTATTGAAAGTGTTGTCAGGTTATGAATGCGATCAATAAACTTGATAAAAAGGACCCTCACGTCTTCCGCCATTGAGATGAACATTTTCCGGAGGTTTTCCGCGTATCTATCAACCCCCTGATACCTCAGTTTCCCTAATTTCGTAACCCCATCAACAAGGTTCGCCACCTCTAAACCAAAATTTCTCTGAATATCATTCAGAGAAATGTTGGTGTCTTCGGGCACATCATGGAGAAGTCCGGCAATGACCGTTGCTTCATCAAAATGCATTGAGGCAAGGCGGTAACTAACAGCAAGCGGGTGATGTATGTAGTCCTCTCCAGTCTTTCGTTTCTGCCCCTTATGAGCCCGGGAAGCAAAGTCATACGCCTGCCTCATAAGATCGAGGTGGTAAAGGGAAGGATTCTTGGTGATAACCGAAAAGAGATCTTCCGCCGTGATAAGTTTGTAGGGGGGAGTCTCCAGCATATGCGTGAATTACTATTATAACACACCTTACCCCCCAAGGTCAAAAAAGTAAAGTAGCGTCTTTCTCCAAGGAACCAGGTTTTCAGTCGGGAAACCTTGTTTCCTCTGCTTCTATTCCGATCGAGTTCCGCATATTCGTATCCCCAAACTGACGAATAGCAGAAAATAAAAATGAGACTCCCCACATCCTTGTGTTGAGTCTCATGTGCAAGGTCTCCCATCCTCCCGCGTGCCCGGACGGGAAGGTCTAGGGGCATCGTCCTTTTTCTTCCGCACCTCATGGAGCTCCCGCTTCAGTTCATAGAGCTCCATTTCAGCTCGTCTAAGCCTAGGATCGCGATCAATCCTAAGCTCGGAAACTATTTTTTCCTGAATCGCGATCAATTTTTGAATCTTGATCACAATAGAATCCCGGATTGACTCCACAGAAGAAAAATAAGACGAGTCAGTCGCCGTCTGAACGAGAGTCTCCTGCTTCACCACGTCCTTTTTTCCCTGCGGGTTAGTTTGCTGGGAAAAACCAACCGGTCCAGCAGAAAGAAAAAAAATTACTCCCAGCATCCCTGCTGGAAACCAACGAAACTGCCTAAAAAAATCTCTCATCTCAGCTCCTTTCTTTGAAACGAGAGCGTTGTAAAAAAGCAAAAACTCTTGGATTAACCTTTATCTTATACAATTGATACAAATAGGTGTCAAATTGTAAAACAATAAATAAACACTCTGTCAAGCAGGCCGGGTTGTAATAGCTCAATAGCTTGGGACCGCCCATTCTTTTTACAACACACTTTTGTATAATTTACGAAAATAAAAAAACCCGCAAGCACAAACTCCGTTTGTTACAAGCGGGCTCACAGAACCATTTGGAAGAGGTCAATCTCTTCTCCTTTGAGAACGCTCTCGATTTCCAGGAATGCCCGAACAGCATCGTTCGGACGCTCCCCATCCGTGAAACCCAGACGCTCATAACCCGACCACCAACCACGGCGAGTGTTGATATAGGCCTCATAAAGAGAAAGGAGAGCTCTAAGAGAGAGTTTGTTCAGCTCTTCGGTTATTTCCTCAACCGAAAAACCGTTCTTTCCAAAATCCCAAAAACCGCCTTGTGCGAGAAAGTCCTTGGTAAGTGTCTCCCGGAAGCCCACCTGGACCATATTCTGAACATCATTCGGAGACACAGAGATTTTATCCCCCGTAAAAATTATCCCTCTCAAGTCAAAATACGCATCTTTCTTGAGAAGGTCTTTCAGATCGGAAAGAGACCTTAAATCAACTCTGAAGGCCCCACCAAAGGTCCCAGAGCCACACAATTCCTTTCTTGTCAGCGTAAAGCTCTCTTCCAAAGCTCTCAAAGCCGGCAAAGAAAGACGGAGAAGCTCAGAATGAAGCTCCTCTTGATTCAAGGGCCCCAACTTCTCTCTGCAGAATTGGTCGTACTCGACCGATTCTAACAGCCTCCGAACCAGGTCGGAGGCATTCTCAACAACCTGATTTTGAGGCATATAAGTACCTTTCTTGTTAAACAACGTATTTATCTCATACAACTAACTCCACAGCTTGTCAAAATATAAGAAAACAGTAGAAAGATATGTCAAGTTCTAGTTAAGTCAAAGCAGACGAGGAATAAAAAAAAGAGCAGACTAAAATCAGTCTACTCCGCGTCAGGTTGAGGGAAAATTCTGCTTCTTAATTCCGATCGATAAAAGAGGATAAAAGTTCTACGTTTTCTTCAATTTGACACCCCCTCTTTCAACCTGTAATCTAAAGATAGTTAATTGAGCCGGGAATGCTCGTAAGAAAGACCAAGCCTTTTGCCCATATAAGTTTTACGGTCAAAAAGCTCGGTCCTTTGCACGAGCAAAAACGCAATTTCTCCTCTGGTCGGTCTGCGCGAGCGGACCTATTGAGGAGAAAAAAGTTTTTCAATCACTAACCGGGAGGTCCCCATGAGGACCATCATCACCGGCATCATCACTTGGATGAAGACGAGCGTCATCAACCGCGCCCGCATCACCAATGTGAAGACGACCCGCATCACCACGACCGGCGCCGGCATCACCAACACCGCGTAGCGCCCGCCCGCAGTAAGGGCATGTCGAATCCGAGCCACGATGCATCATATGCTTTAATCGTGTCTCGGATTTTTATTTTTCAAAATCAACCGACCCCCCTCCCCACCAAACATGCTACCCCATCAAAACGATCGTTCCAATAAGATAGCATTAAAGTTACTGAATAAAGAAAATAAAAAAAGCAGATAGAAAACACCTCTGCTTTCTTTTATATTAATTGTCAATTGTAATAAGATATACCCATGAACAAAAAAATCCGTGTCGCTATTCTCTTCGGCGGCAAATCAGCAGAACACGAGGTCTCAATTCGATCAGCTAAAAGTATCTACGAGGCAATTGATAAAGAAAAATACGAGCCCGTTCTCATCGGTATAAACAAAAGCGGAAAGTGGTTTCTAGGGGATAGTCGAGCAACTCTACCGAAAAGTAATGAGCAAACCTCGCTCACCTCAGAGAACAAAGAAGAAGTCGCGCTCCTCCCTGATAGCGGGGAAAGATAACAAAAATAAATGGTAATGAAAAAGCGAACATTGATGTTGCTTTCCCCGTACTTCACGGCCCTTTCGGAGAAGATGGAACAGTGCAAGGACTCCTGAAGCTCGCGAATGTTCCTTTTGTTGGTGCCGGAGTTCTAGGCTCCGCTGTTGGTATGGACAAAGACGTAATGAAGCGCCTTCTTCGTGACGCCGGAATCCCCAACAACCCTTTCTATTGAAAAATAAGCAAGTATAAATGTGCCATTACATCGAACGATCGTAGAATTTTATAGCAAAATACTAACACCTACTCTAGGCACCATAAGAGACAGATCATTGCGTGAGTCTGATTATTATTTAATATGTTATAAAAGGAAGGCAAAACAAAAAAATGAAAATAATAATCAATAATCTAGCAATAGAGTATGAAGATAAGGGAGAGGGAAGAGTCATTCTCTTCCTGCATGGATGGAAAGAAAACCTGCACACGTTTGATTCTTTAACTAGAAAACTCTCCGACTCGCTTCGGGTCATTCGGATCGACCTACCTGGATTTGGTAAAAGCGAAATGCCCCCAAACGCATGGGGACTGTATGAGTATGTAGACTGCGTGGAAAATATTATTGAAAAAATACATATAAACGTAGACACGGCTATAGGGCATTCATTTGGAGGGAGAGTCATTATTAAAGGACTTGCGATGAGGATATTTAGAGCAAGAAGAGCCGTTCTCATTGCCTCCGCCGGAATCGCGAAACGAAATACTCCTCGAATCATTGCGTTTAACATCCTAGCAAAAATTGGAAAAGTAATAACGCTTATTCCTCCCTTTGTGTTTATGAGAAAAGCACTACGCAAAAAGCTGTACACAAAAGCCGGGAACGACTACGAAAACGCTGGTCCCCTTAAAGAAACTTTTCTCAAAACCATCAATGAAGACCTCTCCGAAAGTGCGAGTCGCATCACTACCCCGACTCTTATAGTTTGGGGAGAAAACGATATGGAGACTCCGTTACATGACGGAAAAAGATTAGCGCGCCTGATACAAGGTTCGCGTCTAACAGTGATTCCGAACGCAGGACACTTTGTGCACAAAGAGAAGACAGAAGAAATAGCAAAAATAATAGAGGACTTTATCACTGCATGATAAAAAGAATACTCTCAACATATCATCCAAAGTATGTATGGTCTCTGATCTACATGTTACAAGCGACTGAGTACGAAATAGGGAAATACCTTATATGGTTCAGACAGGTAAAAGATTTTCGTGATGTCGAAAAACGTAAAGAACTAGTTTTAACGTCAAAGACCTTCTTTTTACTCTTGTGTGCCTGGACCCTGCTCATAGCCTCCTACGTAAGCGCGGTAGTGATAGCGGTTCTATTAACACCTGTTACTGGATACATCCTCGGAGTATGTGTGCTACTACTCTCCCCTTATATCGTTGCGTATGGAATACCTGTTGTTGTATTCGTAACTCACACCTGCGTACAAAAACCCATTGAATACATTCTGTTAAAACGAACCATAGAAGCGCTAGAAAAAAGCCAAGCCATAAAGATAGCCATCGCAGGCAGCTTCGGGAAAACCAGTATGCGCGAAATACTTCGTACGGTACTATCAGAGTCAAAGAAGGCCACGGCTCCTCCGCACAGTTACAACACACCGTTAGGGATTGCTGCATTTGTAAAAAAGCTGAAAGGCGACGAAGAGGTCTTGATATTTGAACTAGGAGAGTACTATATAGGGGATATCAAAAAGCTATGTGAGATAGTGAGACCAGATATTGGCATTATTACTGGAGTCAACGAAGCCCATTTAGAAAAGTTCAAGACCCTAAATGAAACCATGAAAACCATTTTCGAACTTGGACAGTATCTTGGTAATAACCCGGTGTATGTAAGCGGTGAAAACGAGCTAACGAAGAAAAATGCGAGCGAAAAACACATTCTCTATAGCCGAAGAGGTGCAGGGCATTGGAAAGTAGAAAATCCCAAAACAGATATTACTGGCACTTCATTTCAATTGGTAGGAGAAAATAGTAAGTTAGAAATAAATTCAAAGCTAGTAGGACTGCATCAGGTGGGTCCGCTTGCTGTTGCGGCGGATATCGGCGCCCGCTTAGGGTTAAGTGGAGAGCAGATTCAAAAAGGAATAAGCAAGACAAGGGCATTTAACCATCGTTTAGAACCAAGAACCGATAGTAATAATGTTACGATACTTGACGATAGCTATAACGGAAATCCCGACGGCGTATTCGCGGTAATAGAGTTTCTAAAAGGCCTTGTCGGAAAAAGGAGGTTTTACGTAACTCCAGGACTAGTAGAGATGGGAGAAAAGGCCGAAACAATGCACCGAGAAATCGGGAAGAGACTAGCTGAGGCAAATATAGAAAAAGTAATCCTTGTGAAAAACTCTGTAACACCGTACATTGAGCAGGGATTAAGAGAAGCAAACTATAGCGGAGAAATAAAATGGTTCGATGATGCGTTAAGTATGCTTTCTGCCCTCCCACACCTCACAGCAAGCGGGGATGTGGTACTGTTGCAGAATGACTGGCCGGATCAGTACCTCTAGGGCTAGAATAATATAATGAAAAAAAACATTGCAGTTGTATTCGGCGGAAAAAGCACGGAACATGATGTATCGATCATCACTGCTCACTTCCCAATAATAAAGTCCCTTATTGCAAGCGGCGGATTTGAGGTGTGGCCTGTCTATATTGCAAAAGACGGATCGTGGTATTCGGATAAGGAGATGAATAGTTTTGAATATTTCAGAAAAGAAAATACAAACGAACAGTTGAAAAAACAAAAAAAAATTCATCTCGTATTTGATAACGGGCTTCATATTGTGTGGCCTGGTGTAGTAAAGTCAAAGAACATAAAGATTGACGTAGTATTTCCCGCGCTCCACGGCACATTTGGTGAAGATGGAAGTCTTATGGGACTCTTACGCATGGCGAATGTTCCTTTTGTTGGATGTGACATCTTTGCCTCCACAGTCGCCATGGACAAGGTGCTCACAAAGCAGATACTGGAAGCCGAACATGTCTCCGTTGTTCCATATACATGGTGCACGAGAAGAGACTGGGAAATGAACAAAAAAGACTGGAAAGAGAAGATAAAAAAGTTACACTGGCCTATTTTCGTAAAGCCGGTCCATCTTGGCTCAAGTATAGCGATTACAAAGGTAAAAAAAGAAGACGAACTTGAAAATGCGATTGAGGTTGCGTTCCACTACGACGACAAAGTACTCGTAGAGGAGAGTGTGGAAAATCTCACCGAAGTGACACTCCCCATAATGGGAAATGAAGTTCTACAGCTTGGAGGAATTGAGCGACCACTGAACAAAAAAGAGTTTTTTGATTTTCAAGATAAGTATATTTCAGGGAATAAAAAAGGAGGAGGAGTAAATAGTGAATATAGCGAGATCCCAGCCCAAATTGGGGAAGAGCTAACAAGAGAAGTAAAAAACCTTGGTGAAAAAACATACCATGTTCTTAACTGCGAGGGGATAGCACGTATTGATTTCTTGATCAATAACGAGACAAGGAAAGTATACGTAAATGAAGTAAACACACTCCCAGGAGGTCTATATGATCACAACTGGAGAAAGATGGGAGTCTCCGGAGTTGATCTTGTTACAAAGCTGATCTCGCTTGCGGAAGAGCGTTTCATTACGAATAAAAAAATTACCTACACATTCCAATCAGATATCCTGAAGGTAGATATTCTGAACAAACTTGGGGGGAAATTAGACGCATAATATTCCTGTTTTCCAAGTGACGAAAGAGAATCTCGCCTCAAAACCTCAAGATAATTCCTCGGTCTGAATATCTAGCACATCAGATACGGAAGCATGAAGATGCTGGGCCGCATTTCCCAAATTCACCGCAACCTCTAACGTTCCACTACTACCCAAAAGAGCGAGAAGCAATCCTTTCGGCACCTCAGAGAAAGTTTGTACTACGGGAAGAGTGTATGACCTACCCTTATGCGTAACTCGAAGCGTGTCCCCGCTTCGTATTCTCTGCGTCCAGTATATTTTTACATTCCCATAGGCATCAATGTGAACCACCTGCCCGGACAAAAAATGAACGACCTCCAAAGTAGAAATATCAAGTGGAACCGCGTTTATCTCATAAGGCGAACCTCCATGAGAAAGACTCGCAGCTACTTTGACAAAGACATCTCTCCCATGAAACGTTCGAGACACCTCCGTACTGATCTTTGACTCTTGGATTCTCCACGCAGTCAAAATCGTGTCATGGGAAGCGGCAGGATAAAGCAGCCCATTATCCGGTCCCACGAAGTAGAAATTTTGTGTCTGAATAATAACTCCTCTCCTACTACTCCCTACACCCGGATCAATCACACCGAGATGCACGGTGTTTGGCGGTGAGTACTTGGAAAGTGTGAGCATCTGAAACGCCCCCTCTACGATTGAGTAGGGGAGTACTGAATGGTTCTCAATAACATCCCCCTGAAAGCGAAGAGTAGATAACACCAACCTTAGTTGAGATGAAGCAAAGCTGTCTCCAAAATCTGTCGTGATGGTAATAGTGCTGTGACTCATATAATTTCGTAACGTTTCCTAGCAACCCGAAAAACAAAAAGCCTCCTTGCGGAGGTTCATAATTAAAAAAAGAAAAAACCTCCGTCAAATGGGGAGCATCAAATCCATCATCATGGAAGTCTGAGTCGCAAAAACGTATTGATAACGACTTCTAACAAATCTCATATGTAGACAATATAACATCATCAGAAAAAGATCAAAGTTTCGTAAGTAAATCCCGGTACTTCTCATCTCTCCCATGAAGTACTACCGCATGCTTTTCGCGCAGTACTTTTGTGATAGGCCCCATGATTCCGCTCCCAATCACTCGCCTATCCACCTCTTTTACAAAAGCGATAAATGTTGATGTGCCACATGCAAACACCTCATCAGCCACGTAAAGTTCCGTAAGGTCAACTGTTCGTTCTTCTGTGGCAATACCCATATCTCGTGCAATCTCCAGAATCGTACGCCGATTGATACCCTCAAGAATATCAGATGACGCTCCAGGCGTAATAAGAACCCCGTTACGAACAAGAAAAATATTTGCAGCAGAGAGTTCGCACACATGTCCTGATGTGTCCAAAAATATACAATCATCATACCCACTATCAATTGCATCCTGCTTTGCAAGAACTGAGTTCACATAAGCCCCGTTTACCTTAGCTCGAGAGGGGATCGCATAATCCGGCACGCGTCTCCACACACTGGTTTTGAGTCGTGCTCCGTCCTGTGGCACGATAGGTCTCGCTTCATAAAGAAACATACTGAGAATAGTTGATAGGCCCCGTGAGCGTGTACCAGGCACAAGTTCATTTACGTGTACTGTTGCCCGCACGAACACATCTTCAGAGAATGTATTGGAAGCAACAAGCTCCTTGAGAGCGTTCCGAAATCTATCTTATGTCCACTTCTGCTCAAAAGTATCGATACCAATAATCCGAGCCGAATCAAGCATTCTTCGAAAGTGATCAGAAAGTCGAAAAGCCACTTTTCCGCTTTGTGTAATACAGATAGGAAACACCGTGTAAACACTTAGCCCATAGAGAATTGCCGAACTAGCCACACTGAGTTGCGCCTCTTCAACAGGAACAATTCGTGAATCAAAGAAAGCCTTAGAGTAAATTTTTGCCATGGGCAAAGATGAACTATATAACCTCGACCAATAACCAATCACGCATTTCTTGTGTGGCTTTACAACCACGCTCGAACCTATTTTAGCAAAAATCTCTAAAAACCGATAGACGGCCGCGCTACGCGCGGCCTAACGCTTCTGAAATGCGCTCGGGCGGGCGGGCAGAAAAAGGGGTGTGGGGAAAATGAATTCCCGCCCGCCCTCGCTTCGCCGCCGAAATTCGTGCCAGTAAAACTGGCGCGCCGCAAAACCAAATCCAAAACTAGCCCAAAAGAGAAACTAAATCTTCTTTTCTCTGAATACCTACCAATGTTTTTACTCGTTTGCCGTCCTTATAAATTGCGAATGTCGGCAAACTCAACACTGTAAATTTGTCCGCTAGTTTTGGATTTGTCTCAATGTTGAGAACGAAAATTTTTGCTTTTCCGTCAAGTTCTTTTTCCAGCTCCTCAAC
>CAZGST010000017.1:0-4099 GCA_964528655.1 uncultured Candidatus Saccharibacteria bacterium
CAATAATATGAACCCCCTCCCGGATTGCAAACTTCGCATCTTTTATGTCTTTCGTCGTAAGTCCGCTTCTTCTAAGATTCGTTCTCGGAACGTTTATGGCTTTATTCGAGAACAATACTCCTCCCCGCACAACCCTTGCCGTTATATGCCTCGATTGAAGCTTCGTAACCACAAGCTCAATGTCTCCGTTTGAAAGATAAAGCGGCTCACCCTTTTTTATATCAAGATGAAGATACGGGTCGTTGATCGAAATTATACCAGCGTCTTTTTCTCCGTCCTTATGAAAACAAAACACATGAACCGATCCCTCGTTCATTGGAACTCCTTCCTCAGGTAGCTTCCCCACCCTCATTCTCGGACCACACAAGTCCTGCATCAGATAGATCTTTCTTTTGAACTTCTTAGAAGCTTGGTTGACTAACTTTCTCACTCGAGAAAACTGCGGAAATGTAGCGTGCGAAAAATTCACCCTCACAATATCTACGCCAGCTTCCACAAGTTTGAAAAAAACCTCTGGTTTTTCACTATGAGGTCCAATTGTCGCAATAATTTTTGTGTTCATAGTCTCTGTAATTAGATGATTGAATAATTAACAAATAATCACTGAATCACCTGAATCACTTTCCAACCCCCAAAGAAGAAAGCCGCCCAAACCCAAGGATTATGGAACGGCTTTCTATTCTTTGGTTCGATCTTACCAGCGCTTGCTGTTGTACCCTCCCCGATCACCCCCTCTGTCATCTCTTCCTCTCGGACGAGAATCACGGGGCTCAAGAGGACGAGCCTCGCTCACTGTAAGCGTTCTTCCCTCAAACTCCTGCCCATTGAACATTTCGATTGCTTTTTCTGCCGCGCTACCGTCTGCCATCTCAACGAAACCAAATCCTCGAGACTGACGGGTTTGCTTGTCTTTTACAATCATCACATTTGTGACTGCACCAGCCTGGGCAAAATGAGCGGAAAGAGCTTCTTCAGTGGTAGAGTATGGAAGTCCACCAATATACAATCTATTTCCCATATTGTATTAGATTTGAGTACAACCTTGTACAGAAATCTATTCGTAAGGCGACCTCTAGGAATCCATAAAAATTTGAACTCCTTTTTTAACTCTATCTACATGGCTCTACGAAGAAGCACACTATCGATTGAGACACTTACGATTCGTTTGAAATTATACCAAAATACACCCATAAAAGCAACCCACCAAAATACAAGAGAACAAAACACCAAGCTAGAAAGAAAAACTTTTGAATGCTTTCTTCCCCGCAAATACCGCCCCACTTCCCAACTCCTCTTCAATCCGAAGTAGCTGATTATACTTTGCCACTCGCTCTCCTCGGCATGGAGAACCTGTTTTTATCTGCCCTGCGCCTACTCCCACAGCTAGATCTGCAATCATTACGTCTTCAGTTTCCCCTGAACGATGAGAGATGACAGCAGTGAATCCTGATTCCTGCGCCATTCGGACCGCATCAATCGTCTCACTCACTGTCCCGATCTGATTCAACTTAACAAGAATCGAATTTGCTGCTTTACGTTCAATTCCTTTTCGCAAGCGTTCCACGTTCGTAACAAAAAAATCATCTCCAACAATCTGTACTTTGTCTCCAAACTTCCGAGTAAGAACCTCCCACCCCTCCCAGTCATCTTCATGAAGCCCGTCCTCAAGCGAAACCAAAGGATATCGAGAAATCCACTCCGCATACAAATCCATCATTTCTAACGAACTAAGACTTCTCCCTTCGGTAGTAAATTGATACTTGTCTTCGTGGAATAACTCCGATGCCGCAACATCAATCGCGATTGCGACGTCTCTTCCTGGCACATAATGGGCTTCTTGTATCGCTTGAAGAAGAAGTTCCATGCCTCGCTCATTTGTAGGAAGTGCAGGCGCGAAACCACCCTCATCCCCCACAGCGGTGTTCAAATTCAAACCAAATAAGATCTTTCGAAGCGCATCAAAGATCTCATCGCCATATCGTATCGCCTCTCGTACATTCGGCGCACCAAGTGGCACAATCATAAATTCCTGAATATCAGTGGAGTTCAGGGCGTGCTTTCCGCCATTTAACACGTTCATCAAAGGAACTGGAAGTTCTAACACGCTATGCCCATGCATCTCTTGGAAATATCTATAAAGCGGCATCTTCATAGACTCTGCAGAAGCTCTTGCGAACGCCATTGAAACTCCCAAAATTGCATTCGCTCCAAATCGTGCCTTGTTTGATGTGCCGTCAAGTTGAATAAGGTTCAAATCAAACGTCCTCTGATCAAAATCTTTCCCCACAACAGCGTGTGCTATTTCTGTGTTCACATGACCTACCGCCCTCATCACTCCTTTTCCTCCGTATCGTGTCTCATTATCTCGAAGCTCAACCGCTTCATATGCTCCAGTAGATGCCCCCGAAGGCACAGAAGCCCGGCCAAACGAACCATCCTGAAGCACAAGCTCCACCTCAACCGTAGGATCATCCCGCGAATCCAAAATCTCCCTCGCCTTCACGCTTTGTATTTTCACCATATGAAAAAGTATACCAAACAAGAATAATCAAAAACATCAAAAAATTATACATAACCATGAAACCAAAAATAAAAAGCATAGCCAGTCCCTCCGACTGTCTATGCTTAAAAAAAATTTAGGCCACCTACTTTTCCTTTCTGGACCATAAATTGTAACTCTGTAAAAGTAGTGACCCCTTCTTCGAGTTAAAACCACTTTCAACGATCCGAAAAAAAACTTCTCTCTTCGAATCAGGGTACGACTTCATAAGAACTGCCATCCTCCAGCTCCCCTCATACAAAATCCAAACCGGAGGCTGTGGTTTGCTACTCCCTACAAAAAAATCATCTTTCCGTAACTCGGGAAGCACAACTGAACGATCAATCTCGCCCGGCAGCCTCCGGAGTTGAATCGGAGGGACAGCATCCCCACCTCGAAGCCAAATCAAAAAATTGGACACCCCCGTGACTTCAAAAATTCCGGGTTTGAAGGTTTCTGAAAACCCCGGGTCAAAAGTGACCAGAGATTTCAACTCGAATTTTTTCGGATCCATCGTATCACCTCACAAAAAGTTTCCACAAAAAACGGGCTCCTCCTATTCAACCAGAAAATAACATCAAAAGTCAAAAAAATAATACCTGTTATGCACCCTCTGAAAAACTAACCACCTCGACGCTCTGTCGAGGTGGTTAGGTACTACGAGGATCACTGTCCATGATTATTTATGCAATCTGCTTTTTTTCACGCATCTCTCTCTTCTTGAAATAAAATGTGGTAATAACGGTGCCAACTGCACAACCCACAGCATATAAAGCTACAAGCTGCCAGTTACCAATATCATTTACGATTGTCTCAAGCACATAGTACCAGATGAGAATATTCACCATGGTTACGACTCCGCTTGCAACAACCTGAGTATCAGAAACCATCTTGGTCCAGACAGTCACAATAATCATCTCAACAATCCCTACAAAAAATAACATCATATGCGCAAAAATATTATCTCGTCCCTTTAGTGAACAAAAATACGCCGTTCCACAATTTTCTGGCGTATTATCATGTTACTATAATATTATACACCTGAAACGAAAAACTGTCAAAGTACCTCACAAATCCTACACTTCCCCCTCGCGATACTTGCCACTTGCCCTTCAATAATCAATACTTATCAAAATGCTGATCGACGACATAACAATAAAAATAAAAGCCGGTGATGGAGGCAAAGGCGCGGTTGCCTTCAACAAAAACCTGATGGAACTAGGCCCCACAGGCGCAAAAGGCGGAGAGGGAGGAAGTGTTTACTTCGAAGGAGTGACAGACCTCGGTGCTCTCCGCCAGTTCAGATTCAAAAAAACCGCGGAAGCAAAAAACGGTGAAGATGGCAGAAGTCAATTCCGAGACGGTACAAATAGCGAAGACCTGATTCTGAAAGTTCCGGTAGGTACCGTTATTCACGACAGAGAAACTGGTGCAACAACTGAAATCACAAAAATAAACGAACGCGTTCTTCTCGCGAAAGGCGGTCGTGGCGGCAAAGGAAACTTCCACTTCCGTTCCCCGAGAAACACCACCCCGAAAGAATTTGAAGAGGGCACAAAA
>CAZGST010000017.1:4109-4902 GCA_964528655.1 uncultured Candidatus Saccharibacteria bacterium
ACAAAAGGAGAAGGTAAAACCCTCCGACTCGAACTGAAGCTTATCGCGGACATCGGGCTAATCGGCCTGCCAAATGCCGGCAAATCAACCCTGTTAAACGAACTCACAAGCGCCAAGGCAAAAGTTGCGAACTACCCCTTCACAACCCTTGAGCCAAACTTAGGAGTCTACTACGGAGGGCTTGTAATCGCTGACATACCAGGCCTCATCGAAGGCGCCTCATCCGGAAAAGGCCTAGGCGTTAAATTCCTCCGTCACATCGAACGCACAAACGTTCTCTTTCACCTCATCTCATCCGAAAGCAAATCCCCTGTCAAAGACTACAAAACAATCAGGAACGAATTGAAAGAATACAACCCTGAACTTTTGAAAAAAAAGGAGTATGTCTTCCTCAGCAAAAGTGACGAGATGAGTGAAAAGGATCAAAAGAAGAAAATCTCGAGTCTCAAAAAATACAACAAAAATACCTTCTCCCTTTCCATACTGAACGAGACGGAGCTAACAAAAATAAAATCAATTCTCACGAAACTTGCGTCAGAAAAAAAATCAAACTGACCCCTTCTCTATTTCTTTTTCTTCTCCCAGGGCTCTGTCTTTGATCTCCGTTTTCTATCCTCTCCCTTCTTCTTCAGATTATCCCCATGAAAAAACCTCGATCCCTTTTAGAATAAACCCTATGGTAAAAATCCTTCGAGAAGAGCCCCTGTCCCAAGAGGCGCGACACCTCCGTCATACGGTGGTGCAAGGTCGTGATGGTCGATATTTTCGTGTCATTACGTTTAAATTGTACGAA
>CAZGST010000017.1:4912-5295 GCA_964528655.1 uncultured Candidatus Saccharibacteria bacterium
ATTCCTAGGTGCCGTCCCTGTTTCTATCCAACTTTCAAGTTCTGAAAAATCATCTTTGAGCACAAAAGAGAGCTTATCTCTTGAAATAACGGACAACACTCGCAAATAATCAGAATCCTTCAGAAAAAAATCAGAAAGCCCCAACCTCCTTTTCTCCCGAAAATCATAGTTAACCGTGGATACATAAGTAAAAGGATGCGCTGCACCTACTGTGTACGAAGAAAATACGAACTTTATACTGAGAAGGTCTTCTGTAAGATACAAAACTTCATACCGGATTGTAAGCGTATTCTCTCCCTGAGACCCCTGATCCGATGAAACACCCTTTATCTCCGTTTGAAATCCCGACAAAGCCTCTTCAGATTCCCTCCTAAGCACCTCAT
>CAZGST010000017.1:5305-9810 GCA_964528655.1 uncultured Candidatus Saccharibacteria bacterium
CTTATCCCCTGCGTTAGAATTTGGATGATTCAAAACGCGTGGTAATTGGAAATCTTTTACAAGAAGAACTTCATCTTGAAGCACGCTCTCCTTCACACTGTAGGATTGAACCTGAAGTTGGGGAACCTCTACATTGTCTACAAACAACTTGTTCTCCTTCTCCACACGAAAAGAACCACGAGAAAAAAACAAAATACCTACAATAAGTAGCGCTGCAGCACCCATTACAAAATAACTTCTCTTCATAAAAACTCTAGGGTAAAACCCTCACCCCGGCGCTATTCCGCCGGGGTGAGTAGTGACTACAAGTTAGTCGTCATCATCTTCATCATCATCATCCAAATCCGAAAGCGGTCTCATCCCAAACGCTGCCCGAAGAGTAGTCCGCGCTTGTTTTATAGCCTCCTTGTACGTCTTCCAAGCTATCCCAATCGCTTCTTTCCTGTCTTCCATATAAGGCTTCATCGCGTTCTGAAGTGTTCCAAGCGCTTTCCTGTCATGATGAAACTTCTCTTGAATCAAACGAAGTGTCTCATAAAGAGTGTCATGCACAACTTTGGGATCCACCCCATTCGCGCAATCTGTAAGGGCCTTTGAGAGAGCCGTCTCAAGCGAAGCATTATAAGCATCAACAATAAGAGTAGTAGAAGCTACGAAAGAATCATAGACATCTTGCAACGCTTCTGCATAATCTTCATTGGCGTTATTTGCCGCTGTCTTTCTAGCATGCACTGCCGCCCTTACCGCCGTCTCAAAATTCGCTACTGCCAGGCTCTCTGCAGGAGTATCTGCCCTATCCTCCCACTTCAGGAACTTCTCCTCCCACTTTTTGCTAACTGAATCCGGATCTCCCGAAGCATCCTTCTCTGTCCACTTATCAAGCCTTTCATCAAGCTTCTGGAGCGCCTCTTCAAGGTCCTCTAACAAATTATCTTTATTCTTCCTCCTATCATCCCTTATATCCTCAACTCTCTCCGAAATATCCTTACAAAAGCCCTTCCCCGGAATACCAGGCGGCGTTGGGTCATTGTCAAGAATAGTAAGAGCGTGTTGCACGACACTTCCAAGGGTTGCGTTCAGAGGCAAAGAAAGCCCCAAAACCACAAGCTCATTAGACTCATCAATAACATCATTCACAATACTGATCGGAATCGTTGATGATGTAGCGCCTACTGGAATCGTTGCTGTTCCATTCAAGAGCGTGTAATCAACTTCCCCGCCTGTCGCAGTTCCAGAAGACACCGCATACTGCACAGTAACCGGTAACCCTGAAACACTGGAAAGCTGAAGTAACAAATCCACGCCTGAAGAAGCTTCGTTTTGACTAGAGGCTAAAAGCGCAAACTGCACTGAAGGCACCCCATCATCATCAAGGATTGTAAGCGTGTGCTGATCAAAAGCCCCAAGTACTGCATGTTCAGCTTCGGAAAGCTTAACAATGACAGTTTCATCCACCTCATCTATCACATCATTCACAATCGTAAAAGGAACCGAAGTTGATGTGCTCCCTACTGGAATCGTTGCTGTTCCATTCAAGAGCGTGTAATCAACTCCCCCGCCTGTCGCAGTAGAGCCTACAAGTACCGAATACTCCACGCTTACCTCCTCCGAAGAAGTAGCGGAAAGCACAACCTCCAAACTTCCCGAGGATACAGACTCGAGAATAGACGGACTCGTAACCGAAAACTGAACCGTTGGAACAACTTGCGCTAAAATCGACTGGGCCGCAAAAAAGACCCCGAAAAGAGCAAGTACTGCCCCCAAAAAAATAAACGATCTCTTCCTAACCAACTGAAAAACCATACTCATATTTTTCTCACACGAAAGATCTCAGGACTAATGAAATCTCCTTACCCATATATAGCTTGTCGAATAAACTTCCACACCACCCTGATCCAATGAGACACCCTTACATACATCTGACGCAAGAATCGAAAAACCAAACGCCCTTTTGAGCTTCTCCATATAAAAAGACGTATCAGAATCGAATTTGTGACAAGGGAAGTCGGATTATCAATTCGAGAGAGAACTCGCGAAAAAATCTCCTCTGTTGGCTTTATGCTCTTTTTTCCTGAAGAAAAAAACCTCATAACCTCAACCATCCTCTCTGATCCAGGATCACTATTCTGCAATTGTAAAAGAATCTCCTTATCAGAAAATCCCTCTGAAGAGAGCTTCAAAATTTGCTCTGCAAGCTTATCTTCTGAAAAATCAATATGTTCTGAACTCATAAAATAATACAGGAATTAAAAAAAATTGTTACTAAAAACGCATCCATAAAACAAAATTGACTCTTTGAAAACTATGTGTCTTCCCACTTCTTACTCGAACGAATCGCCTTAAGGGCCCTCGACTGCAGCTGTCTCACAGCATCTTCTGACTTTCCCAGAACTTTCGCAATCTCCTCATAAGAAAACTCATTCACAAACCGAAGTACCAACACCTCTCTCTGGTCTTCCGTAAGCTCATTGAATGCATCATACACCTTGCCCATTACCTCCTTGTGTATTGCAGCCTCCTCCGGTCCCTTATTCAAATCCGGAACGTCATGTGAAGGCACCCCATCCTCATTATAAAAGAACAACACCTCCTTTTCCTTCCGCCAGTAATCAGTAAGAGCGTTTCTAGCCACTGTAAAAAAATACGCAAGAGGGGAGACGTTCCTATCTTCAAACCTAGAAAGCGACTGATAGACTTTCAAAAAAACAGTTTGCACAATATCCTCCGTAAGAGCCTCTTCTCTTACACGAAAAAATACATAGCGATAAATAGGCATAAAATAAAGCTGATATACTTTTGAAAACGCCTGCTTATTGCCCTCTCTAGCAAGTCGCATAAGAACTCTCGGATCTTCGCTTGTACTATCAAATGCACTTGAAGGCGCCATAGATAATACGATTATACCTGTTTTTTGTGACGTTCATACTTGACACTAAGAACTAAGAGTATGAAGAAACAAAGCTATAATAAAAATATGACAAAAGAACTAACCAAACCCTTCGCTCTCTTTATAATCTTCTTTGTCATTCAAACATACCTGCGCCCAACAGAACTATTCCTTACAATCCTCATCATAGTCTTCTCCTTTATTATTCTCCTTATAAAACACCACAAAAAAGAGCTTCTCCTCTTTATTGAAGTAATTTTAGGACTCATCGGAAGACAGAAAACATGGGGAAACGCCTCTCTCTTCGGAGTTCCTTTCTGGCTCCCATTTGCTTGGGCCATTGGGTTTGTAATCATAACTCGGTTAGGGAATAAAATAAGAAGCTAGTAATCGACCACCGGACCTCAGTCCGGTGGTTTTAAAGGGAGCCGGCTGAATCGCCGGCTAAGACACTTGTACAAAGAATAACCTCACTAGTGGTGAAAAAGAATAAGATACACAACTCAATTCCCGAAGTCTTCATGAACATTCAAGCAGAAAGAAAGCAGATAAGGGTGTTGCCTTCAAACGTACACCCCAGCTATGCTGGGGTTTTTAGAGTAAAAAAATTGGCCGAGCTTTCCTAGCTGGCCAAAAGATCGCTTGCAATACCCCATTATAAGGAAGCTTGTCCTTGTCTTCCTTCATGAACTCTTCATAAGTTTTTTTCGGAAACCTATAAAGAACCTCATATCCGCCCTTCTTCACATACCTCCCAAGCTCGTTATATAACCGGCGAGCCTCGATCTCATCATTCAAAACAACCTTAAAAAAAATTCCTTTGTAAGAACGCGGAGACGCCCCGTCCCCCATCTCATGCTTCCTGCAACATAAAATTCGAAAAAATTTCCCAAACGAAGATTTTTCCAGTCTCAAAACTCCCCCTCCCTCTTCTGGAAAAATTTCCGCCTTCACTTCGATCCAATCCCTCGATTGGACAAAAAAAGGCTCTGCGATTGCCCCAGCTCTCGGCATTGGCCCAAAACGAACCATGCGCCGGAAACTTACCCCCATTTTTTTTAGAACCGAATCCTTCGGTCCCACTTTCAAAGTGTGAACAGTGGGGGACTCATAAATATCACAATGCGCTCTCCACTGTCCTCTGAGCGTATCCACCTCAATCTCAGTACTATTATGTCCAAACGAGATTAAGGCAATATGAGCCTTTTCGGAATCAACAGGTACAGCGTCGCAATCTTCTTCATGGTTAGTTCCCTCAAAAAAGGTAAAAAGCAATTATGTTATTTTCAAAGAAGTACTCAATAAAAACATCTCTCCCCCAAAAAGTCAAAAAATAAAAAACGGCCGCCCCTCACGACCGCTTGAACCATACCAACTTCTCCCCCAAAACCTCTTCAAAATACCTCACGATAATCTCTATGTGCTTAGGAGAAATTCGACCTTGTTTATACAAAGTCTCAACCTCCTCTGGAGAACACCACTTTGAAATCCCCAATTTCGGATCAAATTCAAGTGATCCCCCCGAAGTCTTTTCCACTATTACCACTTGAAAAAAATTCGGGCTATGGTGAGGAAATTTATCCGGGACAACCTCGCTGTAAAAAACATCCCCAACCGG
>CAZGST010000017.1:9820-15673 GCA_964528655.1 uncultured Candidatus Saccharibacteria bacterium
CAACCGGATCAACGATTGCCCCATAAAGAGTCTTCATGATCCGCACTGAGGCACGAGAAGGCTCTTCTCGTGGTAAAGCTCTCTCCCCGGGTAAACCAAAGAGCCATTTTTCTTGCGGCTCCTTAGAATTCCGAGGCGCGAAAAGAAGAATTCTATCTGAACCCTCCTTTTTCCTCAAAACCACACCCACCCACGTTTGCATCAGAACCTCCTTCTCCCCCTCGTAGTAAATTCACAACGTACCTAACTCAAAAAATACCTACCGCCAATCATGCACGATCTACCTCTCCTGTCAAACCGCGTTAGAGATAGTTACGAGAGTGAATGTAAAATTCCGCTTCAACAAAACATAACGTTGAGATGTAATTTATTACTTATATCTTTCTACGCGACCTCCGCCTGATAACAAACCCCACAACCCCGACGCTCTCTTCGGGGCTCCGACTCTCGGCATAAAATAACGAGACATCGAAATACACCTCATAGAACGAACTATGAAAACATCCTAACTAACTTCAGCCTGGTAACAAGTCTCGCAGTACACAGCTTCAGGCCTCCCAGATTTATACGCGCTCATAAACTCATTCGGGCACACTTCTTCCTTATGAAAATGCTCTGTTGTATTTCTGTATCCTTTCCCTCCCTGGTTCTCACCTCCAAATTCTTGATTCTGACACCCGCATCTCCTCTTCCACAGCTTCCTAGGCAACCTCATCTGAATCTTCCTCAAATATCGACAATGCGGACACAATCGTGGAATAGGAACGTACTGCGACCGATAAAAATCTAACTCCGGTTTCACAATATTAAAATTCCGCTTGCACTCCTTGCACACAAGTACCTCCTGCAAAATCGAATCGGCTACATCCTGTATTTTATCCGGCACATTTTGAAACACGATTGTCTCTTTCCCGAAACTACCAACATTCGCATCTTCCCATGCCCAACCTTTCGCTGCGACTTCTTCCTTATTCATTGGCATGTAGACCTGCGCCTGTGTCTCGTTATATCCAAAAGGGGACAAACTCATCGGAAAAAATTCCCCATACTCACCTGTCCCTTTTGTGTAATCTACAATTTTCTTCCTTAACCCACCATATTCCTCTGGCTCATACTGTTTGTTAAAAACGCAGTACTTCTTCTGCCGTAAACCAACGCACCCAAATAAATGCTCCGAGTTATGACAACTATCACAATACTCCAAATCTGAATTATGATAACTCAAATGAGAAAAACGAACCATATAAGAGTTAATAAGCGCATCAGATTCGTACAATAACTGACAAGAAAATCCAACATGGTAAATGTCCATCGAATCTTTTACATCAGGCACAATAACCCCATACTTCGAATCTTCAATCTCATGCGCCTCAAAAGAATGGTGTGTGTTCTTTGCGTTTGTTAGCATGTTCCCCGAAGAATTCACCGACTTCTCAATAACAGCGTACTTATGCAGAGCCTTATCTCGTATCATCGCTCTCCACTCTTCATACAATTTCTCTCGAGCTGCATAAGAACCTAATCTGTACTCTTCTAATCTCTGTAAATACTCTTCCTTCGTATACTGCGTATTCAAAATACAGTACTGCTTATTCCGCAAGTTGTAGCATAAAAAACAATTCGAACATCCCCTACAATCGAACGAATAGTAGCAGTTCGTAGAGTCCCGTAGCATCCACCCGAACTGACACTGATAGCACTTATCACAATCCACGCACTCATACAACAAATTATTCTGATATCGAATAATATAACAATCAACACAATCTTTTGACTCATTCCACACATTCGTCGAATACAGAATATTCTCCGAGTTCATAACCGAAAAGCTCAGATAACAGTCCTTATTGTTATTTGAATGATTCGTATACTCCGATCGAACGCTATTTTTCGTAAGAAGCGCAATCCGAGGCACAACAAGCTGCATCTCTCGAAACTGCTCGAAAAATGGTCTTGAAAAATCAAACTCTCGCCCAAAAGTTAATGGGTCCCAATTGTCTGACCACCAGCATGGCGGACAATACACCTTAAATGGTTTATTCGGGGAGTAAATTGTAACTGTGTTCTTCCCGCACAAGTCACAGTTCCGTCTATACAAAATCCGCTCATTCCTCCACGCGTATCGTCTCTGCTGCCTGCAATCCGGACAATGTGTAGGAGCCGGAACCTGAATCTTCTCATAAAACTCAAAATCACTAGGTTCAACCAAAAAACTTTGCCTGCAATTCCTACAAACGCGGGTTTCCAATTCCATATCCTCATTTTCTAACTAAATAGTAAAAACTGCAAACCAATACGTAATAATCTCTTGTAATAAAAAAGGCGAGAATGCGACCCCCGCACCCCGCCCAAAAACCAACTTGACCAAAAACACACCCCCCTTCCTATAGCTTAATCCTTCATTGACAAAAGTTCATCATCAGTCGGAAACTGCTGACGAAGCTTCTCATCACGATGATCGAGAAACTCGAGAAAATGTATATCAGTAATCCCCCCCGCAAAATCTGAAGGATCATCCATACAAAAACGTCCAGTTTCTATTGGAACATCAACTGCAGAATACATAATTCTCTGAAGAGCATACCGAGCAGCCTCGTAGCGAAATCCTACGGGCTCTATCACTTGCTGAGGAGAAGAAAGTAGTGTCCCCGGAGACAAGATTGCCCCAATGGAACTTGAGGACATCCATCGGGCAACCACATGAGAACGCCGCCCCAATCTCTTTAAAACCCAGTAAACTTCGAGAGGAATCCCCCCGTCATGATCAAAAATATCGTGAAGAACTATTTCAGGTACTACGATGCATGAAGAATCTTCAAAAAAAAGGACCAGACATCGGTCAAAAGACATCCTCCCATTAATCTCAAAAAGAGGATGATGTGCCTTAGTGCAGTGCATAGACTCCTCCGGTTTTAAATTGTCAATTTGAAAACTGAAAAAAGTTTTTTACTCCTCCCACTATCTCTAAAATCACAAAGGTAGTCAACTTAACAACCATTCAGCATAAGCGTACAATCAACCAAAAGGTCGAAAAACGCCAAAAAAACAATGAAAATAATAAAAATCGTACTCGTAATATCCGGCATGGCAATTGGACTCTACGGAATAATTTTTGCGTCAAGTGCAATAAATGATGGTTCACAAAGCGACCTAGATGCAATCCTTACCGCAGACGCCGAAACACAATCTTTCTTCGATATCTTTCTCGAGATCGATGATATAAAAGGCGAATCTCAAGACAATCAGCACAAAGACGAAATCCAGCTAGACTCGTTTCATTGGGGTGAAGATTATCCAGGTGTCGTAAATCCAAAAGGAAGCAAACCACAGATTCAAGACTTCCACGTGGTAAAAAAAGTTGATGCGTCATCTCCTCTCCTCCTGCTTCATTCGTTAAATGGCAAACATCTGAAAGATGCGACACTGACTGTGCGAAGAAACGATCCCTCTCCCTTTGAATACCTCATCATCAAATTCTCTGATGTGGGTATTACCTCTTATGAAGTAGATGGAGCTACAATGAATACCCCAACTGATCAGATCTCCTTTAACTTCGGAAAGATTGAGTACCAATACATTCCCGTGAATGAAGATCAAAACGCTGGTGACCCAATAAAAATAAACTGGAACGTCAAGTAAAAGACAAAAAACGTAGAGTATTCCTACGTCTATCCAAACGTAAAAGTAAACGCTCGTAACCTCGAATCTTGAATAATAAACTCAAGAGTGTGTTCCTCTGTGCGCATATCTTTAACAACTTTGTACAATCTCTCCTCCTGTACATTCAAAAAACTCTTTCTGTCTTTGATAATAATATCCTCTCCCGCCTCACTTCCTAGCGGTTTCCCATCTCGTAACACTTCAACTCGCACCCCTTTATCCGCACCCGCAACAAAATACACATCACGAGCCTTATATCGAAACACAAATCGCGCTCCCACACTCACATTTTCCGCGTACTCCTCTTGTATATCCCAATCTCCCACAAGATACAGCGTATTCAAGTCCACCCGCGCCGAAGTTGTAAAAACCTGACCTCCCACACTGAACTTTCTCCCATTTCCTAAAAACTCATTTCTATCTGCTCCAAAATACACCTCCGGACTGTGTGCGTAAGATTCTATATTCTCCACACTCACGGTTCCGCTCTCTACACTACTCTGCATTCCCAACTTCTCTGCTCGCTCCCCCAAAAGCTCCTTGATTTTCTTCTCCGTCTCCTCATACCCTCCCTCACCAATGTGGTCATACACAATATATCCATCAATATCAATTAGGTATTTACGAGGCCAGTACTGATTCTGATACGCTCTCCATGTCGCATACTCATTATCAAGCACCACCGGATACTTGATTCCAAACTTCTCTACCGCAGCGACCACATTCTGATACTCCTTTTCAAACTCGAACTCCGGAGTATGCACTCCGATAATTTCGAGCCCCTGATCCCTATATCTCGCATACCAAGCGTTCAAGTACGGCGTCGTCCTCTGGCAGTTGATACAGCTATACGTCCAAAAATCAACCAAGATCACCTTCTTTCCGACAAGATCCTTTAAAGAAATAGGATCAGTGTTGATAAATCCCGACGGATTCACAATCTCAATCGCAGGTTTATATGTATCCGCCTTCTCCTCATTACTGACCGAAACATACATTCGAGTAAAATTTCCACTCGGTCCCGCATACTGTCGTCCTCCCAAATACCAAATCAATCCACCAATAACAATAATCACGACCCCCAACCAAACTACCCGTCTGTAATTCGTATGCATTCGTATATTAGTATCGCACCTAACTAATTTCACTCCTGCAACAAAAACTCATTCAAAAAATCAAAATTAGCCAATAAACTAAGTTTTTGTGTAAATGCTAAAACTCCAAGCACGATCAAAACAACCCCAAACACCACATTCACATATTTCAACACTCCCGCGTATCGGTTAATCACATTCGCTGCTTGTGACGCGAAAAGTCCAATCACAAGAAACGGAATCCCTAACCCTAATGCATAAAAAAGTAAAAGCGTAAATGCAGACCCTGGCTGCGCCGCCGCAAGCCCCAATATGGCGCCTAAGACTGCTCCAACACACGGCGTCCACCCAAGAGCAAACGCCGCCCCAAATACAAATGAAGTCACATGCCGAGATCGAAACGTCCTCGTAACCCGAATCGAGTGCTGTCGTTCCAAAAAACCAATCTTTAATAATCCCGTTAAGTAGAGTCCAAAAAGAATAATAATCGCTCCTCCAATCCGTGCGAGCCATACCTGCGCGTCATACGCAACTGTGCTCAAAACTGTATTCAAAATTACCCCCAAGATCGCAAACACAGCCGAAAATCCAAACACAAAAAACACACTTGCCAAGAAAACATCTTTCCTCTTCGAATCACCCTCCGTAGAACTCCCCGCAAGGTAAGATAAAAATCCCGGAATAATAGGCAATACGCACGGCGAAAGAAAAGATACTATCCCTGCCACAAACGCCACTCCAATAGATAAAGATTCCATAAATCGAGTACAAATCCGATGATTTTAATTTCTTTAGTACTTGGAAGTCTCCGCCAAATACCGACTCTTACTCCAGCCCTCCGGTGATTTCAAAACCTGCTTCCCATCTTTCACAAACACCTTTGTGTGCTGATATGCCACACCAAACTGCTTCGCAAGCGCCCTCTCGTCTTCATCAGTCTGATTATCATTGTAATTCACCCGAAAACCAATAACTCTATCCGTACTAAGCTCGTCAAACGCTGGATACAAAGCACTTGAAACCTCTGCCTTACAAATTGGACACCAGTTTGCATAAAAATACAGAAGAACAAGCTTCCCAGACTTCAGCGCCGCATCGT
>CAZGST010000017.1:15683-16027 GCA_964528655.1 uncultured Candidatus Saccharibacteria bacterium
CGCCTTCCCCGCTAAAACCGTACCCGTAAACTTCACCATCATCGCGCCTCCATCTTCCTTCATCATCGAATCACCTTTTTGCGTCACTTCTGTAGAAGAGCCCCCCATCATAGAATCATCTTTCTTCTCGACCACAACATCATTCTTTCCTTCCATCGTTTCAAGCTCATCTTTCTCACTTCGTAAGCTAAGTACACCTCCGACAACCACAACTAAAACAACGACTCCCAAGGCTACCCCTAACGTACTGAAACCTTTCCTTGAATTCATAGTAAATAAAAAATAAAAAAACCTTTACTCTAAGTGTAAATGTCAAAATCAAAATGTCAAGCCAACTTTACAAT
>CAZGST010000017.1:16037-17127 GCA_964528655.1 uncultured Candidatus Saccharibacteria bacterium
ACAATAGGCTGTGGACAAAAAATCCGATTCCTCTCCCCACTCCTCCTTCTTAATTCTCAATTCTTTCCTCTCGCTTCTACAGTCTCCTTCTCCCATAAAAAATTCCTGCAACCTTTCCAAGGATCATCACTACAAACACAAACACAAGCCACGGATCAACATCGTGTTGGAAACTCTGCACAATAACGCCAAGCGCAAGCGCAGCCATCCCAAAAAGAAAACTAATCCTGCTTGCAAATAAAATATGAAACTGCTCCCGCTCATCTCGAGGACGTTCCTTTAAAACTAAGCTTACGTAAAGCCCTAGCGCAACTATCAAAAGCGCAACGAGCAAAAATGCCATCGGATCCGGCATCCATAGATGAAACGGATTCAAAAGCAAAACAAAAAGCACAATAAGCACTGAGGAAACAAGTAATTCTCGGATAAAATCTTTAGTCATGGCAAATGGAAAACATCTCCTCAACCGACTTTTTAAAAAAAATTGATATCTTCAAAGCAAGCAAAATCGAAGGGGCATAACTCCCCTTCTCAATCGCGATAATCGTCTGTCGGGTAACCCCTACTGCCTCTGCAAGCTCCTCCTGGGTAATCCCTCTTCTCTTCCGAATTTCAAAAACCAAATTCCCTACACTCTCTTTCATACGAAATAATCCTACCTCCCCTCTCACCAAAAGAAAAGTGAAAGCTGGTGACTGACTTGCGATGTCAGTCACTGCATTCGGGACATCGTAAATCCTCCGCCAGCTGGCAAATCGTCAATCGCCAAACATTGACTAAGAGAGAGAGATTTGGAACAATCACTCCAGTTTCATTAACTAACTCACTATTCCACTTTATTGAAGCAGGAGGTATTTATGTTGTTCGCACCTAGTCAATCTATGGTGACCCTTGTGACCGCCGGCCTAAATGGATGGCTCAAAAACGCAAACGACCGATTCAGCAGCGATCTCGAATGGGCACACAGAACCGGTGGCTTTTTCTGTATCGCCACGAACTCCGGCCAAATAATCTACAAAATCATGGTCGGCCAGATCCGATCCGCAACCCCCAAGTGCACCACCCCAGATCATGGGGATTTTTTATTGTT
>CAZGST010000018.1:0-10793 GCA_964528655.1 uncultured Candidatus Saccharibacteria bacterium
GCCTTGCTCCATTCTGTATATTTTAAAATATATAAAGGGAGTTGTCAAATATTGCGGTAGGTTGTAAGTCGAAAGAAAATACCAGAAAGGTCAGCGGCACGGGGCATGGGAGCTTGGAGAAAATGGTCTTAGTCCAACCCCATACCGCCAAAGACCAACACCCGACGCTACATAGGAAAGCCTTTATCATTACTAAAAACAAGCAATATTAAAAATCCAATTCTCTAAGTCTAGGCAAATAAGCGTCTAGCAGTTAAAACAAAAAATGATTTCATCCAAAAAAGTTGACAGGAAGAAAATAAGGAGTATCATATTTCTACTAACCGCTCCTTCAAGAGCGGATTCCTGTTAATAGATAGGTTGCAAAATATAAAGTACAATTAATTAATAACACATATGATAAATCTCAAAACGCTATCGGGGGCAGTCCAACAAATCGCAGCAGAAAAGGGAATCAAGGCAGAAAAAATAATTGAGACTATTGAGCTAGCCCTCGCTGCCGCGTATAAAAAAGAGTACAGAAAAAAATCAGAAATTATAAAATCAAAATTTGATACGAAAAAGGGAACCGTTCAATTCTATCAAGTGAAAATTGTATCCGATCTTTCAACGGTAAGAATCGTAACCGATGAAGAAGAGATGGAGAGAGCAGGGGAGTCAGAAAGAAAAGAAGGAGAGCTAACCGAAGAAGAACTTTTACCCCGCTACAATTCCGATCGCCACATTCTGATTGAGGAGGCAAAGAAAATAAAAAAAGACTCAGAACTCGGAGAGGAGCTGCAGTTTCCACTCGAAGCCCATGAAGACTTCGGAAGAATTGCCGCGCAAACCGCAAAGCAGGTAATCCTACAAGGAATTAGAGAAGCGGAAAGAATGTCTATCATTGATGAGTTCTCAGACAAAGAAGGTCAGATCATCAGCGGAGTCGTCCAACGATTTGAGCGGGGGAGTGTCTTTATCGATTTAGGAAGAGCAAGCGGAATTATGTTTGAGAGCGAATGCGTACCTGGCGAACACTATCGAGTAGGTGAGCGAAAACGTTTTTATGTTCTCGCTATTCAAGAAGATCAAAAACGTCCAGGAATTATTCTTTCCAGGTCTCATCCAAAATTTGTCTTGAAACTCTTCGAGCTCGAAGTTCCGGAAATCGCTGAAGGAATTGTAGAGATCAAAAACATTACTCGCGAACCAGGAAGCAGAACAAAAATTGCTGTCGCGTCTCACCAGAACGGAGTTGATCCTGTTGGTTCTGTCGTGGGCCAAAGAGGGACCCGTGTCATGGCAGTCACAAATGAACTCGGTAATGAAAAAATAGATGTTATTGAATGGTCGGACGATCCGGCAAAATTCGTGGGAAACGCTCTTTCTCCTGCTAAGGTAAAACTTGTAGAAGCTCTGCCTCGTAGGGAAGCTCGGGTACTTGTCTCAGAAGATCAACTAAGTCTTGCTATCGGAAAGGGCGGACAAAACGTTCGACTAGCGGCAAAGCTTACAGGATGGAGAATAGACGTCCGCTCACAGTCGAGGCCCGATGAGGTGCAAGAAGGCGGAATCGCGGCCGCTCCTGAAGATGCGGAACCCAAAGAAGAAAAGGAAAAAACAAAAGAAGAATAAATTCAAAATAACAAACCAAATATATGGCAAATATAAACCACGAACCCCGCAAACAACAGTTAAATCTTCTCCACGTCTTGCCCGCATATTCTGATAAGGAAAAAGGGATACTCAATACTATTATCGAAATCAATAAGGGTTCTATGTACAAATACGAACTCATAACAGAGTCCGGCCAACTGAAGCTTGATCGAGTAAACTACTCTTCAATGTCACATCCAGCCACATACGGAGCAATTCCAGAGACGTGGGACCTCGACAACGATCCTCTCGACATCTTAATAGTGGGCGTCACAGAGCCCCTTGCTCCAGGATGTCTCGTAGAAGCGAGAATCCTCGGAATCATGAAAATGGAAGACGGAGGAGAGATGGATGATAAAGTCATTGCCGTTCTTTCTGATGATAAGCGAGTGGAGCACATAAAATCACTCAAGGACCTAGGAGACTACTTCATAAAAGAAACTCAATATTTCTGGGAGCACTACAAAGATCTCAAAAAACCAGGAACCGTTAAAGTCTTAGGCTTCTTTGATGCAACCGAAGCAAAGAAGATAATCGACGAGTGTGTCGATCGCTACCAAAAAAATTACCTACCAAAGGTGAAGTAATACAAACGATTTGAAATAAAAATACTGCAGAATATGCGGTATTTTTATTTCAATCTCATAACCCAAAACCCCGTTAGTCCAACGCTACCTTTACCTTCTTTCCCCTCCTCTTTGAAAGCTTCGGCATCCGAATTGTCATTACACCATTTTTGAAAGTCGCGGTTGATTCTTCAGGATCAATATCCTGGGGAAGCACCACGGATCTTGAGAATGGCCCCCAAAAACACTCCTGGTAAAAATAATCCTGGTCATCGATATTCTCAGACTGCATTCTCTTTCCGCGGATTGTAACTGAATTATTCGTAAGGTTTATTTCCAAATCATCTTTCGTCACTCCCGCAATCGCAGACTGAATCACAATGTCACTATCAGTCTGAAACACGTCCACTGTAAGCCAACCCTCTTTTTGTGAAGTAGAAAGGGGTGCTCCTTGCGAACGGGAAGAGGCAAGCGAAGTCCGTGCTTTTATAAGGTCAACATACACGTCATCTGAAGAATGCTCACTGTCTAAGTTTGCCATATAAAATATTGTATCACACTAAGAAATAACCTGTTTTTGGATAGAACGAGAGAAAAATGCTGTAAGCCTTTTTTTCAAAACTTCAAAATTATGCAGCACAAATAGGGCCACGAAAACAAGAAAAAGCGTCGGATAAAAAAGATTATGGTACTGAAAATGAAGAACCAAATAGTTAAATACCCCATGAAGAATAGTGGCATAAAGAAGCCCTAGGAAAATCGAAGGAAAAAATTTTCCGAGTATCCTTGCTCGCGCCCAGTAATATCCAACAACACTGGAAGCAAGCGCGTGAAGTAGGGTAGCGCCAACGAAACGTAAAAGCATCGTCTGGCTGATAGAAACAAGAGAACCGTAAGAATCAAAGGCATTCGCGGCAATAAACAGGTTTTCAACCGTTGCGAATCCAAGCGCGGCAACGATCGAGTAGATCATGGCGTCAATAGGCTCATCAAACCTTTTGTCAGAGTTTACCGCGCTGAATGCCGCAAAGAACTTAAAAACCTCCTCGATAAGAGCGAGTCCAATAATGGATATTAATGTAGAAAAGAAGAAAGAAAGATAAAGCTCCTGAAAAAGAACTTGCAAAAAAAGCACCGGCATTGTGATAATCGCGCCAACACAAAATGTATATAGTATCAGGCGCTTTGGTTCAGGATGAAGATCTTCCTTCAAAAAAAACCAAAGCCACACAAACGCCGGGAAAAGTGCAACAAGTATCACGATCAGAAATCCATAGAAAGGTATCATCCTCTCTGTATTATACAGAAATAAAAAACTTGCCAAAAAACTACATCTGCCATATAGTAAAAAAAAGCAATGATCCGGACTGTCACCGGGGAGCAGCTGGAAGAACTCCACGGTAGGAGAAAGAACTAGCCGGGTTGGCCCGTAACAGCCAAGAATGAGTCCCAACAAGCATGGGAGAAGAAGGGTGGTACCACGAAGTAAGTCTTCGTCCCTCGCTCTTTATTCTGTATTCACCACACGGAATAAGAAGCGAGGGCTTTTGTTTATAATAGTCGATAAACCAAAAAACCACCGTATGAAATACGACCTAAGTGTAATAGAAAAAAAATGGCGTGAGTTTTGGCAAGAAGAAAAAATTAACGAGTGTAAGTATGACGCCACAAAACCGGTCTTCAGCGTCGATACCCCGCCCCCTTATGTTTCCGCCGACCATCTCCACGCAGGACATATCATGTCATATACCCAAGCTGAGTTCATTGTCCGTTTCAAACGAATGCAGGGGATTAATGTCTTTTATCCAATGGGTTTTGATGATAACGGACTACCAACAGAACGTTTCGTAGAAAAAAAACACAATCTTGATAAGTCGAAAATAAGCAGAAGCGAATTTATCAAGCTGTGCTTGGAAGAGACAAAACTAGGAGCAAAGACCTACCGCGATCTTTGGGACTCACTCGGCATATCTGTTGACTGGTCAAAAACATACAGCACCATATCCGAGGTAGCGACCAAAGTCTCCCAGTGGTCAATTATTGATCTCTACAAAAAAGGAGCATTATATCGAGCAGAAAATCCGATCTTATGGTGCACGTCATGTAGAACAGCTCATGCCCAGGCAGATGTCGAAGACAAAGAGCGTGATTCAAAAATGAACTTCATCTCATTTCTTGATTCCAAAGAAAAGAAATATACAATCGCGACTTCTCGCCCAGAACTTTTGCCAGCATGCGTGGCAGTTTATGTGAACCCAAAAGACACCCGCTATAAAAAAATCATTGGCGAAGAACTTACTGTGCCAATCTTCGGACAAAAAGTACGAGTTATGACGAATATAAAAGTTGATCCAGAATTTGGAACAGGGTTAATGATGGTTTGTACCTGGGGGGATCAAGAAGATGTTGAAAAATGGAAAGAAGACAAATTGGATACAAAGACACTTTTCACAGAAGATGGCCTTTTAAACGATAGAGGAGGGGAGTATAAGAACCTTAGAATAGAAGAAGCAAGAAAAAAGATCATCATAGAACTTGAAAAAACAAAGGCACTCGAAAGACAAGAAGATATTCATCAAGTAGTAGATGTGCACGAGAGATGCGGCACCCCCGTGGAATTTATTCTAAGCAAACAGTGGTTCATTCGGCTTTCGGACCTGAAAGACGTCTGGCTGGAATATGGAAAAAAACTCCATTGGTTTCCCAAAGAAAAAGAACAAGACTACATCTTATGGGTAAATTCTCTGAAATGGGACTGGTGTGTATCGCGCCAAAGATACTACGGAGTTCCCTTACCTTTGTGGTATTGCGGGAAATGCGACGAGCCTTTATTCGCGGAGGAAAAAGACCTGCCTGTCTACCCAACAGAGTTGACCCCAAGAGGGAAAAAATGCGGAAAGTGCGGAAACAGCGAGCTAATTCCAGAAAAAGACGTTATGGATACATGGGCAACGTCCTCCTGCACCCCATTCCTCATCAGAGAGATCGCCGGTGAAACATTTGATAAGAGTAAATTATTCCCGGTTACCCTTCGCCCAAACGCCTTTGAAATTATACGCACCTGGGATTTTTATTCGATCGTAAAGTCTCATTATCATTTCAATCGCCTTCCCTTCAAGGATGTGATGATTTCTGGTCATGGTCTCGATGAGGAAGGAAGAAAGTTCTCAAAGCGCCTAGGTAACTACATCCCATCAAATGAGTTGATCAAAAAATACAACGCAGACCCAATCCGTTATTGGGCAACAGGCGCCATGCTTGGGCAAAATCTTCGTTTCAGCGAGAGCGAGATTGAAAAGGGAAGGAAGACAGTTATTAAATTATGGAACGTTGCTAGGTTTTTAGAAATGAACCTCAAAGACTTCAAAAAAGAGGAAGTCCCTAGTACCTACGAACACGCAGACAACTGGATAATTAATGAGACAAATAATACCATAAACAAGGTAGCTGAGGCGTTTGAAAAATACGCCTACGCGGAAGTAAGAAACAGCATTGATACTTTGTTCTGGTCAAAGTTTACAGACTACTATGTAGAGTTCATAAAATACCGTCTGATTGGTACTGATATAACATCAAAACGTGCAGCACAAAGCACACTACATCGTGTATTCCTCGCAATACTAAAAATGTACGCGCCAATTATGCCCTTTATAACCGAAGAGCTGTATCAAGCGCATTACCGTAATGATAGTAATGAAAAAAGCATTCACATATCTTCCTGGCCTGAGGCGTTAACGGGGGGCGATAGCAAAGACAGTTCGGACTTTGAGGACGTAATAGCAGTGATAGACGAAATAAGAAAATACAAATCCCTCCACAATATTTCTCTTGGATCAGAAATAGAAGAGTACAAAATTGAAACAAAAATCGATATCAAAAAATATCTGAGGTTCATTCAAGGGGTAATGAAAGTTAAGAAAATTCTCTAACGTTCCTTTTTTGTTTGCGTTCTAGTACAATAAAAACACATAACCACTAACAAAAAAATGATCCCCCTCCTTTTTGTATTTGAGAGTATTGGTTTGCTTGTATTACGCCTCGTGCTTGGCGGAATTGTATTTCATGGTGGCCTCCCCAAGCTCCGAAATCCCAGGGAATCCGGATCCTCAAAACCTCTCACGCTCGTAATGGGAATAATCGAATGCGTAGGAGGAGTAGCACTTATCCTAGGCTTTTTCACTCAATGGGCTGCAGCACTGCTCACGCTCGAACTCATAATATTCGCAACCTGGAAAAGACGAAAAGAAGGCACAAAGCCTACCGAGACAACCCTTCTCATATTCGCCGCACTAGTGCTCCTTGCTGTAAGTGGCGCGGGACAGTATAGTCTCGAAGAGGTTTCGAACCTCGTGTTTCTTTTTTAGGTAAAGAACGTATATCTAGTAGAAATCAATGAATTCTAACCGTATCTGGGAAATAATCCCCGGCGTCTTAGCGTGGGGGACTCTTATAACGCTCGTTATTCTTTCATGGGTTGCGCCATTATGGGTTGCGATCTTTATCATTCTCTTTGATTTATACTGGTTTTTGAAAACCCTCTACTTATTTATTCACCTCCGACAATCATTCAAAAAGTTAACAATAAACCGAAAACAAAACTGGCTTACAAAACTGATAGAAGAGAAAAGTGGTAAATGGGAAAACCTCTACCACCTGATCATTATCCCAGCCATGCAAGAGCCGTACAGGGTTCTTCACGAAACATTAACTGGTCTGAAAAACGCAAACTACCCCAAAGATAAACTACTTATCGTGCTTGCTCTTGAAAGTAGAGGAGGGAGAGAAGACGAAGAGAATGGAAAAAAACTAGAAAATGAATTTCAAGGGGTCTTCGGAGCCTACCTCACAACAATGCATCCCGATGGACTAGAAGGGGAGGTACGAGGCAAAGCGTCTAACGCTTCATGGGGAGCAAAAGAAGCAGAAGAAAAAATTATAAGGTCCCTGCAGATTCCATATAAGGACGTTATAGTCTCAAATTTTGATAGTGACGCTAGACCGGAAAAAGAATATTTTGGGATACTGACCCACACTTTTCTTTCTGTGGAAGACCCTCTCCACACTAGCTTTCAACCAACTCCTTTTTACACAAACAATATTTACGATGTGAGTACATTTGCAAGAGTCCTAGGCTTTACCGGAAGTTTCTGGCAGCTTATTCAACAGGCTCGCCCAGAACAGCTAACTACCTTTTCTGGTTACAGCATTCCCTGGCAAGCCCTTGTTGATGTAAACTTTTGGGACAGAACTGTGATCGCTGAAGACGCGCGTATCTTTTTTCAGTGTCTTACCCACTACAACGGAAATTGGAGAACGGTTCCCATTGAGTATCCCATAACCATGAACGCTACAACCGGCAGAACTACCTGGGAATCAATCAAAAATTTATACAAACAACAAAGACGTTGGGCTTGGGGAGTAGAAAACATTCCTTATGTGATGAAATGCTTCAAAGAGAATAAAAAAATAAAATCCTATCAAAAGAACTTCTGGAGAATAAAACTCATAAGCATATTCCTAGCTTGGGCTACGTCATCTTTTATTATGTTCCTCTTTGGATGGCTTCCGAATATTTTCGGCGGAGAGGCTTTCAGAGCAACCATCGCGTCTCATAACCTTCCTGCCCTCACCTCACTCATAATGAACCTGAGTCTCATTGGTATTGTTTCATCTGCTTTTCTTGGTGTCTTCTTTCTCCCCACTCCAAAATTCAAGTTCAAAATATTTCGTTATGCCCTCTATTGCATCGAGTGGGTCTGCGTACCAATTCTCTTCCTGTTTTTTGGAGGCCTACCAGCCCTTGATGCTGAAACCCGTCTCATGCTTGGAGGAAAGTACAAGTTAGGTTTCTGGGTAACCCCAAAAAAGTAGAGGCTACAACCAATAAACATGAAAGAACTCACAACCAAAGCCCTGGTTTTGAATATCCGTCCCGCGAAACACATGAATCGAAGCGTGAGTCTTTTTACCGAAGAGTTGGGTAAAATTGACGCAAGAGTTATAGGCGGACTGAAATCAACCTCCAAACTCACGCCCCATTTGAACCCAGGAAACATAGCAACCATTCGGGTCGCGATAAAAAATCAGCACACAATAACAGACGCGCTTGAAGAGGAAAGTCTATTCAAAGTAAACAAAGGCCAAATGTGGCAAAAAAAAGTTCTCGATTTCCTTTTCTTGCTTGATAAAGTCTCTCCGCACGAAGAACCAGATCTGAGACTATGGCAGGAAATTAACCAAAGTTTGAAACAAAAAGAAATTCATCATAAAATAATACTGCAAATACTGGGGTATGATGCCTCACTAGCTTCGTGTTCGTCATGTGGAAAAAAAGAAGTCTCATACTTTAGAGTCACAGATCACACGATGACCTGCAAAGAGTGCCACAAAAAAAGAAACTAACCATTCCATAAAACCATGACCAATTGGACAACACGGATAATAGTTACGCTTATCGTCCTCATGATTGCGACAGTAGGGATAGGAGCCTATCTCATATTCAAATCCGAAAACACAGACCAGAAAGTAAGCATCGAAATAAAACACGACGGTGATATTCATCGAGGACAAGTGTTTGAAATAGAACTGAAGACCAAAAACGAAACAGACGCGGGATTGAATAATGTAGAAATCGCCCTATCTCTTTCTGAGGGGCTCATTTCGGCTAGAGAAAAGGACGAAAGGCGCATTCATACAGCGACGGAGCAAATCGGCGATCTCGGCGTAGGAAGTGTGACAACAAAAAAAATTGATCTCGTGGGCATAGCAAATAGCTCTGGAACAGAAACAGAAGTCATCGAGGTGAAAGTCACATACCGAACAGAAGGCGGAACAAAATTTGAAGAATATTTCGAGGAAGAACTGCGGGTTGAAGAATCACCGATTCAATTCTTAGCAAAAAAACCAGATAAGATTATCAGTGGATCAGCCTTCGAAACAGAAATATGGTACGAAAATACCTCCTCCTTTAACAGAGAAAATATCGGACTCGAGCTCACATATCCAAATAAGTTTACCTTTATAAACGCGAACCTTTCGCCGGACTCCTTGAATAATTACTGGGATCTAGGCGAAATAAAGTCAGGATCAAAAGGTAGTCTAACTGTGAAAGGAAGCATCGAGTCCGGAGCACGAGGAGCACTCGAGCTTGGTATTGCAGAAATAATAAAGGTAAGCGGAAGAAACTACCCCATAAAGAGAGCCACAACTACGTTTGAAATCGCTCCCTCTCCAATCACAATAGAAGTCGAAGTAAATGGAGTAAGAGACTATGTTGGGCGTGAAGGAGAAATCTTGAACTATATTGTGAGGTACGAAAACTCAAGCGGCATTCCTCTTGCTGACGCCGTGATAAAGGTAACTCCTAGCGGAGAAATGGCCGATCTCACTGGTAGTTCAGGAACAATAGTGTGGGACAGTAAGAAAGATGGAAATCTCGGTACCCTTGAAGTAGGAGAACGAGGAGAAGTTCGTCTCGCGACAAAGATAAAAGACGAGTTTCCAATAAAAAGAACAAGCGACAAGAACTATCGCGTAAAACTCATGGTAGAAATCGAATCCCCTTCAGTCCCGAGCTATCTTTCCGCGTCAAAAACAATAAGTGTCCTCAATCATGAGACAAAAATCATGGGTAAGACTCTGATAAACGCGGAAGCGTTTTTCCGAGATTCAAATATTGGTTTTACAAACAGCGGACCACTCCCACCAAAGGTAGGAAATAAAACAACCTACGCAATCCGCTGGATTATCACAAACTACGCAACAGATGTAGAAAACGTGGTAGTCCACGCGAAACTTCCTGGAGGTGTAAAGTGGACCGGTATAGTAGAAAGTAACACAAACAGCACTCCGATGTATGACGAAAGCAAAAGAGAAGTTGTTTGGACTATTGCAACAATTCCAGCTACAAAAGGGATTATCGGAACTCCCGTCCGAGGAATTTTTCAGGTAGAAGTTACTCCTGAGGAATCGAATGTAGGTAAAGCAATGACTCTCATTGAAGAATCAAATCTTGAGGCAAGAGATGCCTTTACCGGGGTCGCGCTGAAAGGGAACGACCCTGCGCTCGGAACAGTATTGACGGATGACCCAACAGTAAGTCAGAATGACGGCATTGTCATTCCATAATTTTCAGTTGTAACAATTATATGGATCTATTTGAAAAAATTAGTAACCTAGCGAAGCGGCGTGGCTTTGTTTACCCCGGATCAGAAATCTACGGAGGCCTTGCTGGTACATGGGATTACGGGCCGCTAGGAGTTGAACTCAAAAGAAATATCAAAAATCTCTACTGGCAGAACATGGTTCACGATAGAGAAGATACGGTAGGCATTGACGCCTCAATTATAATGAATCCTCGTGTCTGGGAAGCGTCCGGTCATGTCGAATCATTCGCGGACCCGCTTGTTGACTGCAAATCCTGCAAGCGTCGTTTCAAAGCAGATGACATAAAAGGCACAAAGTGTCCTGAGTGCGGAGGAGAACTTACACCCAAAAGAAATTTCAATCTTCTAGTCGAAGCTTATCTTGGAGTAATTGAAGAAAACAAAACCAAAACCTACCTTCGAGGAGAAATCACGCAAGGTGTGCACG
>CAZGST010000018.1:10803-16098 GCA_964528655.1 uncultured Candidatus Saccharibacteria bacterium
GTGTGCACGTGAACTTCAAAAACGTTATTGACTCAACCCGGGTAAAAATTCCTTTTGGAATCGTTCAAATCGGAAAAGCATTTCGAAACGAAATCACACCAGGTGAGTTCACGTTCCGCTCCCGTGAATTCGAACAGATGGAACTTCAGTACTATGTCCCGCATGATGATAAAAAATCAAAGGAATACTTTGAGTATTGGAAAAAAGAAAGAATGAGCTGGTACTTGAGTCTTGGCTTCAAAAAAGAAAATCTTAGATTCAAAGATCACGGAAAAGACGAACTCGCCCATTACGCAAAAGCTGCCTGTGATATCGAGTACCATGCAGGAGATGAATGGAAAGAAATGGAGGGCATTCACCATAGAGGAGACTGGGATCTGAGGCGCCACAGCGAGTTCTCAGGAAAAGACCTATCATATTTTGATGAGGAGACAAAAACCAGGTTTCTTCCCTACATAATAGAAACATCAGGTGGCATGGATAGAGCAACCCTCTTCTCGCTCATGAATGCTTACGAGGAAGAGAAATTAGAAAAAGAAATAAGGATCGTCCTTAAGCTACACCCAAAAATTGCGCCCTACAAAGTCGCAATCTTTCCACTACTCGCAAACAAGCCCGAGCTTATCGAATACGCGAAAAAAATCTACACCACCCTCAAAAAGCAATTAGTAGTAACGTGGGACGACCGGGGCAATATCGGAAAACGCTATCGCTCGCAAGATGAGATTGGCACGCCCTACTGCGTCACCGTAGATTTCGAAAGTCTTGAATCTAAAGACGTTACAGTGAGAGATAGAGACACAATGAAACAAGTGAGGATAAAAGTAGGAGAGCTACAAAGCTACCTTGAAAACAGCCTTCAGTAGCGTGTCCATTACGGAAACGCCCAAAGCGAAGTAGCTTTTCTATTGACCCACCTCACACTTCTCGAGAAATAGTTTACCTACATCGGAATCATTTTGAAGTCTCGCTTGTACCTCTGGTACGTCACTCACAAAAAGTTCGCGAATAGACTCACACGGCGAATAAACAGTCCTCGCTCCCGCATCCTCTGCTAGAGTTTCCGTAGCATTGAAAACCTGACTTCGTGCTCCCATTGGAGGAGCGTTCTCTTTTGGAGAAGTTTTTTCAACCGGCATGTCTTTAGGAAAATTACTCTCCTGCATAAGAGAAAAAGATTCAACTGAAGGAGATTCTTTTGTTACCGAAGTCTCATAAGAAGGAGCAGCAAGTCCTGTTTCTGGACTAGTATCTCGGATACTCTTCAATGACTGGAGCGCCTCAGAATATGCATCAATAGATAACTCTTTTGCTTTGGGAGTGTCATTTCTTTCCGAAACTGTGCGCACCTCCTCAAGTCTTCGTAATGCAAGCTCAGCATGTAGTTGGGGTCGAGCCTCTTTATCCGAAAGTATAATCTGAGCTTTTTCATAAGACCTCTTCAACGGATAAAGCAGACTATATGGTCCCACATTTGAAGAGTCAGCGTAAGCAGAAGCTGAAACAAGGAATAGTATGACAAAAACAACTCCTGTGAGTGCTCTTCCAGGCAGTACAAACGAAAAAGATGAGTGGGTTTCAGGAAAAACCGTTTTGTACTCCTGCAAGTACGCCTGCCTCGTCTTCCTCACAAAATCTGAACGAGGCGTAAAAAGACGCTTGAAGTAAAAATTATAAAAGTGTTTTAGCATCCGCAACATAAAATTAGTTATTTGAAGGTATAAAGTGTTCTTGGATCTTCTCTTTCAAACGACTCACCGCGACCCGAAGAGACCCTTCAGATTTTCCAAGAACGCTCTCCATCTCCTTGTAAGAAAGCTGTGCCCCATATCGAAATTCAAAAAGTTCTTGCTCAACTGGAGACAGACTCTGAATAAAAGTGGTTAGCTGCTCATGAGTCATCTTCTGTTGAAGGTGATCCTCAAGCTGCGCGGAATGCGGAACCTCCTCCAAGGCAGTAGGTGAATCAAGATCGCTTGATACAATATCACGCTCCCGTCTGTACGAATCAATAACAATATTTCTCGCCAGCGTCCAAAACCAAAGGACAAAATCTCCTTTAGCTGGATCAAATGAACAGATATGATGAACAAATTTCAGAAAAATATCCTGCGTTAGATCCTCTGCCTTTGCTCTATCTGATACTCTCGCCCTGCAAAATCCAAACACTCGAGAGACCAGGTCCCGATAAAGCTTGTCCGCAGCGGAAACATCTCCTTGCTGCATCTTCAAGGCCAGGGTATTGAAATACGCCCTTTCATCTGAACCACCTTTCATAGAATAAATACGTAATGAAGACCAAAAAGTTACTGTAATACTTAGGTATAACCTGTGTAACATCCAGAAAAACGCTAGGTATATATATCATACAACGAGGAAAAACACTAGTAAAAGGTCCTGAATAATAACCAATAAATATGAAGAAAAATAGAATAATAGGAGTTTTGCTCATAACCACAATTATCCTAGGGAGCGGGGGGTATGCTGCATATGCAAAAACGACAGTAGAGATAGAAACAGAAACACAGACGCTATCCGTGTTAGTTAGATATATAAAACAACAGTTGGAGATTATAGAAGCAAAAATAAACATTCTCCGCGGTGAGATAATGAAGCCAGTACCCGTCCCCGCACCAATAAAAAACAATGAAGTAAACGGACTTGTTATCTCAAATCCCGTATTAGCGGAAGGCCCTACAGCAGTAGATTTCAGTATTATTAGCCCAAGCAAGGGAGAGATCTGGTACACGGGTGAAACCTACACCATTCAATGGTTTGCTCCGGATGAAATGAGATACGTTGATATAACACTAGATACCGGCATCCGCTGCATTATTTCTCCATGTCCGAGCGCGATCATAATCGCAAAGAAAGTTTGGAATTCGGGCGCGTACTCCTGGACAATTCCAGAGTACTTGGGGGCATCAAACGCGTACCGAGTGGTAATTACCGACAACGAAAACAAAAAAATAATAAACGCGAGCAACGCGTTCTCTATAATAAAAAAACAATCCGGAAACGAGCCACCTGTCATAAAATCAATTTCCGGCCCCAAAACCCTCAATGTTAACGAAAAAGGCACATGGAAAATTACAGCGATTGATAACGACAGCAGGTACCTGACCTACACTGCTGATTGGGGAGAAAAAAGCTCCGAGACCATGAAAAGTATTTCTGATGCTCCGATCCAAGTGAACGTTGCAAGCATTTCTCATGTCTATGTATACGAAGGAACCTACACCATAATTTTTACGGTAACTGACGATTCCGGCAACAGCACAAGAAGTAAAGAAGTAGTAACAGTGAAAGATGAAAAAATAAATCACGCCCCCAAAATTATTGGTTTCCCCGCTATTCCATCTGAAATAATAGTAGGACAAAATGTCTCATTTTCATGGGAGGCTACGGATGAAGATAATGACGCGCTTAATTGGAGTGTAACTTGGGGCGATCAAAGTATTTCAGGGGTTGGAGGCACAGAAACACATCTTTACATGCCGAAATGCATAAGCCTGAGCTGCTCAAAAAAATATACTGCACAACATGCATGGAATGCTCCGGGTATCTACGTAGTCTCCGTAAAGGTTACCGACAACAAAGGAGGAATCGACTATCACAATTTTAAGATAGAAGTCCTGCGAGCTACAAAAGAAAACATCCCTCCGATAATAACAGGAATTTCTGGACCGACCCATCTTTCAATTGGAGAAAAAGGAGTGTGGATAATACAAGCATACGATCCGGAAAAAGGACCCCTCTCATATAGCGTAACCTGGGGAGATGAATACCAATACTCATTCGGGTTAAGTTCGGGAGCTACAATGCCCGTTTCTGGAGAAGCGACTTTTCAGCACAGCTATACACAAAAAGGGTTATACAAGGCGATATTCACGATCTCCGACAACAAAGGCGCCGAAGTTGAAACTTCGATCACAGTTCAGGTAGAATAGAAGGAATGAATAAAAAAATAACCGTGAGTATTGTAGTCGTGGGAATCATTCTTGTAAGCATTGGTGTATCTGCTTTCGTAAAAAACAATCTTCAAACCGGAGACATCACGAATCCTGAGGTAGTTTCATCCGAAGAAATTGCTAACGGCACAACCACTCCTACAGAGTCAGGTACAAATTCTAGAACAGAAAAGACAGAAATACGCATTGGAAAACTTGCTCCGTCAGGCCCCTCTATAACTCTCTGGGGAACGCACACCCTGACCGAAGGCGATAAAACTTACTCCGTGAGAGCAGGGACAAAGTTAGTAGAGACTCTGATAAAAAAATATGAGAACTCTTTCGTGAAAATTACAGGAGTGGTGAAATATGAAGATCTCGAAGGTGGTTTTTGGAGTATAGATGCGAAGATGATAGAGCCTCATGGCGGAATTGAGATTACATCTCCCGGGCAAGGAAGTGAATGGGAGATTGGAAAAACGTACACAATAAAATGGCAAGTCAAAAAAGAAGGTGAGTATGGCAAGACTCCAATAAGGATCCTTCTTCATCCAGAATATCCGCCCTGCATTGATGAAAAACCAGCTTGCAAGGTAACAATAAACGCTCCGTATGTAATAGCGCTTCATATCCCGCTCTCTGCTGGATCATACACCTGGAAAGTATCTGACGACCTTAAAAGTGACTTCCAGGGAGATCAGTTCGTATCAATTTATGCGAACGACTACGACCTCTATGGCCACTCTGGTCCAGTCTTCATCGTGAAAGTAATCGGAGGCTTATAAATATTTCAGGGAAATTGAGAACTATACACGAGGCATAACCTCGTGTATTGTTTTACTCATGAAAAACAATAATAAAAAAAGAAACCGAAAAATAATAACAACAGCACAAACACTCATCATACTCCTCATAATAGGAGTAGTAGGAGGTTTCGCGGATAAAAAAAGAACCGAGGCAGAATCAGGCCCTATATTTCAGAAAAACGAACTAGCAATTAGCACATATCCTGAAAACCCTCCTCATCACGGATTCATTATCGAATACAAAGAAACTCCAGAGTTGAAGAACGTGACAAAATCCGGGCTAGAAATTCTTGCGAATAAAAACGAAAAAAGAAAAATAAAACAAAACCTAGCGCAAAGACTCTCCATAGATGAAGCAACTCTAGATGAAAAAACACTATCGGAATATAACAATGTATTCAATGGCATAGCCTTGGACATAACTGAAAATGAAGCAGAAGCTCTTCTTGATTTGCCCGATGTCGCGGGAGTCTACCCCAACAGAGGCACTGTCCGTCTCTGGGTTGGTTTTTTGAATAATATTTTTGAAATAGTATAGG
>CAZGST010000019.1:0-7542 GCA_964528655.1 uncultured Candidatus Saccharibacteria bacterium
CTCTTTCCAAAAACTCTAAAGGTTCCAAAAAATTCCATTTCAAGTGAGGGCTACAAACAACATAACCCAAAATCCAAATCCTCGTCAACTCATAAAATAAAAAGCAGCGAGACCTCCCTCTCACTGCTTCCGCTCCCAAAAATCAAAAAGAATCTGTAGGCCTCGTCCCTTCCATTGACTACAAGGAATAATACAATTATCCCCCAAAACTATACTACGAGAAGGGATGTCCTCCGACACCAAGGACCCAGCCGCTACATACGACCGGGACCCCACAACAACTCCGCCAAAAATTTTCGCCCCCAACCCAACAACCGCAAAATCTTCAATGATTGGCGCCCCAAAACTCTCCCCAATCAAATCCCCCATCACAGTTGCGCTCCTTCCAATACGTGCACGATCACATATGTGCCCATACGCAACAACGGTATCGCTGCCTATCTGAACATAGGCACCGACCTGTGCCGCATACGTAATCCGGACACCTTTTCCGATTTTTGAAAAAGCGCCGATTCTCACAAATTCCCCAACAACACTCCCATCCCCCAAAGAAACCCCTTCGGACAAGATCACATGACTTCCGACAATGCAATCTCCTCCTATCCGAGTATTTCGTCCGATAACGCAAAAATCTCCAATATTCATATGTTCTCTCCAAGGTTCTAGTTTCAAACTACCCCAAACAAACCTCACTGTACAGCTTATACACAAACTTTTTTCTTCTGTTAAACCCCCTCACACACTCCGTTAATCTTTATCAAACTATGTGCTATCCTAATACCCATGCAAAACCCAAACTCGAAAAACCTCTACATCGTGATCAGCATCCTTTCGATTGCTTTCATCCTAGTTGCTGGCGCCCTAGTAAAACTTGTCTTTGAAGACAAGACCGAATTTCAAGCAAACCCAGAACTCCAAAAAGCCACCAAGGACTTTCTCGAAGTTTCAGAAAGCTTTGAAGGCACCCTGAAACAGGTTATCACTCGTCTTGAAACCCGTTCCGAGCTCCTCGGAATAAAATCCGACTTCCAAACCAACAAAGATTACACTGAAGCCACAAAAAAAATAGAGGCTATCAAAAACCGCCTAACAGATGCCTACAAAAACTCTGAAGGAACTTCAAAATCCGACTGGGAAGAAATCAAAACCTCCCTCGAAACCCTCATGGAAGACTTGAAATCCAAAAAGCCTTCCATTCTCTACTCCTTCGATAACAGCATTGAATCTCTCCGTCTCAAAGAAAAATAATTAAAAAATGACAGTAAGTGCCAATGAAAATCCTTCTTCTTACCAAGCCCCACAAGAAAAAAGATTTCGCGAGACCTTGTTGAAATTTCTACAAGCCACAAAGGAATGGCTCGACTTTGAACACCTTCTAGGCGAAGAATATCTCTACGACATAAACGAAAGTCTCCCCCCAGAATCGAAAATCCCTTATTTTGGCACAAAGTCAGAGTTACTAAAATTCCTAACCACGCACCAAGATAAGCTCGAAATAACTAAAGAGGACATCCCCAAAATAGTAGAGGACTATGAAAAAAAACATAACGCCTACTCGCTGACTTTGAGAGAATTGAGTATCAAAAACAACAATAACCCAAAAATACTCTTAGAGAAGACCGAGCCAAAGATCGTTGCGTCAGCCCTCAACAAAGAAGTTATATCCCGACAAATAAAATACATAGACCTAGATGAGGCAGACGACAGCATATCAAATGGTTCATTTGTAGAGTTGATGATAGAAACTAAAAACGGTAAAGTTCGCATTCCCCTACAAGGAGCAGACACAAGAATGGGCCTAGAGACCAAACTCATTCCAAGCTTTATCTTCAAGGGCTACACAACAGAAATAAGAAATCAAGGTGACGGGTTTCTACAATATATAATCGACATGTCAGGCGTAATTCACAAAATAGATCCCGCATACGCGGAAACCGAGCTAATAATCTACAAAAAAACCCAACAATAATGGTAAAAATTAGACTTCCCGCCCTCTCTCTGATATATAAATAGTGTTAGTTAACAAATAAAACGGGGGTGACGGGCTTTGCCGGGTTTTTGACGATGTATTCTGCGCGCCGAGTGTGTTTCTTGCCTCGTAAATCACGGAAACAAAACAAAAAGAACTGCCAACACTACACGTGTACAGCTTCCTTCATACGCTTTCGCGTAGGAACGCTATCTTACTTTATGCCTAACGGAGTAAGTTAGTGTCATATTTTTTAGGCTTGCGATGCAGACTTAGGAGTTAAGGGTCTGCACGAGACAAAATTAACACGCCTTTTATCTTTCTTGTTACTTTCAAAGGATATAAGGTCAAAAGGAAGTAACTACGCGCTGTAGATGAATACGTTCGATAATATCCGTACGTGGGTTCAACTCTCACCACCTCCACCATACAAAATTAGGCTCTACCTCCTCATCGCCCTCGCAATGTCCCGTTCTGACTCTCTTTTTTTTACGACCTCCCTCTTATCCCCCTTCTTCTTCCGTTTCGCGATCGCAACCTCAATTTTCACAAATCCTTTTTTTGCAAACACCCTGATTGGCACTAAGGTTAACCCGCTTCTTGCCTCATCTTCCAGCCTCGCGATCTCCTTTCTCTCCAACAATAGCTTCCTGCTCCGCAAAGCGTCATAATCCTCAGGCCTATTCTTCGGCTGAAAAGATGCAATATCAACTCCAACCATAAACACCTCCCCTCCCCTTACCAATACTCTTCCCCCAGACAAATCAATATGCCCCGATTTAACAGACTTCACCTCATGTCCCGTGAGTTGTATCCCCGCCGTAAACTTCTCCAGAAACTCATATTCAAATCCTGCCCTCTTGTTATACGCAAAATCCGCCATATATCTGAGACTATCACAAAGCAAAGCCCAAACTCAAAGATTGCATTGAAAATAATTACGCCGTACTATTCATCTATGGTTCAAGTCAAAATAAAACACCTGATATCGACCTCCCTGAAGACTCTGAATCTAGACTCAGAAAACATCCACCTCGAACACCCTGGTGTCCCTGAACACGGTGACTACGCCTCAAACATTGCCCTCCAGCTCGCTAAATCTGAAAAAAAATCCCCAAGAGCCTTAGCAGAACAAATTGTAAAAAACCTGCCCTCATCCGACCTTATCGAAAAAACTGAAATCGCGGGCCCCGGCTTTATCAACTTCCATTTAAGTGCAAAATTCCTCTGGAATGAAATAGAACTCATCAACTCGAAAAAAGAATCCTACGGAGCTCCGAGTATAGCGACACCAAAAAAAATCTCAATCGAACACACTCAAGTAAACCCAAACAAAGAACCTCATGTGGGACACCTTAGGAACGCAGTAATTGGAGACGCCCTTGTCCAAGTCTTCAAATTCGTAGGACACAAAGTTACAACCCTCTACTATCAAAATGACATAGGTCAGCAAATCGCCTCAATTGTCCTTGCCTACAAAAAAGAATTCGTAAAAAGAAGTAACTTTCCAACTCTCATCTCCTGGGCATCTTCTGCCTACCAAGACATCGAAGCCCGACTTGAGTCAGACACAACTCTCCAAAAAGAAAAAGAACAGATTCAAATTGAAATCACAAAAGGAACAAACGAAGACGCAAAGCTCGCGGATGAAATCACAACCGAAATCCTGAAAAGCACCCTGAGAACCCTTCAAAAACTACACATCAAGTACGACCTCATTGTCCGAGAAAGTGATATTGCAAACCTCAAACTCTGGGAAAAAACCTTCGAACTCCTGAAAAAAAATAACGCCTTCTATCTCGCAAGCGAAGGCGAAAAGAAAGGATGCTGGCTGATAAAAATACAAAACGCTGAAGATAAAATCCTAGTCCGATCAAACGGAGTCCCAACTTACGCTGGAAACGACATCGCAAACCACCTCTGGAAGTTCGGAGCCTTGGACGACTTCAAATACATTACCCTTAACTGGAAAACCCAAACAACCCCCCTCTACTCTACATCCGTTCATAATGGAGACTCCAACAACAACTTCTCCAATGCCGATGCCATCGTAAACATCATCGACAACACTCAAACCTACCCCCAAGAATCCGTAAAAGAAGCTCTCCGAGTACTTGGATACAAGAAGGAAGCTGAAAACTACCACCACGTAAACTACGGTTTCGTCTATCTCTCAAAAAAGACCGCGGAAAAACTCAACCTCCCGATAGAGGAGGGTGCAAATAGAATAAAAATCTCAGGACGAAAAGGTACCGTAGTCACAATCGAGACCTTCTTGAAAAAAGTCGAAAACATACTAGAAGAAAAATTTGGAAAATTCAGCACAATCGAAACAATAAGAAATGGCGCTATAAAGTTCGAGCTTTTGAAATACAACACCTACGAAGATGTGGTTTTCGACTTAGACTCTGCTCTCGATGTTAACGGCTTCACCGGTCCCTACATCCAATACGCCTACACAAGAGCAGTAAACGTTCTAAAAAAATCCAAAAGATTCACTTTCGCAAAATTATTATCTTTCTCAAATAAAAAGACAGAAAGCACACATACCGATAAAGAGCTTCCTCTCCTCCGAAAGCTCTACCAACTAGAAGAAGTAGTTGAGCGCGCAATGAACGACTTCGCTCCTCACTACATCTGTCTCTACCTCTTCGAACTCTCCCAAACCTGGAACTCTTTCTATAATGAAAATCGAATTATTGGCTCCGAAAATGAAAAAAATCGCCTTAACCTCACAAAAGCCGTCTCAGAAGTCTTGAAGAACGGTCTCTCTCTTCTCAACATTCAAGCTCCCGAAAAAATGTAACCACTCTAGCATTAATAAGATTACGCACCCCTTCTCCGTAATAAATCCCTAAGCGACACCAAGCTCCACACCACATTTATCACAAGAAACGGATAGCTACCTATCGCAAAAGCATACACAGTAAGCAATACTCCCCCCAAAAAGTTCACCCCATCATACACAAACGACGTATCCTTCCATTTGTGCGTCTGTTCCATCACAAACCCTACTAACACCAATGCAGCTCCGGTAATTCCAATAAATTCGTAAATATCCATAATTTTCCCCTACACCTCAATAATCACAGGCAAAACCATCGGCCTTCTCTTTGTTCTTGTAAACAAGAATTGTCCAATCTGCTCCCGTATCAAAGTCTTCACATAATCCGGATCAACCTCGTTATATCTCGGAATCCGAGTAATGATGGTTCGAATCTTCTTCCGAATCGTATCCAGAATTTCCTGATTCTCCCGCAAATAAATAAACCCTCTAGAAATTATATCCGGATTCTTCAACACCCTTCCTGAAGTCCGATCAATAGTAGTAATAACAACAATCATTCCTTCCGCAGCCAGTGTTCTCCTATCCCGTATCACAACTTCTCCGACGTCGCCTACCCCCAGTCCATCAACCATAATGAGAGGTGTAGGAATCCTGTCAGGTAGCATCCTTGCTGAATCCTTAGTAAACTCAACAACAACTCCGTTATCTGCAACTATGGTCTCCTCTGGTTTCAAACCCAAAACCTCCTGAGCATGCTTCGCATTCCTCATTCTCATGAAATAATACCCGTGAATCGGTAAAAAAAATTTAGGGTTAACAAGCTTCATTACAATCTTCAACTCCTCCATAGGCGCGTGTCCACTGGAATGTATATCAAGCATCTTATTATGCAATATAGTTGCGCCCTGACGAGCCAAATTATCTCGAAGCACCTGAATACTTCTCTCATTGCCAGGAATCATTGATGAAGACAAGACTATCGTATCACTCGTCTTCAAATGAATATGCCTATGCTCCCTGTTAGCGATTCTCATTAGACTCGCATTATCTTCTCCCTGAGCCCCTGTAGACAATATCAACAACTGCTCATCCTTGTACTTCGAAATATCCTCAAGCGGAACAAGCGTATTCTTATCAATCTTCATGTATCCCAAGTTCTGAGCAATCTGAATATTTGTTTTCATTGAATACCCAGAAATCGCAATCTTCCTACCCAACCTCTCCGCAATCCTGATAATCTCATTCAAACGGTCAAGTAAAGAGGCAAATGTTCCAACTATAATCCTGCCCTTAGCAGCTGCGAATACTTTCTCAAGTTCCTTCTCAACAATTCTCTCAGACATTGAAAAGCCTGGTATCTCAGCCCCAGTGCTGTCCATCATAAGTGCGAGCACTCCCTGCTCACCAACCCACTTCCACTGATCAAGTCCACGTGGTTTTCCATCCTCATCATAATCAAACTTGAACTCCCCAGGGTGTACAATCTTTCCGACTGGAGTATGGAAAATAATCCCCACCCCTTCAGGAATATTGTGAACCACATCAAAAAACTCTGCTGTGAAATTCTCTGAAAGTTTTCTAGTATCCCCTCCTTTCACTATCTCAAACACGAGCTTTGCCGCGTGAGGAAAATCCTGCTGTCTCTTCAGGGTAATCTCCTTACTTATCTCAGTGGTATAGATAATCGGATTACCGATCTTCTCCATAATGTGCGGAATCGCACCAATGTGATCATAGTGACCATGAGTGATAATCATGGCCTTTATCTTATCTTTCCGCTCCTCCAAATACGAAACATCCGGAATGATGTAATCAATCCCCGGAGTCTCTTCTTCAGGAAATTGTAATCCTGCGTCAACAATAACAATCTCATCCTTGTACTCCAAAAACATCATGTTTCGGCCAATCTCTTCCAATCCTCCAAGCGGCACAAAACGAACCGCCTCAGGATTCGTTTTTACGTTCACGGATGATGGAGAAAATGAACCCGTCTCCCGTGAAAGTTGACGACCTGAACCATAACTCTTACTTCCTGAAAACCTAGACTGTCTCCTAGGAGAGGTCCGTGAAGTGCCAGCGCCTGTAGACCCCGAACTCTGTCCTGGTCCTCGAGAACTCCTTCGAATACTTGGTCTAGACTGTCCTCTGCTACCCGAAGAACTATCCGGTGCTGAATGACTACCCGTGGAACCATGAGATGACTGACGACTACCATACTCCCTAGGACGTAAATAACGACGTGGTGTATCCATAATTTTTATATTGTTAATCAAATAAAATACGTATTGCGATGTCGACCAAAAAAATTTATTATTTATGCTTCTATAATTCCCTTAACTCCTGACTCAACTGATAACCCTCAGGTGCCGAGGGAGGGATTTGAACCCTCACATCTTACGATACACGGCCCTGAACCGTGCGCGTCTGCCAATTCCGCCACCTCGGCATTCATGTTCTCTTGGCCTTTTCTAACAAGTGAATAAAACCCGCAAAAGACTTCCTAAGCCCTTAATGCTTAGACCCCACAAATGAAAGAAAAGAAGCCTATGAAGGCGAAACGCATAAAATCAATTTAGGTAATATAAGAAATTGAACTATTATTCCAATTATACCAAATCCGTTAATCTTGTCAATACAACCGTTATTTCACAACTCTCACCGTGTTTACCGCCCACTGATCTACATGCACAAATCGATGAGAGGGCGAAAGATAAAAAGCTGGTGTAGTTGTAGCAAAAGCCAAAGAAACATCTTTCCCCCAATGATTAGAAGGAATGATGACTAA
>CAZGST010000019.1:7552-8338 GCA_964528655.1 uncultured Candidatus Saccharibacteria bacterium
TCTTCCTCAAGGATATCTGTCACCCCAGAAAACAAGTTCTGTCTTTCTGATAATATCCCCTCCTCCCTTACGCTCTGAAGTGCCACGTCCATACGCGAACTGCTATATCCCGAAATATTGAATCCTGGATACACTCTCTCCGAAGAATGCCAAAAAGGAAACAAATCATACGGATCTTCTGGAACATTCCCAAAAAGAATTGCATCATACTCTCTTTTCTGAAGCACTAGAGAAAGGCTCTCTTTGCTTACAACCTCAATTCGCACATCCGCTAACCCCATCTTCAACCAATCTTCTCGTAATATTTGAGCGGTACGCTCCAAAAAAGGAACTTCCGGCACAAGAAGCGTGAAGACAAGTTCATCGTTATCCGCCTTTTCCCATAACTCTTTCGCCTCTTCCATAGGAGAAGAAGAAGAGTTAGTGACAACCTCCAAAAAAGGACTGGTAATTGCCCTCCCAACTCCAAAAGTAGCTTCCTCTACAAGTCTCCTTCGATCAATTGATAAGCCGAGTGCCTTGCGCACATCCTTACTCTGAAACGCTATCTGCCTCACCGGATTGAAAAACACAGCATAGTGTCTGACTGAAGGAAGTTCTATCCGCGAATCTTCTGAAAAACTAAGAACATCTTCTGGAAGGTCTGCGCTGAAAAACCCATCAATTTCACGAGACTGAAATGCGTGTAACAAGTCTTCCTCTCTTTCAAAAAACACAAACCAAAAATCCTCTATAAAAGGCTGTTGTCCAATATAATATTCATTTGGAATCAACCGATAGTTCTCG
>CAZGST010000019.1:8348-14916 GCA_964528655.1 uncultured Candidatus Saccharibacteria bacterium
AAATCCGTCTGCTCTTCGAGAAAAAGATTGAAATCGATACGGCCCACTCCCTACAGGTCGAAGAGCATACTCTGAAAACTGCGCCTGTCCGGGTGAAAGGGAACCAAATACGTGATACGGAATTATTCGTAACCTCAAAATCCTATCCAAAAAAACCGGAGAAGTCTCTGTAAGCAAAATCTCAACCTGCAACTCACTAAGCCTATTCAGAGTAATTCCGGAATAACTTTTCTGAAAATGTGATTGATACAAAGGATTCTGAATAGTCTGAACAGTAAACAAAACATCGTCGCTAGTGAGCGCCTGACCATCATCCCAATGCAAGTCTTCCTTCAGAGTAATTGTATATGTTCTCCCATCTTCAGACACCTTCACACCAAACAATAATTCCGATAACGGACTGAATAAAAGCGCGCTCAAATCCTCATCAATACTTCGAGAAGAAAAAACCGGATTTATTATATTAGGTTGAAACAAAGCACCCTCCTTGTACGTGCCTCCTGGAGCCGCAACCGCGACCGTTGTTTCTCGAAATGCGAAAACCGCCCTTGTAACAAGAGTTGTCAAAAACAAAAAAAACAAAACAAAAAATACAATATTTTCTTTCCTAGAAAACGTACCGAGTAATGCTTTGAATGTGGAGAACATGTTAAAAAAACCTTATTCAGAACCCCGTTAGAGCGTGAGATTAACTATCGAAAGCACAACAAAAATTATAGCCCCGATAATAGTAGCCCAGTAAACACCTTTTTCTAACCCTCTCCTTGTCTGATACGCTCCTCCGCCCGTGCCTCCAAAAAGCCCGGAAGTACCCGAAGACCTCTCCTGAAAAAGAATAAAAACTATGAGCAAAATTGAAACAACTACTTGTAATATGAGTATCATAAACTCTACTCTACCACGCCCCTAAAAATTTTCAATTCGTGTCTGTCTCTGTAAAAATAAAGAAACTCTCCTAATCATCATCTTTCTTAGGTAAAAACCACTTCAAAATAATCTGCCCCGCGGAAACCAAAAACGCGGTCACAAAAAGCGCGGTAAATCCTTCGACTGATAACGTCGTATCAAACACATCCACCACAAACACAAAAATCACCTGAATAAAGAAAGTAAAAAGCCCTAGTGTAAGAAGAATAATAGGCCCAAAAAGCAACTTCAATATCGGCCGAATAATTAACTGCAAAAGACCAAATGCTACTGGTGCGTATAAAACCGAAGGAAACTGTAACACCCACGATACTTCAGAAAGAAAAAAACGAGCCGCATATAAACCCACCCCACTCCCTAGAATCACAAGTAAAAATTTTGCAATAAATCTCATACCCTACAACAACTCCGTTAACAAGGATGTCCCCGTCATACTCTCTGGCTTCGGAATCTCCATCAATTCCAAAATAGTAGGTGCAACATCAGACAAAAACCCAACAACAGGTAATGTTGACGGTTTTATCGGCGTACTCTTCCGAAACCTCTGCGCCACAAGATAAAACGGTACCGGACTAGCATTATGTTTCGTCTCCGGTTGTCCAGTCTTTGTGTCGAGAACAACCTCCGCGTTCCCATGATCGCTTGTAACAACCAGTGTATGCCCACCTTCTAGCACCGCCCCGTACAACCTCTGAAGCTGCTCATCAACTGTTCGAACCGCCCTCACCGTTGCCTGATAATTCCCACTATGCGCGATAATGTCCGGATTCGCATAATTCACAAGTACAAAATCATACGCCCCCTCCCCAATTGCCGAAAGCACACGATCTGTAATAACAGGCGCCATCATGTCCGGATACTCCTCATGCCGACTTACAACCCTAGAAGGAATGAGTACTCTGAACTCATTTTCATAAGGTTCTTCCCGAAGCCCATTGAAAAAGTAAGTTACATGCGCGTATTTTTCTGTTTCTGCAATATGCAACTGTGTCTTCCCCGCAAGAGATATCGCCTGAGAAAGACTTGCCTCAACTTTCGGTGTGGGAAAAAGCACTGGCGCAGAAAAAGTCGCGTCATACTCAGTCATAGTGGCAACGTGCACATTATCCAAGTTCTGGCGCGGAAAATAAGAAAACGAGGGGCTGATAAAAGAACTTACAATCTGTCTCATTCTGTCCTCCCGAAAATTGAAAAACAAAACCGCGTCATTTGACTGTATTATGTGTGCCTCCCCTATCTGAGTTGGCTCCACGTACTCATCGCTAAGTCCTTTCTCATAATCTGTGCGAATAAGTTTTTCATACGACTGAACACTCTCCCCTCCCTCCGTAAGCATCCTATATGCCTTCTCTGTTCTGTCCCAATGCTTATCCCTATCCATTCCATAATAACGCCCTGAAACACTCGCGATAACTCCACATCCAGTTTCATGAAGTGCTTTCTGTAAATTATCGAGTAGCGGAAGCGCGGCCCTCGGCGCGCTATCCCTTCCGTCCGTAAAAAGATGAAGAAAAAGCTTATCACACTTCTCTTTTGCCCCAAACTGAACAAACGCTCTCAAGTGATCATATGCTGAGTGAACATTCCCACTTCCAATAAGCCCAACAAGATGCACTGAGGAATGAAACTTTCGTGCATGAGAAAACACCTTCGCTATATTCTCATTTTTGAAAAAACTCCCATCCTCGATAGCTAAAGAAATTCTAGGAAAATGCTGATACAAAACCATCCCTGCTCCTATCGTAAGATGCCCCACCTCACTATTCCCCTCCTCTTCCCAAGGAAGCCCAACAGATATCCCCGAAGCCTGCAGAGCGCCTGAAGGGAAGTTAGACTCAATCGCAGGAATTGTCTGTAGGTTAGCCATATAAATCGGATTACTCTCATCCGGCCTCCCCAACCCCCACCCATCTATTACCACAAGTATTGTTGTCTTTTTCATTCCATTTATCCCTATGAACGCATAACCTCAAACTGAAATTCACGACCATCAGACTTCACAAGAACCTCGTCTCCCCTTTCAAACTCATTCAGTAAAATCTTCTGCGCCAAAGGACTTCGAATCTTCTCTGATATCACCCTCCGCAAAGGTCTGGCTCCATACGCCTCATCATACCCAAGTTCCGTAAGTTTCCGAAGCGCGCTCTCTTGAAACACAAGTGTAATGTCATGACTCTCTTTCATGGACCTAATTACATCTTTTACAAGGAAGTTAGAAACCTGAACTGCCTCTTGAAACGTAAGCGGCGAAAATACTACAATTTCAGAAAATCTATTCAATAACTCCGGTCGAAAAGTCCTGAAAAGCCTCTCCCGAACATCCCTTGCAATCTTCGAAAACTTCTCTCCGCTCTTTATTCCGGAAACAATAAATTCCGAATCCGCGTTCGAAGTCGCGATAAGTATCGTATCCCGAAAATCAACGGTAACCCCCATAACATCAGTGAGTCTTCCCGCGTCAAACACCTGCAAAAAAAGATTCAACACATCATGATTTGCCTTCTCAAACTCATCAAGAAGAATAACTTGAAATGGCTGCTTCCGCACCTCTTCCGTAAGCTGCCCGGGTGTTCCTGTGTCCAAGTCTCCAATAAGTCGAGACACACTCTCTCGCGCTTGGTACTCCGACATATCAAGTCTGAGTAACCGATCTCTAGAACCAAACTGTATCTTTGCGAGCATATGCGCAAGTTCAGTCTTACCCACCCCTGTTGGCCCCACAAAAAGAAAACTCGCGATCGGTCCTCCTCTCCGAGAAAGTTTTGCTCGATATTCCCTGAGTGCCCGAGACACGGCGGAGACCGCCTCATCTTGGCCCACAAACTCTTCGTGAATATACGCTTCCAAATTCAATAACTTATGAGACTCTTCAAGATACGGCTTCTGTACCGGCACCCCAACCTTCTCTTCGCACACCCTATAAACCAAATCCTCCCGAAGAACGGACTCACCCTCTCTCCGCGCGCGTAAAAGCACATCCTGCAAAAGCTGCAATGCTGATCGAGGTAATAAATGTTCTCTGAAATACTGCCTCGCTAACAAAACAATCGCTCGAATAGCAGGAACCGTAAATCTGACCCCGTACTGCTTTTCATACACAACACTTGCGTAAGAAAGAAGTGTAACCGCCTCCGTGCTCTCTATCTCATGAACCTCAATGGTTCGGAACAAGGTAAGCAAATCCGTATGTTTCCGAATGCTCGTCTGAAAAGAAGAAGGTGTTGTAGCCGCGATAAGAAGAATTGAAGTATTCCGGATAAGCGGCACAAATATCTGAGCCGCGTTTACAAGCTCGCCCTCTCCTTCTGAAAATAACAAATGAAGATCCGGAACATAAAGAACTACATTGCTGGCCAACGTCACCTCTTCCACTATTACCCTTATCTTCTGAAAAAGATCCTGCTTTGAAGTACGCGCTATCAAATCTTGCAAAGAAAACCTCACCAACCTTTTATCAAACAAAAATAATGGCACCTCTTCCCGAAGCATAAGATGCGCCAAATGATACACAATCGTACTCTTCCCAGACCCCGCCTCCCCCAAAAGAAGAATATTCGAGTTATCAAGTTGAGAAATCGCATTCTGTAATTCCCGAAGCTCCCTCTCGTGTCCCACAAAAATATCAATGTCTTCATGCGAAGCAAGTTCTGTAAAATCCACACTCGACTGATCAAGCATGGGTGTAGGCCGCGCAGTCCACGCCCTATTTGTGAAGGGGTGTGATACACGAACCATTGGTCGTGATCCACCAAGTTCATACGGCAAGATACGCTTGTGGAATCTTTTTTGAAAACGCGCGCACATAACAGCCGTTGACAAGTCCTCTGCCAAAACTCCAAAGAGAGAAAAAATTTCAGAAAGAGATTGGTCATTTACCTTTGATAAAGCAAAAAGAATCGCATACACATCTATGTACGACTCCTCATGCTGAAGCGCGCTCTTATAAGCAGCAAGTGTTACGACCTGAAGCGCCGTGTCTGGATTTTTCGCCTCCTCTCCGTGATCCAAAGAGCTTCGTCTAGAAAGCTCCTGCATAAAATCCGAAATCGGAACATCAAGCCGCAAAAAAACACCACCCACCTCCTTCAATTTCAATATCTCCTGCAAAAGAACCAAATGATATGGTTTCTGCTCCGAAAGACAAGTATAATAGCTAGTCCGCAACACTCGTAACACCCCTGGTCTATACGCAAGCGCTACATTTTTCCTCCGCGCTCTTCGAAGCTGAAACACTGTCCTCTCCCCAAAAGAAAACCGAACCGCTCTATAAATCAAAAACAGCGATAAAAGCACCCCCAACTCAAATACTGGACTTCCCGAAAAAAGAGAGAACAAGGTAACAACAACAAGCAACCCATAGGCCGTGGAAGTAATAACCGAAAGAAAAAAACGAGAAGAAAGTCCAAAATGAATCTGGTAATCCCAAAAAAAGACCTCGTCCTTATGTCGAAAATTGAACATCATAATGAAGAAGCGATAATTCTATAGATAAGATAGATAGGAAGTGCGTCCCACGCGATATATGGAACCGCAAACACACAAAAAAACAAAAGATAAAAAACAAACCCCAGAACTACCCGAAGTGAACGAAATGTAATTCCAAGCACCCTTCCGATTACCGTGTAATCCCCATACAAAGGACGAAAAAAATAACGTAAAGTAATTCTGAAAGCAATCGTCCGCTCAAGATAGTTAAAAATCCGAAACACAAATCCCCAGTACGAAAAAAGACTATCCCAGTACCAAAACCGAAAAAAATCAAATATCCTATACAAAAATTGATACACCCCAAAACGAATCATTAGTATTAATGATAGCAATTCATCTCTTCTTTATGTATGAAAAGCCCCACGTATCTCTACGCAGGGCAGTGCTGTTCCTCGAAATTATGCCTTCTTCGAAAAAATCCAGGGCTCATCCGGATCGAAGAGAATCTCCTTGTAACCCTGTCCCCCTTCCGAACTCACGAAAGAGACAAGGGTCGGGGTTATCGAAAAGTTGCCAAGGGTGCTTGTCAAAGAAAAAACGAAGCTCTCCTGAAGTTCCTCAGTTAGAATGGGTCCCAGAGCAACATGAAGTTGCGGATCCTCCGGTGTTTGGTCCTTGTAATCCACACGAAGGACAAAAAGCACCTCAAGCATACACGGAACGAAACCATGCTCCGCCGCCCGCTTCACTATCTGACTAAAAGGAACGCAATCATAAATTCCCATCTCCCGAGGAGTAACCTTGAAGAGATGAAGGAATTGGTGATAAAAATTCCCCGGAATTCTTTCTAGTATATCCTGGGGGTAGTCGCATTCCATTTCTTCCAGGGACTTTTCCAACCAGTTCCTAAAAGACACAGTCTCATGATAGTCAACCTTCCTAAGAACTCTCCGTGGGAAAAGAAACTCCCACGGGTTCTCTCTCCTCAACATCTTTTTGAGCGCATCAAGCCAAAACAAGCCTTGAGCGCCGTTCAACTTCTGAATCAAATCCACAAGCAGTCCACCAACTTGGCAGAGCGCCAACCGAGAGTCATCTTTAGTAACCATGACCGTCAGTCCTTTCTTTAGTTAAAAAGTAAAAAAACACCGTGAATTAACCGAATTTCCGTTCTGAAGTGCACCAGCATAGACATCCTCGTCGAAAAAAATTG
>CAZGST010000020.1:0-5347 GCA_964528655.1 uncultured Candidatus Saccharibacteria bacterium
GGGTGATAAGGGACACCTTTTTCTTTCATTAACATGAAGAGGGGATTATGACGCTCGATCCTTACTCTTCGGATATAGTATTTGGAGTATCTAGGATGAATTCCTGAGGAGCAGTCACAGAGTTGGGAGCTGTTTCCGGCTGGTTTTATCGCGGTAACCGCGGTTGAAGGGTTTACGCCGATCTTTTTTGCGTATTCTATATTCGTGTCTATGGCCATTTGGCGCATCTTCCTTAACGTGATTGGGTTTCTTGCTACTGGAGAGTCATAAACTCCGCTAATTGCAACACCTAATAATGCCTCTTCCTCGCAGTTTTTTTTCCATTCAGGTGAAAGATAAGGGAAGTCGGTTAATGTTGCTTGGAAGGTGCCTAGGATGGCAGCAAGGCGCACTTTTTTCAATAGATCGGCATCCGTGTCTTCTGGGCGAGCGGTTATTTGGGTGAGATTGCAGAATTGTTTTGATTTCAAAATGATTTCACCGCAAGGATTCAGTCCAGCTGTTGTTGAGTCGGGCTCGAGAATTGGCCATCTTCTACTTGGGACCTGGGCTTTCAGGCCAGAGCGATTGAAGATTCCTCTTTCTCCTGATCCTGAGACCATAAGGTTCACCCATTCTTCCATGAACTGGGCAACGGTTGGCTTTCCGTTGTAAGCAACTGAGTTGTTGCTCATGCTTCGTTCTGGATGGGTAAGATAAAATTGGCCATTTTTTGCGGCGCGCATTTCAGGATCCTCAAGACTTGAGAGAGAGATCATAGCTGACCTTCTTACGCCTCCGGCGACAACGATTTCTCCAATTTTGCAGATAAGGTCGTGGAGATCAAGGGAGGAGAGCCTTCTTCCTTGTTTTCCCAAAAGTGTTTCACGGGAGAATTTGAGGAGGGATTGAAGAGGTGCTGGTCCTGAGGCGCGGCCGCCCATCGTAACTAGTCTTGCTCCTTCCGGACGAACAAGAGAGTAGTCAAAGTCAATGTCTTTTCCTTCTGTCCAGGTAGCGAGGCCTGCGACAAGCGCGTCTCCCCAGCCTTGTTTACTGTCTTCCACAATGTGGGTGGGCTCTCTTTTTCCCACTTGTTTTTTGATAATGGGGAATTGTTCAGTGTTTTCTCGTTCCACAGAAAAGCCTACGCCGCATCCTGACATTGACAGGAACATTATTTCAGCAAGGTCTTGCCACTTGGTAGGGGCAATGAAGGAGCAGTTGTAGGCAACGCAGTTGTTCTTCTGTACAGCTGTTCCTGCTCCCCAGAGGAGTCTCATTGAGGACTGAACGTCCATTTTCAGCATAGCTTCCCGGATTTCCGAATAGTCTTCTTCAGAAATTTTCGTTCCAAGCTTGCTTTTTATGAAGGTTATATAGCGATCGATTGTTTCTAGCCAGGTCTCTCTTCTCCCTTTTTCTGGGAGCCATCTTGCGTACATGGCATAGTAGACGAATTCAGAGAGCTGATTTCTAAAGTACTTTTTACTTTCTTTTGCCATTATCCTCATTTCTTCGGGAACTTCCTTTTTGGTGTCTCTGATTTTTGCGTGCTCTTCCCGGTAGAGAATGTAGGCTTTCGCAGTTACCAACCTATCTGATTTCATGAGAATTCTTTCAACTGTGTCTTGAATATCTTCAACAGTGGGAGTTTTCGTACTTCCAAAGGATCTTTCCAGCTCCTCAACAACAACTCCAGCGAGACGAACAGACTCTTCTTTATCAAATTCTTTAGTTTCGGTTGCGGCTCCGTTGATCGCGGTTACTATTTTCTCGGGATCAAAGGTAGCTTTTCTGCCATCGCGTTTTATTATGTGAGTAATAATGCTTTTCAAGGGAGTTCTTACGTTCAAGGCAATGGTTCCTCCGCCTGCGACTGCAGTTCTGTTGAATTCTGTCATAAGATAGGTACTGATTTTTTGCTATTTGGTTCTTTTTTTGCGACGTTTTTTATTTTTGGGCTTCTCGATAAGGTCCTGAAGCTCTCTTGTAAAACTTTCGATGTCTTGAAACGATCTGTAGACTGACGCGAATCTGATGTAACCGACTTGGTCGAAGGATTTGAGGTGTTTCATGACGATTTCCCCAATCTCTCCAGACGTGATTTCGTTCTTTTTCCGTCTTTGGATGTCTCGTTCGATTTTTTGGAGCAGTTTTTTGAACTGATCGTTCGTGTAAGGGCGCTTTTCCAAGGAATGGGCGAGACCGTTTGCGATTTTTTCTTTGTCGTAAATTTCTCGGCTCCCATTTCGTTTGATTACGGTGAGATCTAGGATCTCAGCTTCTTCAACGGTAGAGAAGCGGAAGCCACACTTTTCGCACTCTCGTCTGCGACGGATGGAAAAGCCCTCTGTGCCTTCACGCGAATCAGTCACTTTTGTGTCTTTTGAGACACAGAATGGACAGTGCATAGTAGGTGTTTATTGACAATCCACGATGTATTATCGAAGACCATCTTTTTCTAAGGTTGTCAATTATGTTATTACAATATGTTGTGGTTCTAAATCTATTCTAACACCTATATGTAGTAGTCAACTGGGGATAACTTTGGGAAATGCAAAACACAAAAATCAAAATGTAAAATGGTAATGTAAAAGTGAACATTATCGGTTCAGAGCACTTTTTATATAATTTCTTGTTGATAACACTGCTCGCAATAGATGATTTCGGGTCTTTCTGGTGCGTAGGTTGTTTTGATTGTGTTTTGACATTTTTCGGCATGATGAGAGTGTGGTTTTTCGCACATGCATTGTCTTTCCCAAAGCTTCAGCGGGTTTCGGTGATTCATTCTTTCTTCGTTGCGGCAATTGGGGCAGGCTCTTGGAAGCGGGATGCGTAAATTTTTGTAGAATTCAAGCTCTTTCTCAGTGACTTTGAATGCTTTTGTGCATTTTTTACCCTGTTTTGCACACTCGATAACTTCGTTTGTTATGGAATCTTGAACGTTTTCAATAGCGTCTTCCAATTTGTTTGCTTGCATTGTTGGGGTGTGATTTTTTGCTTCCTCGGCGCGATAAATCCAGCCTGCATTTTCGATTTCTTCTTTGGACTTTGAATAAAGCTCTATTGCTACAGATTCGTTATATGCAAACGGTGAGAGTTCGGGTGGGAAAAATTCTCCATATTTGTAAACTCTGCCCATATGATCTACGTAGGCACTTGTGTTCATGTGCTCAATGATCCTTTTTCGGAGTTCTGTGTATTCTTTTTCCGAATATTGCTTGTTCAAGATACAGTTTTGTTTTTTTCGTATACTTACACAACCAAAGAGGTTTTGAGAACCCCCGCACATAAATGTGTATTCGTAATGGAAGTTATCTGGTTCTGGTGCCATGACGTGAAATGAACAGTTACTGTTTCCGAAGCCGGTTGCTCCGCACTCATACATAAGAGAACCCGCTACTCCATTTCCATCCATTGAATCTAATGCTTGTACGCCGCGATAGATGTACTTGCATCGCTCCATTTTTTCTCCGTAAAAGACTTCTGCTACGTCTTTACAGTCTCTCAAGAGATCGCCGGTTGCATTTACTGTATTTATGCTTCTTGTGTAACGATGAATAGCCTTTTGTTTCAAGGTGTTAAATGTTTGTTGACTTTTTGTAAGACCAATCCAGGTGGTTAGGTTTAACGAGGCGGTTTTTTTAATAAAGTCTTCTTTTGTGTACTGCTGGTTTTCTATGCAATAGGAGGCGTTTCGTAGATTTGTGCAGAGGATGCAATTTGAACAATTTACACAATCAAAGAGAAAGCTTGAATCAATACAGTTGCGGCAATCAACCAGGTATATTCCCCGGTAGCATTCTTTAGCGTTTCTGCATTCGTACAAGAGCTCGGAGTCTGCAATATCAAAGGAGTCAAGAATTTGGCGAGAACGGTCAATAAACGTCGAGTACATGACATCTTCTGAATTAATTGACGAGAAGGCGAGGTAGATGTTTTTTGAGTTAACAACCCAGTTTGCGTACTCTGCGTTTGTTGCGTTCTGGATGAGTCGCGCGAAATGGGGTACTCGATGCATGAGTTCTTGGAATTGAAGGAAAAAGGGCTTTGAAAAGTCATAGTCAACTCCGTAGTCCAGTGGGTTCCAGCTATCCGAAAACCAGTAGGTGTTGTCGTAGACTGTACGGCCGGATTCGGGAGAGAAGATAGACAGGATACTTTCTTCGTGACCTGGAGCATCACATTTTCGTTTGAAAAGAGTACGTTCGTTGCGCCATGTAAAACGGCGCATAAAGCGGCAGTCAGGGCACCAGGTGGGGGGAGGGACTTGGATTTTTTCGTAGAATTCTAGATCCTCGGATGCGATTTCAAACAGGGTTTGGCAATTTTGGCAATTCCTGGCCATAATTTTCCTAAAATACTTCTTGTTGATAGCAACTTTCGCAGTATATTGTTTCTGGTCTTTCTGGTTCGTAGGTGGTTTCGAAAGTGTTAGGGCAAACGGTATCGTGGTCGGAGTGATTGGATTTACACATGCAGGTACGTTTATACAGTCTTGGGAAGTTTATTTTTTTAAAGCGATCTTGGTGACGACATTCGAAGCATTTTCTTGGGAGAGCGATATTCAGGTTTTTTAGAAAGTCGTATTCTTTCTTAATAATACGGTAGGGGTTGTGACAGTCTTTACATTCAATGATTTCGTTTATAACATCATCTTTTGTATCTTTTGTGTCGTCGGGTAATTCTTCTGCTTTTTTTGATGTTTTGTATTCGGATGGTTCTTTATTTTTCCACTTGTACCCTTTTTGCAATGCAACTTCTTTTATAAGAGGAAAGTAGTCGTTTGCGACTGTTTCGTTGTACCCAAAAGGGGATATTGAGGCAGGAAAAAACTCTCCGTACTCTTTTGTTGACTTCATATGTTCAATTATTTTAGGGATGATCGTTTCGTAGTCTTCTTTTGAATACTGTTTGTTTAGAATGCAGTAAGATTTTTTGCGAAGGCCGATACAACCGAAGCAATCGTTGCAGTTTGTAAGATTGTAGCAGTATTGTACGTTTCGGCAGCCGTATACGACGCCGACAAAATGTTGACGTGATCCGTTCACTCCGGAGTCGAATGCTTCATACAAAAGTTCTGCGGTTGCGCCAATGCCGTACCCGTCATAGGAGTCGGAAATTTTGAATCCTCCGTTAAGGCAATACTTGCAGTCTCTTGAGTCGTCTCCAAATACGAAGCAGTTTTTACAGTCTTTCACGTCTTTCAGGTTGTCTCCTGTTGAGTTTTGGGAGTTCACTAAGAATGCGTATTTATGAAGAGCTGCATCTTGAGTTTTTTTGAATTGGATTTTCATAGCTTCAAGGTTTTCATAGCTTCCAATATTTATTTCTTGAATTTTTTTTGTGTAGTCTTCTTTTGAAT
>CAZGST010000020.1:5357-6136 GCA_964528655.1 uncultured Candidatus Saccharibacteria bacterium
TTCCATATGTGGTAGGATTTATTTCGTAAATTAGCGCATCCGAAACAGTTGTTGCAATTTTTGCAGTCGAAAAGAAACCAGGAATCATTGCAATTTTCTGATCTGAATGAGAAGTGGGTGTTGTAGAGGCGGATACAGCTCACATCTTCATACGCAAGTGAGGTATTAAAGACTTCGTATGCGTCCATGCAGTCTTTCGCGTGATTACAACGCGAAGCATAGGCGATATTCTCTCCGTTCCAACTTGCTGATACAAGGTATCCATCTTTGTATTCCCCGGTATGCTGTACATACGAGCAGTTTACGGTGCGGGCGTTAAACACCGCGGGCATTGGGACTGCGTGCATTAGTGCATCAAATTGAGAAAAGAAGGTTTTTGAAAAGTCGTAGTCTTTCCCATAGGTTTGTGGGTCCCACGCGTCAGACCACCAGTATTCTCTGTCGTATACCGTATATCCTGTATTTTTTGCAAAGCCACTAATAATAGGTTTTCCGGTTGCGGCGCAGGTGTTTTTATGGAGGGTACGCTCATTGCGCCAAGTGAAGCGGCGTTGCATGCGGCACTCGGGACAGAAAGTTGGTGTCGGGACCTGGATCTTTTCGTAGAAGGTGAGGTCTTCCTCTGTAATTTCGAAATCTTTTGTGCAGTTTTGGCAGGTTTTATGCATAGTGATGTTAGGAATATATCAGTTCTTATTTATTGTTAGATTAACTATTGCTTCTTTGTTCTAAGATTGCAAGATGTTTATAAGAGGAGCAAAATGAATACATGAAGGTAG
>CAZGST010000020.1:6146-8595 GCA_964528655.1 uncultured Candidatus Saccharibacteria bacterium
TTATCGGGGCAGGAAGCAGGGGAAAGCTTATTGAAGCAATTCTTAGTAATAGGAACTACGCGATCAATTTTTGGGATAAAGATACCCGGAAGAATCTAGGGTCGCGGCCTCTTATTGATACAGTGCCTAGTGCTGACTTTCTATTTTTATGTGTTCCTTCTTGGGAGGTCCGAGGGGCACTCGTTGACACTGTACCTTATCTATCTTCTCGAACGACTGTTATCTCTATTGCTCGGGGGATTGATGACAAGAGCAAGAAAACAACTGATGAGATATTGAATGAGTTTTTGCCTCCGGACCAGCATTATGGAATTTTGGCTGGACCAATGATGGCAGAGGGATTGGGGAGAGGACTTGTGGGAGCTGGGATATATGGGTCTTCAGATAACGAACAGGAGCTTTCTCGGGTGCGGGATCTTTTTTCCGGGACTCATTTTCGTCTTCTGACAACTTCCGATATTCATGGGGTAGCGCTCGCGAGTGCTTTGAAGAATGTGTACGCGATTGGACTTGGAATTGCGGATGGATTGGGTTGGGGAAGAAACCTGAAGAGTTTTCTTATTGTGAAAGCTGTATCGGAGATGGCACTCATTTTGGAGAGCATGAGGACGAAAAAGGAGACTGCTTATGGGCTCGCGGGGTTGGGAGACTTAGTTGCCGCAGGATATAGCTATTATTCGCACAATATGCAGGCGGGGTATGATATAGCGACGACAGGTAAGTATTTTTTCAAGACGGAGGGTATTGTGTCTTTGTCTTTGTTTGATGGATTTCTTAGCGGAAGAGCGCAGAATTTTCCTTTCCTTTTTTCATTACAGAGGGTTATGGTTCAGAGAGAGTCAGTTCGGAAGGTTTTTGAGGGGTTTATTGCTGGTATCTGATATCATAAAACTATGCAGAAAAATTTACAGAGATTATGGATGGTGTTTTTGGTGCTTCATATTGGCCTCATTAGTTTTTATTGGTTTTCGGGATCAGGTTCTCTTTTTTCTGAAGGGTTACCAAGCGTACTTATCGCTTTCGGGAGGCTCTTTGGACTTCTTGCAGCATTTACAGTTCTTTTACAGTTCTTTTTTATGGGACGAAACCCGTTTCTGGAAAAGGTGTTTGGCCTTGATAGACTTTCAAGAATCCATCATACGAATGGGTTGCTAAGTATTGTGTTTATTATTCTCCATCCACTACTTCTTATTGTTGCTTCTCAGAGTTTTACTGGGCTAGGGTTTTTCAGTCAGGTATCGGGATTTATTTCCAGCTCTTGGCGTATGGCGTTTGCTTTTGTGGGAGTTTTTCTTTTTCTTTTTGTGGTGGGGAGTTCGATTTATATTGTGAGAAAGAAGTTGCGATATGAGTCGTGGTATTTTGTTCATTTGTGCGTATATCTAGCAGTGTTTTTTTCTTTTTTTCATCAGATAGAGTTTGGGCATGACTTGATTGCGAAAGAAGTTTTTTATTGGTATTGGATTCTTTTGTACTCGTTTGTGTTTGGAAGCCATGTCGTGTTTCGGTTTGGGAAACCAATTTATTTATTTTTCCTTCACAAATTTTATGTGTCGCGAATTGTTCGGGAAAATGATACGGCGGTTTCTTTATATATTGGAGGGAGGGATCTTTCCCGTTTTCGAATATTACCTGGACAGTTCATGATTTTGAGGTTTCTTTGTAGGGGTAGGTGGTTACAGGCGCATCCCTTTTCTCTTTCCATTCTTCCAGACGGGAAGGAGCTAAGAATTACGGTAAAGCAGCTAGGAGACTTTACGAGCGAGGTGCATGATATTCCTTTGGGGACAAAGGTAATTATTGACGGTCCTTATGGGGTTTTTACTGATTTTTTTGGGGTCTCTTCAAAGGTTTTGTTTATCGCTGGGGGGATTGGGATAACGCCGATAAGGTCTCTTATGGAGGAGCTTTTACGGAAAGGAAAGGAAGTGGTTTTATTGTACGCGAGTAAGAAGGAGGGTGATTTTGTGTTCAAGGGAGAGTTTGATCAGTTAGCAGAAAAGTATCCGTTGGCTCGGATTACGTATATCGCGACTGAGGATCAGAGTTTTCAGGGAGAAACTGGGCGGATCAGTGAGGAGAAGGTTCAGAAATATGTACCTGATCTTTTATCAAGGGATGTGTATGTGTGCGGACCTGTACCTATGATGCAGAGCATGATTCTTTTATTGAAGGGGTTGGGGGTTCCGCAATCACGGATTCACTATGAGAAGTTTTCGTTAGGGTAGGAGTTTGTTACAAAAGATTGGTTTTCACGTATATTTGTTTTATGGAAGCATACAATAGCGAGGGAGTAAAAAAGTTATACAGAAGCAGAGAGAACAGGGTATTCGCTGGGATTTGCGGGGGTTTGGGGGAGTATGTGGGCGCAGACCCGGTGTTTATTCGGTTTTTATGGATATTGGTTTCAATTTTCACAGGGGTTGTGCCTGGGATTGTTGCGTATATA
>CAZGST010000020.1:8605-14803 GCA_964528655.1 uncultured Candidatus Saccharibacteria bacterium
TGAAAAATACGTGTGTATTTTGTGAGGAGTGGGAGAAGAAAGATAAGATTCTCTTTGAGACGGAGGATTTTTTTGTGATTTTCAGTATTTCGCCGGTCACTCGGGGACATTCTCTAATTATTTCCAAAACGCATCATGATGATATTTTTACTTTTTCTGAAAGAGAGTGGAATGATTTCTCTCGCGCACTTCAGAAAACGAAGAAACATTTGGAGGGAGTTGTGAGACCGGATGGGTATAATGTTGGCGCGAATTGCGGAGAAGTCGCGGGGCAGAGTATTATACATGCGCATGTTCATGTGATTCCACGGCATGAAAAAAATGGGGAGAATGTGGAGATTGAGAGGGAGTATAGGGTGTAGGTAAAGATATGAAAAAAAGTACATCTTGGGGAGGAGTGGCAAAGTGGTATGACGCATACGTTGAAAGGGAGGGGACGTATCAGAAGGAATTGATTTTGCCGAATTTGGTTCGACTTTTGAATATACAAAAAGGAGAAGTAGTACTTGATCTCGCGTGCGGGCAAGGGTTTTTTTCTCGTGAGTTTTTTTCTTTGGGAGCAAAAGTTATTGGAGTTGATGTTTCGAAAGAGCTTATTTCTTTCGCGAAGGCGCATTCTTCTTCAGGGGTGAGATATGAAGTTTCTCCGGCACGCCGTTTATCTTTTTTACCAAAAGAGAGTGTTCACAAAATTGTGTGTGTACTTGCGATACAGAATATAGAGAATGTGGGAGAGGTGCTTCAAGAGTGTGCGAGAGTTTTGAGGGGTGGAGGGAAGATTTATTTTGTGATGATGCATCCGGGTTTTAGGATCCCACACGAGAGTAGTTGGAGCTTTGACGAGGAGAAAAAAATTCAGTACAGAAGAATTGACTCATATCTATCCGAGTCAAAAGAAAAGATCCAGATGCATCCAGGGGACAAGCCCTCGGAGTATACGTTTACATTTCATCGACCGCTACAGTTTTATTTCAAAGGATTGGTGAAAGCGGGTTTTTTTGTCTCAGGGTTAGAAGAGTGGAATTCTCATAAAAAGAGTGAATTGGGACCAAGGCAAAAGGCAGAAGATAAAGCACGGAAAGAGATCCCCTTATTTTTGTTTTTGGAGGGAACGAAAAAATAGTAGGCATTTCATTATATGAGATTACATAGGTTTATTGGGAATTTTGATTTGCAGAAAACGTATATTCAGATAGATGAGAGAGGTATTTTGGATCAGTGGAGGAAGGTGTTAAGGTTTAAGACTCATAATCGTGTTATTTTGTGCGATGGATCGGGGATGGAAGCGGAAGTGGTTATCGAAGAGTTGAAGAAAGACGTCGCGCAAGTTCGAGTTGTAAAAAAAATGAAGAATGAAGGGGAAGAGGGAATTTTTGTAACGCTCTACTTTTCGGTGTTGAAGAGGGAAAGTTTTGAGCTTGTTGTTCAGAAAGCGACGGAGATTGGGGTGCGAGAGATTGTTCCTATCATTACTGATCGGACTGTAAAGTTTCAGTTTCGGAGGGAGCGTCTGGAAAAGATTATTCATGAGGCAGCAGAGCAGTCGGGGAGGGGAGTTGTTCCGAAGCTTTTTGAGGCAGTGAGCTTTTCAGATGCGGTTAAGGAAGCGGAGAAGAATGGTATGAATTATTTTTTTGATATGTCGGGTAATTTATTTCCGTCATCGCAAGATAGGAGATTTAGAGGGAAGAAGATTGGGGTATTTGTGGGTCCGGAGGGTGGGTGGAGTTTTGAGGAGACGGCTCGTGCAAAAGAAGCGCGTATGAATATAGTAAGTTTAGGTACGCTTGTTTTACGAGCAGAAACCGCGGCAATTGTTGCTAGCTTTTTAGTACGTCAGTTCACAGAGTAAGAGCGGGTCTTAGGTTTTTATCCTTTTATGAAGAGATATATTTTATTTGAAATTGTAAGTTTGTTTGTCTTACCGGTTGTATTACTCACCTCGGGCGTTATTCCCATGTCTTTTCGTTTCTTGGTCCTTGGTGTTATTACACTTTTCGTGATAGCGATTGTTATTTACGAAAGGTGGAGCTTGAGAGATTTGGGAATGCGATTGGACACCTTTCGAGAGAGCCTTGTGCCATATACTGTTTTTACCATCTTAGGAGTGTTTGCTATTATTGTGTTTGCCCGTGCCTTAGAGAGAGGTATTTCTCCTTCATGGAGCGAGAGTTCCCATTTTGTATATTTTGCATTTATTCCGATTAGTTTATTCCAGGAGTTTCTTTATAGAAGCTTTCTTGTTTCTCGGCTGCGAGTTCTTTTTTCGTCTATGTTTTTGGTCGTGTTCGTCAATGCCCTTCTTTTTACTTTTTTACATACTTTGTATCCATTTACGATTGTAAATTTACCGATCATCTTTTTTGGGGGATTGGGGTTTGCGTTTTTGTATTACCGTTGTCCAAATTTTTGGTTAGTTTCTTTTTCCCACGTTGTGTTGAATGTGGTTGCGGTGCTTTTTTGTTTTTTTAGTTTTACCGTGGATTGTTAGTTGTGAAGGGTGTAGATAGTATACGATCTGTATACTATTGTATACTGTTTGCATGGAGAGGGTTATAGCGCATTTGGACATGGATGCTTTTTTTGCGGCGGTTGAGGAGAGAGATCATCCAAGGTTTTGGGGCAAGCCTATTGTTGTGGGGTCTGATCCAATGGGCGGATATGGACGCGGAGTAGTGTCCACCGCAAATTACAAGGCTCGGGAGTACGGGATACACTCCGCGATGCCAATACGGGAGGCGTGGAGGCTAGCAGAGACAGCGCGGATCATGGGTAAGTCAGCTGTGATCTTTTCTGGGGTGCGGGGAAAGAGGTATGGAGAGGTCTCGGACGCTATAATGAGCCTTATTCGGAAGCGAGTGATAGTTGTTGAACAAGCAAGTGTTGATGAGATATTTTTGGATGTGAGTTTTGCAGGGAGTTTTGAGGAAGCAGCACTTATGGTGCAACAACTCAAAAAAGATATTTATTATCAGGAGTTACTTTCTTTGTCTGTGGGAGTCGCTTCATCTAAGTTGGTAGCGAAGATCGCGTCTGATTTTAAGAAACCAGATGGGTTTACGGTTGTTTTGCCTTTGGAGACGGAGGCTTTTTTGGAGAAACTTTCTATTCGAGTTATTCCTGGAATTGGACCAAAAACAGAGCAGTTTTTTTTAGGTAAGGGCATTCGGTATGTGCGTGATTTGAAACATTTTTCGGTTGAGGAGATGAGTGGAATGTTAGGAAAATGGGGGCGAGATCTATATTTGAAGATTCGAGGAGTTGATGATTCGCCGGTCTCAGAAGAACGAGAGATAAAATCCGTGGGAGAGCAGGAGACGTTCCTTAAGGACACTCGTGATAGTCAATTTATTTTTGAACGGTTACGAGTGTTATGTGAAACCGTGATTCGAAGACTCTGTAGCGAGGGACTCAAGGGATTTCGGACAATTGTCGTAACTGTTCGGTTTCATGATTTTGAGACTATTACTCGGTCTCATACGTTATTTAAAGCGCAATCTTCTCTTAAGGTGCTTCATGGAGAGGTGCTGCGCATGTTTTTGCCATTTTTGGATGCGCGAGAGAACTCAAGGGCAAAGATGATACGTCTTGTGGGAGTGAGAGTGGAAAAATTAGTATAAAAACAAAAAATAAAATGAAAAATTTGGAATACAGAATTTCGTTGATTTTGGTAGAATAATAATGTATGGGACGAAAGAAATTGAGTGCGGTTTCTCCGAAGCGGAAGTTACATTTGAAGAAGTATGGGAAGGAGGATATGGAAGATCGAGATGAGTTTCTTTTTGGAGAGCGGGTGTTGTCTCCGAGGCGGACTGAATTTGTACCGTCGGAGCAACGCATTGCATTTTCACGAGAGCGGAGTTTTTCGAGGGGGAAGACAGAAGAGAGGTCTCGGCCATTTGATGTGGCGCAGGAGCTTCAGTTAATTAAAGAACGGAATAGGAGGGTTGAGATGGATAAGGCATGGGAGACGAGTTGGGAGAGGAGGGGGGTGATTACAGTTATTATGTATATCCTCGCTGGGTTTTGGCTTGTTATTATTAGCGATACTAATCCATGGCTTAAGGCACTTGTGCCGGCGGTAGGGTATTTTTTGTCTACGGTTACGATATTTTTTATGAAGAGTTGGTGGACGAGAAGCAGGAGTAGGAGGGATGGATTTCAGACACAAACTAAACAGGTGGGCCAGAGAAGTGATAATGAGCCTCCTATTGTGTAAATTTTATGTCTGAGTTTGAAAAGATTGTTCAAAGAATAAGAGATTTCCGGGATCTGAGAGACTGGAAACAGTTTCATAATCCGAAGGATATCGCTATTTCTCTCGTGCTTGAGGCGGCAGAGGTTCTGGAACATTTTCAATGGAAGAATAAAGAGGAGACAGAGGCGCATATCCGAGATCATAAAGAGGATATTGAAGATGAGCTTGCGGATGTTTTTATTTATCTTGTCCAAACTTGTGATGTGTTAGGAGTCGATATTATTCAAGCTTCGCGTAGGAAGTATGATAAGAATGAGAAGAAGTATCCGGTAGAAAAAGCTAAGGGTAGACATACGAAGTATACGAAGCTGTAAGGATTATGGGATGAAATGATAAAAAGCTTTTCCCGTGATAGAGGAAGAGACTTGCTCCAGCTCCATTCAGGGACAAAACGAGTATTATCACGTGAGTTGGTTTGCGTTTTTTTCTTTTGTCTGCAATCATATTTATCATGAGTGCGCTTATTTTTGATATTGAGACAGTAGGAGAAGATTATGAAGCGTTAGATGAAACCACAAAAGAGAGTTTGACGCGGTGGATTAAGAAAGAGTCTTCGAGTGAAGAGGAGTATAAGATTCTACTGCAGGATTTGAAGGATGGGTTGGGTTTTTCTTCACTTACAGGGGAGATTGTGGCTATCGGGGTGCTTGATTCTGAAAAAGAGCAGGGAGCAGTTTATTATCAGGCTCCTGGAGAAGAAGATAAAGAATTTGAGGAAGATGGCATGAAGTTTCGATCTATGAGTGAAAAGGGAATATTAGAGTACTTTTGGAAGGTGGCACAAAAGTATCAGGATTTCGTTTCATTTAACGGGCGGGGATTTGACGCGCCGTTTATGATGGTGAGGTCAGCAATTCATAAGATTCGCCCTACAAAAAATTTGATGCCGAATAGGTATTTGGGGAGCGCCTCATCAGCGTATGACGCAGTGCGGCATATTGATTTACAGGATCAGCTCACGTTTTATGGCGCGGTGCGAAAGAAGGGAAGTTTGCATTTATGGGCGAGAGCGTTCGGGATAGAGAGTCCTAAGGCAGATGGGGTTTCAGGAGATGATGTGGGGCGATTGTTTAAGGAAGGGAAGCATCTCGAGGTTGCGAAGTACAATGTTCGAGATTTGAAGGCAACAAGGGCACTGCATGATTACTGGAAAAAATATTTATTTTTTTGACCTACGAAAATCATGAGTTTTCACGAATGTATGGATAAAAGTAAGGAAGCGAGATGCGAGTGTTATCTTGTATAATAAAAGATAAAGGTCAATTGTGCGTTTATTTAAATAGTCGAAAACTAAAAAATTATAGAAAATATGGAAATATCAATTAATTATTGGGCGGTTTTAGTTGCGGCAGTTGTGCAGATGGTCGTAGGATCGTTGTGGTTTTCACCGTTGTGCTTTGCGAAGCAGTGGATGGCGTCTTTGGGTATGAACATGGCAGACATGGATGCGGCTAAAAATAAAGGAATGGCGAAGACGTACCTGGCCGCGTTTGTTAGTTCCCTTGTTATGGCGTATGTACTTGCGCATTTCGCGTACTATACGCTGTCAACGAACGTAGCAGATGGTTTACAGCTTGGATTTTGGGTGTGGTTGGGTTTTGCTGCAACAGTGCTTTTTGGGGCGGTGCTTTGGGAGAAGAAGTCGCTTGCGTGGTTTTACATTACCGCGAGTTACTATTTAGTTTCTCTTTTGATTAGTGGAGTGATTTTGTCGGTCTGGTAGGAGGTATGAAATATGAGACCTAAAAGATAAAGATCAAAATTCAAAGGCAGTAAGTAGAATAAAAACTATCTTGCTTTTCGCAAGATAGTTTTTATTTGTCTAGAGAGAGGTTTTTTGCGAATGCAGAACCTTTCCTGTCGCGGTATTTTTTTGGAGATAAAAAATAGACTTGCTCCCATTTAGTTCATCTGAGAGAATAGGAGCATGGATATCTCAA
>CAZGST010000021.1:0-3173 GCA_964528655.1 uncultured Candidatus Saccharibacteria bacterium
AAAGCACACTGGTCGTGCCCGCGTAAGCTCTACAAGGTCCCCCCTTTGGGCTCATGGAGGAGTTGCCTTGGGACCAAGGAACGAAAGGGACTATACTCAAAAAGTAAATAAAAAGATGCGTGAGCGGGCACTCTTCGCGATCCTCTCAAAAAAACTCAAAAACAAGGAACTGCAAGTTATCTCCGAGCTCTCATTTAAAAACTCAAAAACAAAAGAAGCAGCCACTGTCCTAACTACAATATTAAAATCAAAAAACGCGAGTGCCCTCATAATCGCAAAAAGCGGAAATGATGGCGCAAGAAGGGCAGTAAGAAATATTCCCAAAAAAGAAACAACAACCCCGAGCGAGCTTAACGTCTACGATTGCGCAAAGCATAAATTTATCATTTTTGAAAAAGAAGCAGTTCGAGAGCTAGAAAATAAGTACACCAAATAAAATATGGGTATATTAAACGCATTCAAAAAGAAAAAATCGGAAGCCCCAAAGAAGTCTGGAGGAGCAATGCCTGAAGAGACAAAGAAAAAATCTTCTGTCAGTGAAAAAACACAGCATTTTCAGCCAGTTCTAGGGAAATATGCTACAAAAAAGCCTCACATGAGTGAAAAAAGCTACCTGCTTACCAAAAATAACAAGTACACATTTTTAGTGAACGAAGCTGCGAATAAAAAAACCATCGCGAGAGATGTTGAAAATAGATTTAACGTCAAAGTCACGGCTGTGCACACGATAAGTCTAAGAGGGAAAAACAAGAGATTTCGCTATGTACTAGGAAACCCCACAAAGACAAAGAAAGCAATTGTCACGTTGAAAGAAGGCCAGAAAATAGACGCCATGACCGCATAAATATGAAAACCTTCAAACCAACAAGTCCGGGAGTGAGACAAATGACCGTTACCGACTTCTCACACCTTTCAAAAGTAAAGAGATACAAACCGCTTACCACCCGACTAAAATCCCGCGCCGGAAGAAATAATCAAGGGAGAATCACCATGCGTCATCAAGGAGGAGGCGTGAAGTCCTTGTATAGAGAGGTAGATTTTATGCAAGAAAAAATCGGAGTTCCTGGCAGAGTTGAAACTTTGGAATACGATCCCAATCGAACAGCCTTTATCGCTCGTATCGTCTACAAAGATGGTGAAAGGCGTTACATCCTTGCCCCTGATGGATTAACAGTAGGAAATGTGGTAATAACAGAGGAATCAGGATCTCTGCAGATCGGCCACAGAATGCAGTTGAAAAATATCGCGGTTGGAACCTTTGTTCACAATGTTGAAATTATACCTGGGTCTGGAGGAGCGATTGGCAGAAGCGCTGGCACATCAGTTCAGGTTCTCGCGCACGAAAATGGGTACACAAACCTTAAGATGCCTTCAGGCGAGATTAGAAAGGCCCCGTGGTTTGGTTACGCCTCAATTGGTGTAATCTCAAATCCGGAAAACAACATTATCGTAATTGGAAAAGCAGGCAGATCGAGACACATGGGCGTAAGACCGACCGTAAGAGGTAAGGTTATGAACCCTAGGGATCACCCCTACGGAGGTGGAGAAGGTAGAACCCAAAGAGGTCTTAAGAGACCAAAAACAAAATGGGGTAAAGTTACTGGAGGAAGAAAAACCCGCAATCGAAAGAAATGGTCAAACAAGCTAATCCTGCAACGTCGTAAGAAATAATTATATGAGTCGCTCACTCAAAAAAGGGCCATTTATAGACCCAAAACTTTTGAAAAAGGTTTCGAAACTGAAAACCGGAGATCGAACTCCTGTGAAAACTTGGTCCCGTGATTCAGAAATTTCCCCAGAAATGGTGGGCTTCTTGTTCGCGGTACACAATGGCAAAGACTTCATTGAAGTAAGCGTAAGTGAAGACATGGTCGGGCACAGGCTCGGAGAATTTTCTCCAACTAGAAAATTTGTGAAACACGGAGGAAAAATACAAAAAGAAATTGATAAAGGCGCGACAGAAGCACCTGCAGCTACGACGAAAAAATAAAAAGATATGAATCCATCTGTTACCGCCCACGCTAAATACATTCGCCTTACTCCGAGGAAAACCCGGTTTGTGGTTAATCTCATAAGAGGCATGTACGCTTCTGATGCTGAAGCTCAGCTCTTGTTGCTTGATAGAAGAGCAAGCGTGCCGGTACTGAAACTTCTTCGATCTGCGGTTGCGAACGCTCTCCATAATCAAAAACTCGAAGTAGCAAAACTTTTCATCAAAGAAGTTCGTGTAAACGAGGGTCCAAAAATAAAGCGCTGGACTCCGAGGTCAAGAGGAGGAATGGCGCCTATCCAGAAAAAAACTGTTCATATTACAATTGTGTTAGGTGTAAAAGACAAAGCCAAAGAAACTCAGTTTGTAATGCCCAAAAAAGAAATAAAAGAAAAGGAAGAGCGGAAGAAGAAACCCCACACCCATTCTGAAAAAGAAAAGCCAAAAAGAGCGGAAGAAGAGGAAGTAAAACGAAAGGAAGAACCAAGCACCTGGAAAAGAGTGTTTAGAAGAAAAGCAATGGCATAAATTTACCTATGGCACACAAAATAAAACCAACAGCATTACGAGTAGGGATAACCCAAGCATGGTCAAGTAGATGGTTTATCTCGAAGAAAAAGAACTACTTTATCGCTGAAGATTATACGATAAGAAAAGTAGTTAACGAAAAAATCAAAGCCGCAGGCATTGCGTCTATTGATATTGAACGCACGAATGATAGTATTCGTATTTCCGCGAAAGTCGCGAGACCAGGCCTCGTGATTGGAAGAGGTGGAAAAGGAGTGGAGATTTTGAAAGACACCATTGTGAAGACTCTTGTGAAAAGAAGAATGAAGAACAACATTCCAGGTGCGGTGCATGTTCAGCTAAACATCGAAGAGCTGAAAAGAACTGAGGTTGCCTCAAGAGTAGTTGCTGAGCAAATCGCAGCAGATATTGAAAAACGTATGCCCTTCAGAACAGTAATGAAGCATCATCTTGAGAACCTGAAACAAAACAGAGAAGTACTTGGAGCGAAATTGAAACTTTCCGGAAGATTGAACGGCGCGGAAATCTCAAGAACCGACTGGCTAGCGCACGGACGAATGCCCCTGCAAACTCTTCGGGCCAATATAGACTACGGAGAAGCAACATCTTTCAACACCTACGGGACGGTTGGCGTAAAAGTCTGGATCTACAAAGG
>CAZGST010000021.1:3183-6632 GCA_964528655.1 uncultured Candidatus Saccharibacteria bacterium
TGTGAGTTTTGGTTCAATGGGTTTGCAGTCACTCGGAAACGCCTGGATAAAGGCAAATCAGATTGAGGCTGCTAGAAAAGCAATTGCCCATGTGCTGAAAAGAGAAGGAAAGGTGTGGGTTCGAATATTCCCTGACAAGCCAATAAGCCGCCTTCCACCCGAAGTAACGTTAGGAGGAGGAAAAGGAGAACCAGCGTTTTTTGTCGCTTTAGTTCGAAGAGGAAGAATGCTTTTTGAGGTTGGCGGAGTGAGCGATGAAAAAGCTACCCAAGCGCTTCGAATGGCCGGACATAAGGTTCCAGTGCGTACCCGAATTGTAAAAAGAGCTCAATAATATGAAAAGAAAAGCAATACAAGACTTGAAAACAAAACCCATCGAAGCTCTTGAAGAAGAGATGCGAGTTAAGGAACATGAGTTGCGCGAAATAAAACTCGCGCACGCTCTTGGTAAGATTAAGAATCAGCGTGAGATGCAGGATGTAAAAAAACTTATCGCCCGCCTCCATACGTTTATTCACATGAAAAAAATCGAACAAAAAAGCATATGAGAATATTAGAAGGAGTAGTCACATCAGACAAAATGCAAAAAACGAGAGTAATAATGATTGAGAGGATAAAACAACACCCTCGTTATTTGAAGTACTACAAAACAAACGCGAAATATAAAGCGCATGATGAAAAAAACGAGTACAAAGTAGGTGATAAGGTGAGAATCAAAGAAGTACACCCTCTTTCCAAAGATAAAAGATGGGTTATCATTGGCAAAATATAAGAAAATCAACATTTAACTAGTATATGATTCAAGAGCGATCCATATTAAAAGTTGCGGATAATAGCGGCGCAAAAATAGTGCGCTGTTTCAGGGTGCTCGGAGGCGGAAAGAAAAAAATCGCTAGAACCGGAGATATTATCATTGCCTCTGTGCAGGTAGCAGAGCCGCGGAAGGAAATAAAGAAGAAGGACATCGTCTTCGTGCTTATCGTCCGCGAAAAAAATGCACTGCGAAGAAAAGATGGCTCCTACGTTCGTTTTGATGAAAACGCGGTAGTAGTCATGGACAAAGAAAAGAAAGAACCAAAAGGCACTAGGGTATTCGGTCCTGTGCCAAGAGAGATCAAAGAGAAAGGATTTGACACTGTCGCGTCCTTAGCAGAAGAAATTGTCTAGATATGAATATCAAGAAAGGAGACAACGTGCAAATAGTAGCTGGGAAAGACCGAGGAAAGAGCGGACGTATTACTCATGTATTTCCCAAAGAAATGAAAGTTATTGTTGAGGGGCAAAATCTTGTAAAAAAACATGTTCGCCCAAAAAGGCAGGGTGAAAAGGGAGAAATCATATCCATACCAAGAAGAATTGACATATCAAACGTAATGATACTATGTAAGTCTTGTGGTAAGCCCTCTAGAATTTCCACCAAGACAGAAAACGATAAAAAAGTCCGTTTTTGTAAACGCTGTAAGACCACGGTATAAATATGATAAGAAATGTTATCCATAAAATTGTCGTCGGAACAGGCATTGGTCGGCTAAGCCAACAAGCCCAATTTGAGGAAAAAATGCTCCCCGAAATCATGCGAGAGTTAGGAGAAATTACTGGCCAAAAGCCAGCAACCCGGAAAGCAAAAAAAGCAATCTCAAATTTCAAAACTCGAGTCGGGAACGTCATCGGGTTACAAGTAACATTGCGCGGAAAAAGAATGGAAAGTTTTTTAGAAAAAATTATTCATGTTGTCTTACCTCGTGTTAAAGACTTCCGAGGAATTGACATGCATAATGTCGACAAGGGAGGAAACCTCAATATTGGTTTCAAAGAACAACAAGTTTTCCCGGAAGTTGACACCGAAAATTCAAGAATTCCATTCGGGATTCAGGTTACTATCGTTCCAAAAGAACAAAAAAGAGAAAAAACGATAGAGTTCTATAAAAGCATAAAGGTTCCGTTCAAAAAAGACGACCAAAAGGCAAAAAACAGATAAAACTTATCTATGGCAAAAACTTCAGTAATAGCAAGAGCAAAAAAGAAACCAAAATTCAGCACCCGTATAGTGAGGCGCTGTGCTCTCTGTGGTAGAAAACACGGATATATGAGAGACTTCAATCTTTGTAGAATCTGCTTCCGAGAGCTTGCAAGCAAAGGAGAAATTCCAGGAATAAAGAAAGCCTCATGGTAAAACCATAATATGTATATCGAACTACTAATCAAAATCAAAAACGCTACAGCCGCCGGGAAAGATAACCTGAAAGGTGACTACAGTATGATGAACGCCTCAGTCGCGGGTCTTCTCGAACGTCTTGGTTACTTGAAAAACGTTGAAACAAAAGGCAGGGGCATCAAAAAGTATCTAGAAATGGACATCCACCCAAAAAAGAAAATAAAGGGTCTCAAAATAATCAGCAAGCCTTCAAAGCATGTTTATGCTGGCTACAAAGACTTCCGGAAAGTAAAGGGAGGAACCGGACACCTCGTGATTACAACATCATCAGGCATCATGAGCGCTGAAGAAGCCAAGAAGAAAAAGCTCGGCGGCGAAAAATTATTTGAAATCTGGTAATCCAAAATTTTTATGTCAAAAGTAGGCAAAAAACCAATTGAAATACCGCAAGGAGTAACGGTGACAAAAACCGAAGGAGAACTTTCCATCAAGAAGGACAAGTTTGAGTTGCGCGTCAAAATATCCCCAACAGTCCATATCGAAATAAAAGACAAGGAGGTTACCTGCACAACCGAATCAACAAATAAATTTGCAAGAAGCATTTGGGGTACGACAAGATCTCTTATCGCTAACGCAATAACTGGAGTGACTTCCGGCTATGAAAAAACCCTCATCCTTGAAGGTGTGGGATACAAAATAACGAAAGAAGGAAACAATCTCGCTCTTGCTCTTGGCTACTCCCACCCGATAAAGTTTATTGCTCCGGAAGGCATAACTTTTGAGGTTGAAAAAAACTCCATCCTGAAAATCAAAGGAATCGACAAGATTCTTGTTGGCCAAGTCGCGGCAAATATAAGGAAATTAAGAAAACCAGAACCATACAAAGGTAAAGGATTCAGGTACAATACGGAGGTAATCCGAAGAAAAGCTGGTAAAAAGACTGCCGGAACAACCGCATAAAAAAATCTAACCTATGAAACAAGAGAGAAAAATAAAAGAGAGAAAAATGAGGCGGGGAAGAAGAACCAAAAACTCTATCGGAGAAGGAACGAAAGAGAAGCCTAGAGTTGTTATCTTCCGGAGCAACGTGCACATGCACGTTCAAATAATCGATGATGAGTCTGGAAAAACACTTCTCTCTGCATCCACAAAAATACTTAAAGAAAAAGGAACAAAGTCCGAACAAGCGAAAAAAATTGGACTCTTCTTAGCGAAAAATGCAAAAGAAAAAAACATCTCCCAAATGATTTTTGATAGAGGGGCGTACAAGTATCACGGACGAGTTCGTGCGGTA
>CAZGST010000021.1:6642-7512 GCA_964528655.1 uncultured Candidatus Saccharibacteria bacterium
GACTTGATGTAAGCGCTGCCATTCAAAAGGCAAAAAGACAGGCGGAAAAAAATATTGAAGTAATCGCCCTGAAGGATAATCGGACTCTTTTTTATGACGTTGAGGCAAAGTATGGTGCCGCGAGAGTTCGTCTGAAGCCAACCCGGGCTGGCCATGGCCTTATCGCCGGAGGTGCCTGCCGTCCCGTGCTAGAATTAGTGGGAGTAAAAGATATCTCCGCGAAGATTTTAGGGAGAACCACAAATAAAATTGCAAATGCAATGGCAACCTTGAAAGCCTTGAAAACTTTCCGAGCAGAAAAGCCGGTCCCAACAGAGGAAATAAAAGAGGTAGAAACTCCAGTCGCCCCAAAATAAAGAAAGTATGCAAATCCACGAAATAAAAAACCCGAATAAAAGAAAGTCCCTCAAAAAAATTGGCAGGGGTGGCAAGCGCGGAACCTACTCCGGAAAAGGACAGAAAGGGCAAAAGAGCCGTTCCGGACATAAGATCAGGAAAGCAGAACGCGATATTATCCAGCGTCTTCCAAAGCTCCGAGGAATAAAAAACAAATCTCACAAAGAGGAAGTTATTGCGATATCAATTACTCGTCTAGAGGAGATAGGTAAAAAACAAAAAATCACAAAAGAACTTCTATATGAGAAGGGGATCGTTCGAAAAAAATTCTCAAGAATAAAAATAGTAGGTCTCCCCAAAGAGGTCGCACCCTATACGATCGAAGGAGTTCCGGTATCGAAAAAGCTGAAAGAAAAAATCGAATCAATGGGAGGAAAGGTTTCATAACTCACAACCCATGAATAGATTTCTTCAAATTTTCAAAATTCCCGACCTAAGAAATAGAGTTCTAGCTGTTATCGGATGGCTTGTCGC
>CAZGST010000021.1:7522-14758 GCA_964528655.1 uncultured Candidatus Saccharibacteria bacterium
GTCGCCTTCAGGCTTCTTGCAGCGATCCCGATCCCAGGAATCGACGTAGGGAGACTATCCGAATTCTTCGCCTCAAATCAAATCTTCAATCTTCTGAACATCTTCTCCGGAGGAGGGTTGGATAATCTATCCGTTGTAATGCTTGGTCTTGGCCCCTATATTACTGCAACAATCATTATGCAGCTTCTCACCATCATCTTCCCTCAAATGAAGAAGATGTACTACGAAGAAGGCGCGGAAGGACGAGCAAAGTTCAACAGGTACTCTCGCTATAGCACTGTTCCGCTAGCCGCCCTCTCAGGTTACGGCTTTTTGAATCTTCTGATCTCCCAAAACGTACTTGCCCCGCTCACAGTCGGCATGATGATAAGCAATGTGATTATCATCACCGCCGGCAGTCTTCTTCTGATGTGGATCGGAGAACTTATCTCTGAGTATAAAATTGGAAACGGAATTTCCCTCCTTATCTTCGCTGGAATTGTAAGTAGTCTCCCGCGCACAGTAAGCGCGAGTATTGTAAACTTCACTTCCGAAAGTATCCCAACCTACCTAGCCTTTTTTGTTCTCACTCTTATCATTGTGAGTGGCATTGTCTTTATCAGTGAAGGAGAACGAAAGGTACCCGTCTCATACGCAAAGCAGGTTAGAGGCAATAAAATGTATGGCGGCGCCTCATCCTACCTTCCCCTGAAAGTAAACCAGGCCGGGGTGATTCCAATCATCTTTGCGATTTCTCTCCTTTTATTTCCCCAATTCATCGCTCAGATGACTTCTATCATCTCTCCAGAGCTTTCGATTCGATTGAACAATATTGTCTCTGGTCTCTTCAATAATATAGCGCTCTACAGCGTGCTCTACTTCTTACTAGTCGTTATGTTCACCTACTTTTACACCGCGATAACATTCGACCCTGCGGAAATTTCAAAAAATCTCCAAAAAAGCGGCGGCTTCATTCCTGGGATTCGTCCAGGAGCGCAGACTACTGAAACAATAAAAAAGATCGTTCAAAGGATCACGCTTTTTGGAGCCTTATTCCTTGGAATTGTCGCTATTCTACCGAACATAACACAAATCTTAACTGGCGTTGCGGCGCTCACAATTGGCGGTACAGCTCTCCTTATCGTAGTCGCGGTGGCATTAGAGATCCTTCGCCAAATTGACTCTCAACTTACAGTAAGAGAGTACGACAATCTCCTCTAACCATCATGAGCGAACTCGTTCTAGGTATCGTGGGTCGTCCATCAGCAGGAAAAGATGAGGCGGCCAATTTCTTTATACACAAAGGATTTCATAATTATTCAACCGCGGATGTAATCCGAAAACTTCTGAATGAAGCGCACCCCGAACTGGAAGAAACAAGAAAGAACATGCAGATATTCATTACTGATCTGAGAAAAGAGAAGGGAAGTGATATTGTTATCCAAATAATAAAAAAGGACCTCCAAAAGCCCGCGGTAATAACCGGGTTCAGAAATCCAGACGAAGTTCGTGTCATGAAAAATGAAAAAAACTTTTATCTTCTGGGTATAAACGCCTCAAAAGAAGTTAGATACCAAAGATCCGTTGAGAGAAAAAGAGCAAATGAGGGCAGACAAACATTTGATGAATTTGTGAAAATTGACGACGAGGAATGGTTCGGAACTAACATCACGCAAAAAACAAAAGAAGTGTTCGAAATGGCAGATACTGTGATTGATAACGATCAAACTCTTGAGGAATTCCACAAAAAACTTGAAAACGTCTATAATAATCTAGTAACAGTAAAACCATGAAAAAAATAGCAATAATAATACAGGGTCCCCCGGGCTCCGGAAAAGGTACCCAAGCTGAATTATTTGCAAAGCGCTATTATGGATTTATTCACTTTGATACTGGACACTTTCTTGAACGCATTCTCCGTGAACCAGGGTGGCAAAAAGACCCAATTTTACGACGAGAACGAAAACTCTTCGATGAAGGGAAGCTATGCACTGGATCCTGGGTCCTGGAAAAGATAAAAGAAGCTGTTCGTGATATCCATAAAGCTGGATTCAGCGTGATCCTAAGCGGATCACCTCGAAGCGTATTCGAGGCATTTGGTGAAGAGAAGAAAAAACAAGACGGGCTCATAGAAGTCTTGAAAAGTTTATACGGAAAACCAAATATCTTCGTAGTCTCTCTCGAGGTAAAAGGTGGGAGCTCCACGAAAAGGAACAGCCATCGCTTCGTCTGTTCGGTCTGCGGCCTACCAGTCTTAGCTCATGTAAAAAGCAACAAATGTGCGTTTTGTATGGCTCCGTTAAGAAAGAGGTCTCTCGACAATAGAGAAGTAATCAAAATCCGACTTGCGGAATACAAAAAGAGAACCTATCCAATGTTTGAAAAATTACAGAAAGAAGGGTATAAGATTACGAAGATTAACGGTGAGCCAGCCCCATTTAAGGTCCAGAAGACTATCATTCAAAGACTGAGACTCAAGCTGGAATAACAAATACTTTCACTCTCTATGAAACAAGGACTGACGCTCCGACTTCTTGGTAGGTCGGGGTCTGGAAAAGATACCCAAAGCGAGCTTCTTCAAAAAGAAATAAAATTTGATGTGGTAATCAGCATGGGTAATCTCATCCGTGAAATAGGAGAGATGTCTACAGTAGCGGGAGAAAGAATGAAAAAATTTCACGACACTGGTGGTCTCCCCGACGCCTGGATTGTGAACTACCTCTGGCAAAAAGAGCTTGTTCAAAAAATAGTAACAAACGAGGAAAGTATAATCATTGATGCCGCAAGAAGAGTAGAAGAAGCTATAGGTCTCGATGAAGTTCTGAATTGGTTTGGCAGAAAGCTAACCCCCATTCTTATCGATGTACCAAGAGAAGTTGCCTTTGACCGCCTTATGAAGCGCAAGGGCAAGCTATACGACAATGAAATTGCGATAAACAGAAGACAGGATTGGTATGAATCAATTGTGGAAGTTACCGTAAAGTACTACAAAAAAGACAGCCGCCTCATTCGGATAAATGGAAATCAACCAGAAGAAAAAGTGCATAATGATATTATGGATGCCTTGAAGAGAGTCCCAGAAACAAAAAACATTATACCCGCATGATCCGTTACAAAACAGAGAAAGATATTGAAGGGATCCGAGAATCAGGAAAGATTCTCGCATCGATTTTAGGAGAGCTAAAAATCGAAGCACAAGAAGGCGTCTCACTTTCTGATCTAGATCAAAAAACAAAAGAGCTGCTAAAAAAATCCGGTGCGGAATCGGCCTTCCTTGGCTACAAACCCGAATGGAGCGGAAAAAAATATCCCGCCTCACTCTGCCTTTCCGTTAACGAACAAATTGTTCACGGCATACCATCAAATTACCGACTCAAAAATGCCGACATTCTGAAAATAGATCTCGGCGTTAAATACAAAGGATACATTACAGACGCGGCCCTCACAGTTACAATTGGAAAATCAACTCCAAAAGTCGCAGCGCTTTTGACTGCTACGGAAAGAGCGCTCGAGGCAGGCATTGAAGAGTGTTACCCGGGAAAGCGTCTTGGTGATATTGGATACGCAATCGAGCAAGTTGTTATAAAAGAAGGCTTCTCAGTCATCAAGAATCTTACCGGACACGGTGTGGGTTTCGAACTCCATGAAGAACCAACCGTCTGGAATTATGGTGAAAAAAAGCAGGGCCTGATCCTCAAAGAGGGACTTGTGCTCGCAATTGAACCAATGGTAAGCATGGGATCTCCGGAAATTAAAGGAGGGCCAAACGAAAGTATTGTAACAGAGGACGGAAGTATCAGCGCTCACTTCGAAAAAACAATAGCTATTACTGAAAACGGCCCCGAAATCCTAACCCCGTACTAGCGAAAAAGAAAAAGTCTTTAACTGCTCCATTAACGAACTAACAGTATCAAATTCAATAACTGCAACAGCCAGCTCGCGCAAAAACACAGTTCTAACATCTCTTTGAATAAAAAGAATAAGAGGCTTCTTAAGGGCACGTGAATAACCAACCTCGATGAGCATTCCCTCGCTCTTTTCTGCGCTCTTCACAAGAACAAGATGGAAGTCAGCATCATGGATGTAAGAGAGGAAGTCTTCCAAAATTTGCCTGTTTGAAAAATGATTTTCTTTGAAGTAATCATCTTTCAACATAGAATAAAACAACTCATGCCCATTCAACTCCAAAACAGCTTTTATTTTCTCCAGCTGGTTCCTGAGCTCTACTAGGTCCTCTCCAGTATATCGATACGAAATAACAAATTTCATATCCAATATTACTTCTTACTATCAGCTTTCTGTTTATGAGGATTGTGATTTGGACAGGTCTTGTCACTACACCTCTCGGGAATTGTCTTTGTTCCTTCCATCATTAATGAGTCACAAAGTGAACACAACTTACCGGTAGGACGCGCCTTGATAGCATTACTACATTCCGGATATCTTGAACAACTGAAAAATGCTCCAAAACGTCCTCTTCGTTCTACCATCTCTCCCTTGCCACATTTTGGACACGCTACTCCAGTCTTTCCTTTAGCCTCCTCCTCAGGACTCTTTTTTATATACTTGCACTTCGGATACTTACTGCACGCGATAAACCTACCGTAACGTCCGTCTCTTTCTATCAGTTTACCGTCTCCACATTCTGGACACATCTCACCAGTTTCCTTCGGCCCCTCAAGCTCAGATCCATCGAGTTTTCTTGCCCCAGTACAGTCTGGAAACCGCTTACAGCTCAAGAATTTGCCCGTCCTAGCGAGCTTTATCATCATTCCGCCCTTACATAAGGGACAAATAAATTGAGGATCAGCATCTCCTAAATTCGTAACCTTCTCAATCTTATCTTTAGACTTCACTTCCTTAGAAAATGGGCCATAAAAACGCTTTAGTGTTTCCTCGTACCCCTTCTTCCCCTCAGCAATAAGATCAAGAGTATCTTCCATCTCCGCAGTAAACGAATCGCTAATATAAGATGTAAAGTGTTTTTCCAAAAAACTACTTACAACTTCTCCAGTATCAGTTGGTCTAAGAGCTTTTCCTTCTTTTGTAACGTATTCACGCTCAGATAATGTCTTGATGATAGACGCATACGTACTTGGTCTTCCAATGTCTCTTTTTTCAAGTTCCTTCACAAGAGCCGCTTCTGTGTACCGCGACGGTGGCTCAGTCTCCTTTCTTTCACTTGAAATATCATTTAGGTTAAGTGTCTCACCCTCAGAAACTTTTGGCATCTCGACATCCTCACCACGCGCCCTTGGGTCAGCAAGAAGCCATCCTGGAAAAAGAACAACGCTTCCGGTTGCAGAAAACGGAGGAATCTTCTCTCCGTCTTTCTCCGAAATTACAGCCGAAATCTTTGTCCGAACTATTTGGGCATCTGCCATTTGAGAAGAAAGCGCTCTTTCTCGTATCAGCGTATACAACTTTCTTTGATCACCTTCAGAACCTGCGTGAGAAACGTTGAATCGAGTAGGACGAACCGCCTCATGCGCTTCCTGAACGTGCTTATTTTTTGTTGTATACGTTCTTGGGGAAAGGTACTCTTTCCCGTATTCTTCAGTTATGACTCCATAAATTTGACTGAGAGCCTCCTGACTCATATGAACACTATCGGTACGCATATAGCTTATGAGACCCTGTTCATAGAGTTTTTGAGCAAGAGACATGGTTCTCGCAGGTGCAAAACCAAGCCTTGAGCTCGCTGACTGCTGGAGTGTAGAAGTAGTAAATGGAGGTCGAGGAGAACGCTTTGCGTTTGTCGCTTGTATAGAGTTCACGCTCCAGGTCTTTGCTCTTCGCGCGACCCCCAAGATACGTTCCGCCTCCTTTTCATTGTTCGGCTCTTCATCACATATTAGCGTAAGAGAATCTCCCTTCTTTGTGGTAAAAATTCCAGTAATTACAAAATAAACTTCCGGGACAAAAGCACGTATCTCTCGCTCCCGCTCCATAATAATACGAAGAGCAGGGGATTGAACACGCCCAGCAGAAAGACCGTAGCGCACCTTTCTCCAAATAAGACCACTGAGGTCATAACCCACAAGCCTATCGAGAACTCTCCGTGCTTCTTGTGCCTGGCGGAGGTTCTGATCAATCTTTCGCGGATGTTCCATTGCATGAAATACTGCGGACTTTGTAATCTCATGAAACTCAATGCGTTTCGGGTTTTTTAGATCACACGCCTCCATTATGTGCCAAGCAATCGCCTCTCCCTCGCGATCAGGATCAGTTGTGAGGTATACCTCACTTGCTTTTTTCGACAGCTCCTTTAACTCCGCGACCACTTTCTCTTTTCCTTTTGATATCTCGTAATGTGGAACAAAGCCATTGGGAATATCAATCGCTTTTTTATTATTTTTTGGAAGATCTCTGATGTGCCCAACGCTCGCCTTTACAATGAAAGTTTTATCAAGATATTGGGAAATGGTTTTTGCTTTCGTAGGGGACTCGACAATAACAAGTTTCATAATATGTATACTAACAGATTACAATGTTTGGTAATTTTAACATAAACTTCCGACTATGAATTATGCGCGATCATGCACTAGTAGATTTATTGAAGTTAAGATCCGTAAGAACATCTTCCGCGTTTCTCACAAGTCGTGCTCCATCACGAACTAGTGAAAGCGAACCAGCATAGTTTGGGTCAGAAGGAGATCCGGGAACAACAAAAACTTCCCGACCTTGATCAAGTGCGTGCTTCGCGGTAGATAATGTTCCGGATCGTTCCGGAGCCTCAATGATGACAATTGCCGAACATAGCCCGCTTACAATTCTATTCCTTTGAAGGAAAAAATATGGCCTTGGTCCAGTTTCTGGTGGATGCTCAGAAATTATTCCACCACCGCCATCTATTATCTCCAACGCAAGATCCGTATGCTCTCGAGGATAAATCGAATGCAGTCCTTGCGCCAATACCGCGTACGTCTTTCCACCTGCTCTTACTGCGCCTCTATGAGATGCGGAGTCTATTCCAAGAGCAAGACCACTTATAACGGAAACTCCGTTTTTAGCAAGAGTCTCACCGAATGACTCAGATAGAGAAAGTCCAGCCTGAGTGGCTTTTCGCGTTCCAACAATCCCCACGCACACCCCAGAGTCCAAAGGCAAAGACCCAATATAATAGAGTACTCTCGGAGGAGAAGGTATCTCCCTAAGCAAAGAAGGGTACTCCGGATCAGAAAATGAAACTTTCCTAGGTTTTGGTAAAGACATCTGTGATAAAATAAATAGTGAAAGCTAGCAATAACAAAAAGC
>CAZGST010000022.1:0-13452 GCA_964528655.1 uncultured Candidatus Saccharibacteria bacterium
CAATTTTTTTCGACGAGGATGTCTATGCTGGTGCACTTCAGAACGGAAATTCGGTGTTTCAATTGAATATTCCTTACTGTTTTTTGCGACAAAATAGTAAGGAGTGTATGAACTTGTCGCGAGAGGAGATGCTTTATGAGCGAGCTTATTTTTGAGCTTCGAGTTTGCGACGGGGAGCAAAAGTTTGGGTCGATTTTGGACCTTCCGGTTCTCCAAGGTGGAGATGCTTGGACTACGTCGCCTAAGGAGGCCTTTCAAATGACTGGGAAAGGTTCAAATTGTTTTCTCGTCATGTATCAAAGTGATGAGGAGTTTGAACGCGGTGTTTATTGTAGCGCGTTTCGCGTTAGCGATTTACCCGTCCGGGCTGCGGCTTTCGCGGCAGCATGTCAGAGAGTGTTTGGTTTTTCTGGTGTGTTGCATGTTGGCGAAAACGTCGAGGTCCCTGAGCCGTGGCAAATGGTTGCCGCAGCTAACGGGATCGAAGGCTACGGTTTTCATGACAGATGCATACACGCAGATGTTATGACGCTGTGGTTCAAGGCGGGAGTTAGAAGCGTCCCCGTAAAGAGGTTGTCGCAAGAGGACGAGGAGTGGTATCTTGCACAATTTTTTAGGAAGCCACAGGGTGATATAAGCAACCTTACTGAGCTTGTTGCAGATTTACTGCGGGCGGACGCTGATTTCTCCGAGAACTATACATCTATTCGCTACGCGTTTGGATGGGTCCGGGGATTTGCTGGATCGCTAAGTTTTTCAGCAAGTGGTGTCGGTGTTTTAACAGCTGATCACGTGCTGGAAGCGTTTGGTAAGGGCTATCCCTATATGGTGGAAGATAGTTGCCTTCTTAAGAATATATGGCGAACTGTTCTCCAGCAGAAATAGTATGCGGCACAAAGGCAGAAACCGGCCTTATAGCTTGATACTAAGCAAACTGGTTAAAGATGACCTTCTTTTTTGTGAAAGCAAAAAAGATGCGCACAGCAGGTGTCGTACCCTGTATGAGAAGTACGACTGCACTTTCCGTGAGTAAGGAAAACTCACGGTAAGCTCGAGGCTTAAATCTCGAAAAGCGAGTTTCGCGCTATGACGGCCGCCCTAAGCTTGCACAGTGTTGAATGTGATTTGAAAGAATCAATCTCGTAATCACTAATGGAACTGCCTATGAAGGAATAGGTACTAACACGGATATCAATGTCCGGGTTCCGATCTAACCAATCATGTTTATCTTCTAGACATTTAGGGTGGAAGATAGGGCCTTTAGCCCAAATACAAGCGCATACCCATGCGCGAGAGATGTAAGTTGTAGATTATTTATGGAGGGAGACTGTACGATGTATGGTCTCTTTTTTGTTTTGATTTTTGGCGGGGAGGTAGGTATAATGCAGGACGATGAAGTATTTATTATTGGTTGTTGCCTTTGTTCGAAGGCGTATTTTTTTGAGCAGTGTCGCGGTACTTGTGCTCGTTGTTGCGATCGTATCCGTTGTGGGGAATGGAGAAGCCCTTCAGACGATTACTGTCATGAAGGGGGACTTGGTTTCGTATGTGAGTGTGACAGGAACCACAAAGCCAGTTCAGAGCGTGAATCTTGCGTTTGAGCGTGCTGGAAGAGTTACGCGTGTCGGGGCGGATGTAGGAGATGTTGTTACCCAAGGTACTGTGCTTGTGCAGCTTGACGCAAGTGAACTTTATGCAGAGCTTCAAGATGCGGAAGCGAAGGTTCTTGCAGTAAAGTCAAAACTTGATCAGCTGAAGAGAGGTGGGAGCATAGAAGAGGTGAAGATTGAAGAGGCGAAGATTGTTCAGGCGCAGCAAAAAGTTATCGATGCTGAACGAAATTTATTCGATGCTGCTAATGATTTGTTTGTAAAGGCTGATGACGCGATACGGAATAGGATGGATCAGTTCTTGCGAAATCCGCGCACTAGTCCGCAACTTCTTTTTTATGTCTCTGATTCTCAACTTCGATTTACTATTGAGGGCAGTAGAGTTCGTATAGAAAGTATTTTGAGCGAGTGGAGAAATACACTTGATTCTTTTAGCGATTTTTCTAAGGTTCAGAATGTCGCAGAACAATCTCGAACGTACGCAATGGAGGTGAAGAAGTTGCTTGATGATGGATCGTTAGCACTTTCTGCGGCAACACCCGATCAGAATGTAACACAGACTTCAATTGACGCGTGGAAGCCGGTTCTTTCCACGGGACGGACTAACGTGAGCACCGCGATTACGGGTCTTTATGCTTCAGAGCAAGATTTACGGAACGTGAGCACCGCACTTATTGTTTCCGAACGGGAATTTCAGCTTGTGAATTCTTCGGCGCGACCTGAAGAGGTGAGGGCGCAAGAGGCTCTAGTGGCACAGGCGGAGGCGCAGGCGTATAAACTCCGTGTACAGATTGGAAAGATGGCGATTCGAGCGCCTTTTTTTGGAGTTGTCACTATGCAGGAAGCAGAGGTAGGAGAACTTGCGGGAGTGAATGTCCAGATTGTGTCTCTCATGCATCAAGGAGGTTTTGAGATTGAAGCACATGTTCCGGAGATTGATGTGGTGAAACTTTTGGTAGGAAATCAGGTTTCTGTGATGTTTGACGCGATACCGGAAGAGACGTTTGCAGGGAAACTTGTTTCAATTCAGCCGGCAGAGACTTTGATTGACGGTGTGGCATATTTCAAGGTTAAGGTACTGTTTACTGTGAATGATCCGCGATTTAAGAGTGGGCTTACGGTAGATATGGATATTCAGACTTTGAAGAAAGAGGGCGTTATTATGATACCTGTTGTTGCTTTGCGTGGAGACGAAGAAGGCGCGTATGTGACCCGCATGAGTGGGGATGTGATTCACGATGTGCGGGTTACACTTGGCGCGCGCGGAAGTGACGGACAGGTAGAGGTTTTGTCAGGCATATCTGAAGGAGATACATTATTGATTTCTCATTAATATTCAAAGCAAGCGCTATGCGTTACTTATCGTTTCTTGTGTAACATTTTTTAGGTGATACTGTACTATATAAAGTATGTGTTACGAGTCTTATTTTATTAACATTAAAGGTCGTTGCGCAATTTTATTATTGTATGAATGAAAAATTACGGGGACCGTTAGGATGGACTATTATTATTGCCCTCCTATCGGTATCATTTGGAGTTGTGAAGTATGTTGAAGTGTATTCGAAATCCATTGAACCTTCAACATTTCGAAGTTTTTCTGTAAGCGGAGAGGGAAAGGTTGTTGCGGTGCCTGATGTCGCGCGGTTTACATTTAGTGTTATTACCGAAGGAGGGAAGGATTTGAGCGCTCTTCAGGAGTCAAACGTTTCTAAGACGAATTCCGCGATTGATTTTGTGAAGTCGAAGGGGGTTGATTCAAAAGACATAAAGACTGAAGGATATTCAGTTGAGCCAAGATATCAGTATGCAAACTGTTCTTCTAACGGTCCGACAGCGTGTCCTCCGCCAGCGATTGTGGGGTATATTGTTCGGCAGACAGTAATGGTGAGTGTGCGTGACTTTACGAAAGCCGGAGAGATTTTGGGTGGGGTAGTCTCTCAGGGTGCGAACCAAGTGTCGCAACTTGCCTTTACTATTGATGATCCGACTTCAGTAGAGAATGTAGCGAGGGAAGAGGCTATTGCAAAGGCTCGTGAAAAAGCAGAGGCAGTTGCAGACGCTGGAGGATTTCGGGTAGGAAGATTGCTCTCTATTGATGAGGGAGGATACTATCCTAGTCCTTACTATGATAAAGCCATGGGAATGGGAGGAGATGAGATGGTACGAAGCAGCATTATTCCAATAGTTGAGCCAGGGAGTCAGGAGGTGAAGATTACAGTGACTCTTCGTTATGAGATAGACTAAAAATTAAATACATTTAGTTTTTACTGGAACTAAAAAAGAAATACCCTTTTGGGGGTATTTCTTTTTTTTAGCACTTGCAGTGAGCTTCTGCTTCGTTGCATCCCTTACACATTGGCATACAGTGACGATCTGAGGCTGGTTCGCCATGCTTATGTGTTGGATCGTGTTCTTTCGCGGTTACTCCGCAGATTGCACATTTGTAACCTTCTGCTTCTCCTTTGCACTTAGCACATTTCATGTTTTGTCATTATTTTGTTGATGTGATCTTTCTTTTATTATATAATAAATCCATGCATAAAAAAAGAAAGATTGCGAGAAAGAAGAAGGCAAAGAGAGCTGGTAAGTCCGTGAGAAAGGGTGGGTACAGATAATGTTTCGAACATGGGAGAGATTATTGTAATTATATTTGCTTTTGGGATCGCATTTACGGGACTGGCTGGAATTTTGTTGCCGTTTCTACCAGGAGTACCTCTTGCGTGGGTTGGAATGACAATATTGGGGTATGTAACTGATTTCTACCCACTTACTCGGGGGATTCTTTTTGTGTTTTTGATTCTGACGCTTCTTACGATTGCGATGGATTTTGTTTTGCCGTTTTTGGGAGCTAGAAAATATAACGCGACGAAGTACGGAATATTGGGAGCAGTAGCGGGATTTATTTTTGGGCTTCTTTTTTTGGGTCCCATTGGAGTGATTTTTGGACCTATTGTTGGGGCGTTTTTGGGGGAGATGTTCAGAATTGGGGATGCGAAGCAGGCGATGCAGTCTACAAAAGGTGTAGTGCTTGGATTTTTGTTTGGATCAGTCGTAAAAATTGTACTTATTTTTGTGATGATAGGATTTATGGTGAGGGCGTTGTTTTATTAGGGGGGTTGTAGCTTGATGTTTTTTCGAGTATAAGGGATTAGACTTTTTGGAGGATTTATCCGTGGATGAATTTTTGGTAACTCCGATGGAGTTGAGGTGGGTTTTTCATGTTTTCATTTTTTTGAATGGATACATGGTTGAAGGGTCGTCTTTTTCTCTAGCTGTTCCTTGTGAGGACGGCACAGGAGTAAAGACGCTTTGTCGACATTCGACTCCGGAGCGCTGTTTTGTGGATGCTGTTTTTCACACAACAGCCTTGAATTGAAGGATTGAACACAGATGATGTGGTTCGATCTTTTTTTGGCCGTAGATTCTGGAGATGTTTATCAGGGGGGTTATTGGGTAATTTTTTTAGTTTTTGTCAATTGAAATTATTTTTTTATTTATGGATAATGAAAGTATAACCTTAACTCCTTCTACTTTTAAATGGAGGACCCAAAAATGCAAGATTTTTCTATTTGCATTTCCCGTTCAATTCCTCGTGGAAACGAGTGGGTTGAATGGGACTTTGTGACGGCGGTCTCATCGGAGTCAGGAGAAGTATCTGAGGCTTATGATTTGGCTCTCGTCAAACTTAAGCGTTTAGATCTTTTCTTTTTTGGCATCGAGCCGAAATCACCGAAACTCAAAGATTTCCGTCATTTAGGATAGGAGGGGGTTAGGATGGAAAACGCCACTCGCACTGCATCAGTGTTCGAGTGGTTTTATTTTTTTGAATCAATCGATGGGTAATGACTGACTTGCGATGTTAGTCAAGGGGATATATGAGCGAAAGAATTAAGGATAATAAGGATTTCGTAAATTCTCATATTGGTTTGCGACATTAATAAATTAGGAGGGGGAGATGATCGACTTGCGATGTCGGACATGTAGATATTTGGATTTTTTGTTTTCGAGTTTGCGGCATCCGAAAGTTAGGGTATCCGAAGATTGGGGGTGGGAGAGTGGGGTATGTAGTTGGTTTTTGGTGTTTTGGGGTGAAAAAAGGTACGAACAGTGGGGTTCACTGTTTAGTTGATTTCAATTTGACTTTTTATGGGTTCGGGTTATAATAATAGTCAGCGGTGAGAAGTAAAAGGAAACCACTTCACTTTTTTGGAGTTTGTATGGAAGATTTTGTTTTGCTCGGTGAGGTCGATCAGGATTCTCAGAATGAAGCGATCGAATTTTTCGGAAACATTGAAAGGTTCGCTGAGTTTCATTCTGGTCCCCGGTATCTTCCTGAGACGGAGACCGGGATCACGAAAGACCTCTCCATGAAATAAGAATGAGGTGGATGGGAACGGGGTAGGTCGCTTTTTATGCGACTTACCCTTTTTATTTGAAAGGATGATTGTGCTTGCTATTTTGTGGGTTCCTGATATGGAAATTGTTGGGATTACCTTGATTGAAGTTTAGTGTGTGACTTAAGGAATAGATTTTTGAATAAAAATCATCCGGGGTTTTGATCGGGTGATGTTATGTTTTTTTTCTGCGGAGGAAGGCGGCTGTTTTTTGGGCCATTTTTCGGTACGCATTCTTTGGAAGCACTACGATGGCTACCAATTTCACTGCGTATTGAAAGATTGCTTTCACTGTTATCGGGTAGTACTTGGCGAAATAGATTCGCAAAATAAACCCTCTGAGTTGTTGTCGCCTATGGATCCGAAAGGAAGTTGAAGAATTGTGGATTCGATACTTGAGTATCGGTTTTTGTACATTCGTTAACTTCCAATCCTTTCCGATCCAAAAGATAATCTGTGTGTCTTCCGATCCGGAGAAAAATTTTATACCTGTAAAAGGTAGGATTTCCGGTAGGGCCGTCCTTCTAAACATGAGTGCACACCCAGGTAGTGGGTTCATTCTGGGTGTAATCTTACGACATTCCGCATCATTATCAGGGTAGTATAGGGTTGCTATCGTACCGGATTCGTTGAAGGTTTCGATAGCGCCACCGACTATCCCGATTTCTGGGTTTTTTTCCAGGATTTCGTATTGCCACAGAAATCTGTTTGGCAAGGATATGTCGTCAGAGTCGTGAAAGGCAAAAATGTCGGCTCTTGCCTTTTTCATTAGATGCAGACGAGCAATAGCGTGTCCCACATTTTCTTTGTGACGGAGGACGCGGACACGGGCGTCTTTTTTTGCGAACCCTTTTACGATCTCGAGGGTTTTGTCAGTACTCCCGTCATCGAGCACAAGTAACTCGAAATTCGTGAAATCTTGGGTGAGGATGCTTTGAATAGTTTCCTCGATATGTTCGGCTGCGTTGTAGGCAGCCATGAGAACGGAAATCTTGGGCTTCATGGATGCCTCCATTTTTTGTTAGTTTCGGTTGTCTAGTTTCTATATCCGAAGGTACAGGAAAATTAGAGGTAAGTAAACTTTCTTTGACATAAATCGTGGTTTTGTGGTAGAAGTTTACTAAACAAAACTCCTAGTTTTTCTAGGGTTTTTTGATTTTTATGGAGGAAGATAATAGCAAAAAAGATAAGAATAATGAGCCGGTATTATACCTTGCTTCGAATATTAGCGAAGAGGCTATAGCGGAGGCTACAAAGGTAATGCGGGGGAATGCGGTTGATAAGGGACCTTTGGCAGACAAGTTTGAGGAGCAGTTTTCGCCTCTTGTTGGGGTGCCTTATGCGGTTTCTACAAGTAGCTGTACAGCGGCTTTACATATCTCGCTTCTTACTGCTGGAGTGAGAGAGGGAGACGAGGTCATAACTACAGCCTTAACATACACGGCAAGTAATTTGGCAATTCTTTACACTGGGGCGCGGCCGGTTTTTGTCGACCTAAAATCAGAGAGTTTGAATATGGATCCTCGAGCAATTGAGGAGAAGATTACGCACAAGACGAAAGCAATACTTGTGGTCCATTTGGCAGGTGTGCCGTGTGATATGGATGAGATAAGGAAGATTGCTGAGGAGTATAAGCTCCCGGTTATTGAAGATGCGGCCCAGGCACTCGGAGCCACATACAAGGATAAGAAGATTGGACAGATGAGTGATTTTACTTGCTTTTCGTTTGATCCATACAAGCCACTTCCGACTGGCGCGGGAGGAGGGATGGTTGTTACGCATAACGCGGATTTTGACGCTAAGCTACGAAGACTCAGATACTACGGATTTCAACTTCACGGGGGATTTGATTATTACAAGAAGTACGCGGTAGAGGAGCTTGGAATGAAGTACTACATGAAGGAGATTTCAGCGGCGACAGCGCTGGCTGGGCTTTCTAGGTTTCATGAGATGCTAGAGTGGCGGAAACATATTGTGAAGAGATATTTACGAGAGCTTCAAGATGTTCCTGGGATGAGACTCACTCAGTATCCGATGGATAGGTCAGCTTCTTACTACACCTTCATCGTATTCGTAACCCATCGAACAGACTTCTTCAGTGCAATGCATTCTAGGGGAGTTCATGTTGGGTTACCAGCAGTTCGAAATGACATTGCTCCTATATTCGGGGGAAAGAGATGTGAGTTACCTGTAATGAATGAACTAGAGCATCAGTATGTAGGTCTACCAGTTCATAACAAGATGACGGAGAAGGATATATCAAGAGTAATTTCAGCAGTAAGAAAGGGATGGTAACAAATATGAATCAGAATGAGAAAAGAATAGAAGAAAAAGAAGAAAAGAATTACATTATTCCGTACCTTGCTTCGAATATTAGTGAGGAGGCGATTAGGGCTGTGAGAGCGATGAGGGAGAGAAGTAATTTCGATAGAGGACCCTTAGCAGATAGGTTTGAAAAAGATTTTTCTCAGATGCTTGAGGTGCCTTACGCAGTTTCAACAAGTAGTTGCACGGCAGCACTCCACATTGCACTTCTTACGACTGGGGTAAAGGAGGGGGATGAGGTAATTACAACGCCGCTCACTTATGCGGCTAGTAATATGGCGATTTTGTATGCTGGTGGGACACCAGTATTTGTTGATGTTCAGTCGCATAGCTTGAATATGAATCCTAAGCAGATTGAGGCGAAGATAACGTCGAAAACAAAAGCGATCTTAGTCGTGCATCTTTCGGGTATTCCATGTGATATGGATGAGATAAGGAAGATTGCTGAGGAGTATAAGCTTCCGGTTATTGAAGATGCGGCACAGGCCTTGGGGGCAACATACAAAGATCGAACTATTGGTCAGGTTAGCGAGTTTACTTGTTTTTCGTTTGATCCATACAAACCACTTCCGACTGCTGCGGGAGGGGGAATGGTTGTTGTTCATAATACGGATTTTGAGACAAGGTTGCGTAAATTGCGTTATTACGGATTTCAGCTTCATGGAGGTGAGGATTATTACAAGAAGTACGCGGTAGAGGAGCTTGGAATGAAGTACTACATGAAGGAGATTTCAGCGGCGACAGCGCTGGCTGGGCTTTCTAGGTTTCATGAGATGCTAGAGTGGCGGAAACATATTGTGAAGAGATATTTACGAGAGCTTCAAGATGTTCCTGGGATGAGACTCACTCAGTATCCGATGGATAGGTCAGCTTCTTACTACACCTTCATCGTATTCGTAACCCATCGAACAGACTTCTTCAGTGCAATGCATTCTAGGGGAGTTCATGTTGGGTTACCAGCAGTTCGAAATGACATTGCTCCTATATTCGGGGGAAAGAGATGTGAGTTACCTGTAATGAATGAACTAGAGCATCAGTATGTAGGTCTACCAGTTCATAACAAGATGACGGAGAAGGATATATCAAGAGTAATTTCAGCAGTAAGAAAGGGATGGTAACAAATATGAATCAGAATGAAAAAGAGGAGAAAATGATTCCGTATCTTGCGTCCTATATCAGTGAGGAGGCAATTCAGGCCGCGATTTCTGTGATGAGGAGTGATTTTGTGGATAAAGGACCAATAGCGGCTCAGTTTGAGAAGAATTTTTTACCGCTTGTGAATGCGAAGTATGCGATTTCTACTAACAGCTGTACGGCTGCGCTTCATGTGGCGTTACTTGTCGCGGGAGTAGGACCAGGGGACGAGGTAATTACAACCCCTTTTACATATATCGCTTCCAATCTATCAGTCCTTTATACTGGTGCTACTCCGGTATTTTGCGATGTGCTAAGGGACACAATGAATATCGATCCTGCGGATATTGAGTCGAAGATTACGCATAAAACAAAAGCGATTTTGGTTGTGCATATTTCGGGTACGCCATGCGCGATGGATGAGATTCAGGCAGTTGCAAGGAAGTATAACCTGCCGGTTATTGAAGATGCGGCCCAGGCCTTGGGGGCAACATACAAAGACAAGAAAGTCGGGGAGATAAGTGAGATGACTTGTTTTTCGTTTGATCCATTCAAGCCGCTTCCATCTGGCGCGGGAGGGGGAATGGTTGTTACAAATAACCCTGATTATGAAGAGCTTGCTCGTAAGCTTCGGTATTACGGATTTCAAGGACGTTTTGGAGGGGATTTGTACAAAAAGTATGGGATAAAAGAGGTGGGGATGAAGTACTACATGAAGGAGATTTCAGCGGCTATGGCGAATGCAAATTTGAAGCATTTTTATGTGATGTTGAATTGGAGAAAGCACGTTGTACATCGCTATGTGAAGGAGCTTTCTGATGTAAAGGGTCTTAGGCTTTTACGATGTCAGGTGGAGAGGGGAAGCGCTTGTTATCTTTTTCTTGTGTTTGTGGAGAGGAGGTATGATTTTCTTCATGCACTTCAGGAGCGAGGAGTACAGGCTGATTTGCCGGTTGTGCGTAATGACATTGCTCCCATATTTGGCGGAAAACGAAGGGAGCTTCCTGTGATGAATGAGATAGAGCAGTCATATGTTGGGTTGCCAGTGCATAACAGAATGACGGAGGATCATATTACGAGGGTTATCGAGGCAGTAAAGAAAGGGTGGTAGAAGAGGAAGATGAAAGACGAGATCTCAAGCTCTAGAAAATAAAGGGAGGGGCAGATGTTTTTGATTTTTTTGTCGCATGGTATAGTGGAGAGATGAGGGGGATAAAGAAAGTGTACTGGGGACTTATTCTATTTGTTATCGTAGTCGCAGTTTTAGCGATATTTTTTGGCTAGGGACATGAAAGGCTTTGGCAGGAAACGAGGTGAAAATAGTCCAGAGGGAAGGGCAATTTTTTTAGGACCGGGGGATCCGTTGAGGAAAATCAATGAGGAGATTTTGCAAGCAAAAAAATCTCGAGAGAAGATAGAAGCATCTATCAAGGCTGGCTATAAAAGAGTTTTTTCTGGATTTAAGGTCTTGTTTTCAGAAGGGAATTACGAAAAAGCTTTTGCGCTTGTCGGAGAGCACATACCTTCTGATATTATTACTGAATTTCGCCGCTTAGAAGGAACAAGACCTATTCTTGACTCGTCACAGAATGAGTCTGGTAGTTTTGATTCTCCTGATACAACTTCTGTATTCACAGATGTAGAAAGTGATTCTGTAGATGTCTTAGAAGCGTTTCCAGGTTCTTCAGCGGACGATTCTCATTCTCTACCCACGCTAGAGATTCTTATGAGGGGTCTTCATGAGGAGCAACAGAAGAATCTTTTTTCTAGAGTTAAAGCAGTCGTTCATAACGAGGTAGTTTTATTAATTCGAAAACACGATGGTGTTGCGTTTGCGTCGCTTGTTGATCAATATTCTCGAGAGTTTCCAACTCCTGATAGGGAGATTTTGAAAGGTGTTTTTCCGGATGACGCATTTGATCACGAGGAATTTGCTCAGGGCGTTGTTATGTATCTTAAGGATAGGTTTGTGAGTACTTTGAACTCAGGTCACTTTTTGGTATTTAAGGATGCTCTTAGAGCCATGGAAGATATAGGGATGGTAGATATTGTAAGAAGAGCAATAAAGATTGTGTATGAAGAGGCGACTCAGGCCCTTATCCGGAGATTTCAGCAGCGAGGACTTGAAGAGTATAAGAAACTTGAAAAGGATTTTTTAGTTTACGGAATTCCATATGATAAGGCATTTGTTCAGGATCAGATTAAGCTCATTTACGAACAAAGACAGAAGAGTTCTTCAGGCGGTTAACGATGACCATCTGGAGTTTATTTTTTTGTTTTTGAGAATCTTTTGAGCCATGCCGATTGTGGGGTGCGAATACCAGGTTTTTTCGGAGAAGTCTTTTAAGTCTGTTTCCTTGTGGACGTCTGCGCCGCCGGATGAAAGGCAGTTGTGGTTTTTTACAATATTTTCGGCGAAATCGCGATATTCTTTAATAAGTGGTTCTTCTGTTGTGCCGTAGGACCAGAGACCGAAGACAGTTTCGATGCCGTCTAGGCGCTTGTCTTTTATCAGTTCTTCTATTTTTTCTTTTGGAAGTGCATCCCGCACAGTGTGATAGTGGGCGATAATAGCAACTCCTCCGGCGTTTCTGATGAGTTCTACAGTTTTATCGAGGTTGGTAGAGTAGAGGTAGGGGACGTGGATGTTTTTTATATAAGCCCGTTCGCTCAAGAAGAGCGTGTAGGGGTAGTGAGATGGGTCGCTACTCATCATAATGTCGTATTCTTTTTTTATTTCGAGGTCGTTTTTAGCGGTTTCTTCCATTTGTTTTCGGAGTTCTTCTATGCGCGTGAGATTGTTTGGTTTTGACTGCAGGGCTTCTACTACATGAGGACTTGCTACTACTTCTCCGCCTGAAGCTTTGAGGCAGTCGGCTTCGGTGATTTCGAAGCCAATACTTTGAAGGTTTTTTACCATTCTTTGCATGCGGGTAATACGAGCTTCTTTTGCAAGCTTTGAGTATTCGAGAAGCTCTTTGTTTGTGGGATCTACGAAGAGACCAACTATATGAAGTCCGCTATGTGCTTTTCCACCGAGTTCTTTTGGGAGACTGCTAGAGATTTCAATTCCAATGATCCACCTTGTGGGGTGGTTTTTATGTTCGTTGAGGAGTTTTATTGTGTTCTTGTTAGGGAGGGAGTCGTGGTCTGTGAAAGCGACCACTCCTACGTTGTATTTTTGACACGTGTCTAGGAGTTCGAGGTGGTTCAGTATACCATCTGAAGCTGTTGTATGAGCGTGGAGGGTCTCAATTGGCATTTGATAAGTATTCATCATTAGAAGTTTTGTATCAAGTGTTTTACGAATGGTGGTTTTATTTTGGGTGGAAATAAAAAAAGCCAGCTTCTATAGTCTTTTGTTGAAGCCGGCTTCATACGTCGTCTGCTACTTTTGGTTCTGGAAGAGCGTGCTCTTCCAACCTCTCCCTTTTGTAGAAATCGAGGATAAGGAGAAGTTTTTTCATTCCTCCATTTCGGAACCTCAGGTAAGAGATAAGTGATCCTAGACTGATCACTGCTCCTATCCCTAGGGTGAGGATGGCACCTTCATAGAGTGTCATTCTTTTCCTTTCTTAATTTGTACAAGCTTTATTCTTCCTCTTTTTTTTATTTGGGTCAATCTGGGTTTATTTTTTGATAATATGGAGTGTTGTGGTATGCTCCCTTTGATAGAGTCAGAATGAAGAGGAGGGGAAGTAATTGTTTGCGCTATAACATTATTATGTCGGAAAAAAAGGAAGAAAAGATGGGCGTTTTTTCAGGAGGGTTGGCTTCGGCAATGGCTTTGGCGTGGGAGTTGGGTTATCGGATTGCTATCCCGATCGTTATTTTTGCGTTTTTAGGGAGGTGGCTTGATAAGAAGTTTGAGACACAGTTTTTATTTTTGGTTGTAGGAGTCGTTGTGTCGGCTATAGTTTCCAGTTTGCTTGTGTATTGGAAGGCGAAAGGCATTATTTCCGAAATGAGCGAAGTCGAAACAAAAGACA
>CAZGST010000023.1:0-12167 GCA_964528655.1 uncultured Candidatus Saccharibacteria bacterium
TGGTGCCCGGGGCCGGACTCGAACCGGCAAGAGCTTTCGCTCGCAACATCTTAAGTGTTGTGCGTCTGCCTATTTCGCCACCCGGGCATTTTTCTTATCCTACCGCGATGATGGGCGGTTAGACTATGACAGTTCGGACACAGTACCCGCAAATTCCTTAATCTGTTATCATTGCGATTCCCATTAATATGATCAAGTTCTAATGGTAAATGGCCTGTAGAAGTGCGCTGTGCCCACCTACATTGTTCACAATGTTGGGGTTTTAGTCCAGCATTAAACAGTCTCTGTTTTAGTTTGTAGCTTTGGAAGGAGCTATTCTTAACCAAGATTTTATTCAATGGAATTCTTGGTATCCCAAGCCCTCTCATGCCTATATTCCAACCCCTACCTTTGAAATGAGAAATGTCTAACTTGTATTCCTTGATGTACTTTTTAACCTGCTCATAGTTTCCACCTGCTTCTCGTAATTTTAGTTTACTCAAAACTTGTCTATAACTAAAACATTCCTTAACCGCTAACATTAACTGCGATGCATTCCAAGACCTAGGCTTCATTTAGCAAGTATAAATAACGGAATACGATTAGGCAGTCATTATTCAGACGTCTCCCTTTATTCTGAGGCCACGGTGGGACTTGCACCCACGAATGTCGGTTTTGCAGACCGAAGTGTTAGCTACTTCACCACGTGGCCGAAACCTCACCCGCTTAACAAGTCTTCACCCCCCAACAAAAACCGTATACTAGGCATAACCCTTATCGTCATCTTCTTCAGCAAGCTATACTGCAACTCCTTCCTCTTTCTTTCAACCTCCGCAAATATCTTTATACCTGCTTTGTGGGGGATAACACCAAGATACACTTTCGCATGTGTCAGATCTGAATCCATCTCTACCTTAGTAATAGTAACGAGTACGCCTCCAAAATCAAACTCCCGAACCATGAGTTTGCTAAGCTCCTCCTGTATCAAACTCTCTAGCTTCTCCTTCCTATGTGGTTTCATGAGTATTGGGTTAGAACTGTAAGATATCTCCCACTTGTACCGGCACATCTTCAGTCATTTCAACAAGTACCCCCCGTTCCGTCCCTAACGTAGCCTCAGCTACCCGGTCTTTTCCAGATTTTATGTTTGTAATCTTACCTTCTGTAATCTTATCCTCTCCTCGTAACAACCGGAAAGAATCTCCAACCTTCACAGACCCGGAAAGTACCCTTACTCCCAAAACCCTCTCCCTGCCCTCAACTCTCCCGAAAAGAACAAGCACTTCACAACATGGTGCAATACCTTTTACCTCACGAAGAATGAACTCTTCCAGCTCTTTCCCTAGCTCATAAATAATTGAGGAGGAAATAAAATTAACTCTATGTGCTTGAATCAAATTCTCTGCTGCCCGGTCAACAGTCGTCCGAAATCCGATAATAAGAGCCTTTGTTGTAACCGCGAGCTTCACATCTCCCTCGTGTACGTTTCCGACCTGTGCGTCAAGTATAGCGAAACTTCCGTTAGGGATCTGGAACTTCAGAACAAAATCCTGCAGGGCCTCAAGAGATCCGCCTTCATCCGCTTTCAAGATAACTCTGATTCGTGTATCATTTTTTTTCTTCTCCGTTTGTTGTTTCTGAACCGGTACAATATTTGGTATTACAACACTTCCTCCCGCAACAAACTCCTCTCCGATAAGAGGCAGTGTTTCAAACCCGCTAGCCAAAGCCGGTGCCGAAGGAAGAAGCGTAGAAACGGACCTCCCCAAAAAATCAGAAAGCATCTTTATCTTTCCTCCCGCAGATGGTGTCGCGATCGTATCTCGAACTTTCAATGTTCCGTTTTTCAAAATAACCCCAACAAGCAGACCCTTCTTCGGGCTCCGCTCCGAAGTAATGATAATCCCAGACGCCTCAGCCTCTGGATCATATGTAAGACCCTGCACATCAGAAGAAAGGAGAACCAAATCTAGCAAGTCATTAACACCTTCTCCGGTTTTTGCAGAGATTGGTTGATAAGAGATAGTGCCTCCCGAACCTTCGAGGAATACTCCTGCCTGCATCAGGTCGTTTTTTACTTTCTCTACATTCGCTCCAGGCACATCAATCTTGTTTATCGCGATAACATAGGGAATCTTTGCCTCAAGAATATGGGCGAGAGCGTCCTTTGTCTGTGGTTTCACGCTATCATCCGCCGCAATTACGAGAATCGCAAGATCAGCAACTCTTGCTCCTCTCTCGCGCATCTTTGAAAACGCCTCGTGTCCGGGCGTATCAATAAAGGTTATAGACTGGTCGTTATGAGAAATTTCGTAAGCACCAATCGCTTGAGTTATGCCTCCAGCTTCCTTTGATGCAAGCGTTGTCTTTCGTATGTAATCAAGAATTTTTGTTTTTCCATGATCTACATGTCCCATAACAACCACAACTGGTGGTCGCTTCTCCATAGTCTTTGTAAAAGTACCAGAAAAATTGAAGAAAAACAAGTTGCAGAGGAGACAAAATAAGAACAATATAGAGATATGGCAGAAACGATTAATTACAAGAGAGTCAAGTTTAAAAGGGGAGCACAAGAAAAATTTATTCGAGATTGCAACAATAAACTAAAACTCACCCACGACAAACTTGCAAAAAAACTAAACATAAGCCCGCGCACTTTAACCGATTGGAAAAGAGAGAAATTTCTTCTTCCACAACAAGTAACCACTCAACTCACAGAACTATCAGGAGTGAGATCGCCAAAAGCTAAAAAAGTAGTAGATCGATACTGGTACACACAGGTTGGCGCAAGAAAAGGGGGTAAGGCGCTTATAAAAAAATATGGCCGGGTGTGCAGGGACGAAAAAACAAGATTGAAGAAATGGCGGGAATGGTGGGAAAGAAAAGGAAAATATAAGGAACACATGATAGATAACGAACCTCTCCCAATCCATGAACCGAAAAAATCAGTAGAGTTGGCAGAGTTCGTAGGCATAGTGTTAGGAGATGGGGGAATGACGAATTATCAACTAACAGTAACACTTCACGATAAAAGCGAGAAACAATATACTGTTTTCGTAAAAAGACTAATAAAAAAATTATTTAAAGTACAACCCCGAGTACATCATCGTAAAAAAGAATCTGTATTTTGTATTGTTGTGTCAAGAGTAAAAATAATTAAATTCTGCACGGAGAAGTTGGGCCTTAGAAATGGAAATAAAATAAAACAGCAAGTCGATATACCAGGCTGGGTGAAAAAGAAGAGAGAGTACATGATCGCATGCATACGGGGTCTTGTAGATACAGATGGGTGCGTATTTACACACAAATATAAAGTAAACGGATCTTGGTATTCATACAAAAAGATATCATTTGCAAGTGCTTCCAAGCCGCTCTTAAAATCAGTACAACAATTCTTCCAGGAACAAGGTTTCTATGCACGAATAAATGGCAATCATGATGTAAGAATAGAGAATAGAGAGTATGTAAAAAGGTACTTTAAAATATTCGGAACGCATAACTCGAAACACTTGATGAGGTATCGAGAATAAAGTAACCTGTAACAAGCATGTCAGGGAGGAGTGCGGCGAATGGTAAGCCAGCAGTTTGCTAAACTGTAACCGCCCAATAAGCGGTTTGTGGGTTCGACTCCCACCTCCTCCGCCAGTTAGGAAATGAAACCCGTAACAAAATATGAAACTCGCCAACCCGCGAGAAAAAAAATTAACAATTCGATTCAATGCAAAGTTACTTCGGCCGAAGCTAAATAAAAATATTAGGCCATGGATTGTTCTCGTTCCGCCGAAAAACGTAAACACGAAACTCCCACAACAAACCTTCAGAATGGTTGAAGGAACCATCAATGGCCTTCCTTTTCAGTCCGCTCTCGAAAGAAAGGCCCACGGATCTTACAGGCTTAGTGTTAACAAATTCATACGTGACGCTATAGAGAGAAACGCTAAAGACTCTGTAACAATAGAGATTACGCGGGTAGAAGCTGAAAAAGATACCAGAGTGCCGATTGATCTGCAAAAAGCTCTTAGAGCCGCCCCGCTCTCGAAGGCAACATGGACTGATATCACACGACTAGCCCGTAGGGACTGGATTCTTTGGATAAGTACAGCAAAGCTTCCGGAAACTCGTAAGAAACGGATCGAAAAAGCTTGCGCAATGCTGGAGTCTGGCCATCGTCGAGTATGTTGTTTCCCCGGCATAAAATGGCTTATGAAAAATGATAAAAGATAAGAGAGAAAATAAGTTTATCTTCACACAAAGCGACAAAAAACATAATCCCACAACCTTCTTTTTAGTGAAAAGACCATAAACCAATCCTTGCTCCTCAAGGCCAAAATAGCTTATTATCCTTCTAGCTAGCTCTTGAAAATTTTCCGAAGTGTCATTATGAAATCAAGCCTCGAAAGGAGAGGAGATGATTAAGTACGACAAGTACCTAGCCTGCGGGCTGAGTGGAGCTATTTCTAACTGGCATCGGAAGGGGGAAGGATCAGACATGCAGCTCGAGCTTCTAGTGGAAATCTCAATAAGAGGCGAACGTCTGAAGATCGGAAGTCGTGTGGGGAGAGAAATCGACGAGGACAACATTCCTGCAGTCGAGGGGGATATTACACAGGGGGTCCTCTCATCGAGAGGGCTACAAGTAATCCCACTCAAGTTCTGCGATCGGGAAGGAATCGGACGGCATGAAGCCAAACCTCGTTGGCCGATGAAGCATTTCGTTGAATTAGCTGACGATGAAGTAACGATAAAGGTCGGTGCTGCTGGCCTCTCAGGTGAATTGAGCAAGGCAGTGGCGTCTGCATTCCTTGGTGAATTGCTGTACCGCTACGGCAGTCCTGAGCCCATCTTTTTCAAACAGCACCTTCTCGTGCTGGGAGTCCGGGACGCGAATGCTTTTACCTCCCACCTGAAAACAATTGCAGAGGTAGGAGAAATAAAGCAATGGGACCACCTCTGTTACCACCTAGTTATGGATGAGGGACTAATATTCCTGCATCCAAGAAGGTAAGTCATAAAGGAGACAGGCCCCCGAAAGATAATAGGGGGCATTTTTTACCTGTGGATAACTTGTTTTGACACGTCTTGTGTCAGAGTTAAAATATACTCAGATCTTGAAAACCAGACCCTTTTAAAAGGGCAAAACTGGGGCATGAAAGAGCAGTTTTATAAAAAACTACTCTTTCATGCCCCAAAACCACTTCCGCCATCTGGCGCGGAAGCGGATTTTCGGGCAACAGCCTGAAAAATTTTCCAGCCGCCTCTCTTGGTCCTATCTGTGGACCAACATGTAGGTGGCTTTTTTTTGACAAGGTATAATCTGTTACGCACTCATTTCGAATCTATCGAGGCCCAGCTTAGATAGATTCTGAGCCAGATATAATTATGACTCTCATAGAGCAGGCAAAATCATTTACCAAAAAAGCGTTCGATCGAATAGGAAAAACCTGTTCCCACTCTTTCAGAGTGGGATAGTTACTGGAAGGCGAACTGAATGTAAGCGAAGAATTAGTCGCTGCGGGCATTCTGCATGATATTCTCGAAGATACCGAGACCACGGAAGAAGAGTTGAAACAAGTGTTTCCTGAACGAGTGACCTCACTCGTAATCTCCCTCCCACACAAGAAAGACCCGAATGATAAAGATAGGAAAGACTTTCATAAAAGGCTTCTCGCGCTTGGGGATGACGCAAAGCTCATCAAACTCGCAGACCTTATTGATTCGTTAACTTGGATGATATCTATCTACGAAAAAAAAGAACAAAACAAATACCCAAAATTCAAAAACAACGATAAATACGTGAGTTTTCTCTGAGAATTCCTAAAAACCTGCAAAGAAAGCGCTCTAAAAAAGGAAGTGGAAAAGTTAGTAACACAATTAAAGAATCTGATATAAACTACTAGATATGACAAAGAAAATAATTATTGGTGTAGTTGTTTTACTGCTTATTACTATTTTCTTTTTCCCAAAAAGCTATGGGGGCGGTAGCGGCACGGGTTCTTCGTATTGTAAGTGTCTCGGTTGGGAAAGAGAGTGGCTTGGGGGAAAGATTATAGGTTCGTGGCATACGACATGCTATGGGCTCCTCTATTCATGCAGATACGAAACGTATAAGTAATAAATCAGCTTGAACACATGAATCCCCGTATCATCTTCATTCATGGAAACAACACGATGCACTGGGCTTTTGCCTGGGTGCCATGGGTAAAAGAAGAGTTAGAAAAAAAGGGATATCAAACTGAGTTCGAGACGTTCCCAGATTCAATCCTTGCGAGGAGAAAGTACTGGCTACCTTTCCTGAAAAGTTATATAAAAGCTGGAGAAAATGACGTACTACTAGGATGGTCTTCTGGCGCTGTTGCCGCTATGCGATATGCAGAAGAGAATAAAATTTTAGGGTCAGTCCTTGTCTCACCTTGCTACACGGACTTAGGTGACGAAATGGAGAAGCAAAGTGGCTATTTTGACAAACCCTGGAGCTGGGAGGATATTAAGAAAAATCAAAAACACACCGCTCTGTTCTGCAGTGACAACGATCCGTGGATTCCGGAAGAGCAATTCGATTTTATTTCAGATAAACTATCTGCCGAAAAAATAAGAATCTCAGGAGCAAAGCACTTCATAGAACGCGAAACGTTTCCTGAGGTCGTTGAGTATATATCCAAAAACTACGCCGTATTACAAAAAACTGTCAAAATTACCACCGAGCACTCAGGCTAAAACAAAATCAGCCGCTGCCTATAAAAACATAAGCACTCACGAACACAGTAACGCATTCTGTCCAAATGATTTTGCTACAGCTTATGCCCCAGAAAGAAAAGAACTAGTATATTGTGAAAGCTGCTACCAAAAGAAGTAGTGTGATAGATATAACTGTTTAGGCATCTCCAACTCCTAACTATACATTTATTAGTAGCGCCAGCGGGATTCGAACCCGCGTTCCCGCCGTGAAAGGGCGATGTCCTAGACCAGGCTAGACGATGGCGCCATGCTTATAATTTTTAGCACAGGAAATGCAGTTTCTCAATAGATCGACCACAAACCATGAATGCAAAAAAAATAATAACAGAACTGCAGAAAACTTATCCTCTGAAAAGAATAATTCTGGATAACAAAAAGAACCCAAGAGAAATAATATGCGAGATAGAGGGAACATCCGAACACCCCGAATTCAGTATTGCCATTGCAGTTATTGATAGCAGTGCTCCGCACTTTCATAAGAAGGCCGAAGAAACATACGAAGTCCTGCAGGGTACGCTTAGAATAAACATAGGCAATAACATAAAGATGGTAACAGAGGGAGAATCTTTGGTAATCAAAAAAGAAGAAGTGCACTCTGCGATAGGGGATGAGACCTGGGTAAGGGTAACTTCTATTCCCGGCTGGGATAAAGAAGACCATACGCTAGTGTAGAATAATAGTAATGGAAAAAGACACAAAAAAAGAACTTCTCTCCTGGAGAGCGAGCGAATACACGCATCATGAGCGAGATGCAACCTGGTACTGGGTAACTGGTGGGATTGCCGCCATTCTTCTCATGATCGCCATAAAACAACAGAACTTCTTTTTTGGCGTCTTTATCCTTCTCGCCACAACCGTACTCTTCATCTTCTACAAACGAGAACCAGAAGTAGTAGAGTTTTCCCTTGTAGAAAGTGGTATCCACATAGGAAAAACCAAGTTCATTCCATATAAAGAAATTGAAGGCTTCACGCTTCGTGACCGTCCAGGCATGTTAACCGAACTCATAATAAAAAAGCGCACCCGCACAAACCCCTATCTTCGAATTCCCACAGACGACAATACAGCCATTGAAATAAAAGACCTTCTCTTGCAAAAACTACCTGAAATAGAGTACAAGGAATCCGTAACAGATACGATAAGTGATCTCCTAGGATTTTAGGCGTTATGTAACGTCCCCGTAGCTCAACGGATAGAGCACAGCCCTGCGAAGGCTGGGATCGAGGTTCAATTCCTCGTGGGGACACAAACAAACATGAAGCGCATTACAATTTCACAAGTCTAGGGTAGCCCAAATTAAAAAAAAGACCTCCATCTCCATCTCAAATCAACGATATACGGTAAAAGGACGAATATGCCTGATGCTGTCACGAAAGTAGGACTCCCGAAAACTTATTCTAAAGATCAGCCTGTTTTTTTAATACCGACATGTAGTTTTTGAGTAAGAAGACGGCTTCTTTCCGTAAGTGAACTTTAACCCAATTTTTTTCCTTTTCGCTCGGTAACAGTTCAGCCAACCCCCGTAAGATTTCGTTGTCCTTGACTGCTTCAATAACCGGAATACAAAAAGCCACATGCTCCTTGATAGTTTTGCCAGTTCTTGCTTTGACCACCTCAGCATCAATATCCCAGTTGTTCTTAGCAAAGAACCAGATGTCATAAATATCGCGCATGGCAAGCAATCTCCGGTCGGTCAGCGCAGATAGCTTGCTCGCGAAAAGATACTCCCTCTTACCCGCAAGCATAGAAATCCCCAGATACTCTTTCACTTCGTAGCGCTCTTTAATATCCGGTATGAGAATTCTCACGCTCACTTCAACTTTAACGTTGTGATCAGCATCACCGTAAGAGAGCAGGAAGAAAATAGTATTGTGCTTTATATACTGATCTTTCACTTCTCCATATTTTGCCAGCATGCCGCCGATTTTTTCGTACACAAGTTTTTGAGGGGCTTCATCGGTAGAAAAGAGATCGAAGTCCAGGTCGACAGAGAATCTGGTCAGGCCGTAGAAAAAGTAGGCGCAGGTGCCACCCTTTAATCCAACAAGGGAAGAGATGGAGGTATCGGAATAGATGTCTCGGAGAATCTTCCCCATGATTAGCTGGTGTTTTTCTTTACTGAGCATATTTTTGGTATTGAGCTACTCGTTTTATTAATTGTTTATTATCATAAATCTTTGCAAGCTCTAAGCATGCCTCCCAGTTCATTGATCGGAGATTGTCAAAATAAAATTTAGGGGAGAGATAAATTGTGTCGAGAAATGCTCGCTCTGGTGTGGCAATGCTATAATTTTTCTCATTTGTAACGCCAAGCGCGCTGTAAAGCACGCTGTCTTTCAGTTTCCTGAACACGATAGTCTTATTATCGATTTTTTTGGTAGCAGGATAGGGACCGGCTACAAAAATCGATTCATAGTGTTGAAAAATCATTCCGGCTTCCCTTAGAACCGTCTCAAAGCTAACATACGAAGGGGTATAGATGCTGGTTGCCAATTCTTTTGGATTGTAGTTTTTATCTTTGGCAAAAACACCTCTAGTGAGACGGGCTAGTGATCCTTTCCGCGCATAGTATTTGATCTTTGAAAGGAGATTAACCGTGTTTGTCTCCTCCCAAATCAAAGCTATATCCTTTGTCGTAAGGATAGTCTTCGGAGACTGGTATAGCTTAGCAATGAGGTTATCTGTGACCATGTATAAATATGTTCAATGGAAAGGCGATATATTCACCCTTCCATTATATATTATTCAAAAAAGATAGTCAAACAGCCAAAAGTGGATAAAAATCGTAACTCTCAAAATTAAGGGGACAGGAGGTAGTAAATAACACTATTCCACTCAAACATTAAATTAACAGAAAAGATGTAACGAATCTTCCCCAATTCTGTATAATAAACACATGGACAATAACAACAAAGGTGAGGTGGGCGTAGGAGTAATGATAATCGCGGTTATAATCGCGGCAGGCCTTGGGTACTTAGCCGCGACATATTCAGCCGATATTCAAAATCTAGGAGAAGACGAGAACATTGAGGAAACCGTACTTAGTGGCAGTGAAAGAGTCATGATGCTCACGAATGAAATGGCCCTCGAACTCGTGAAAGAAAAAGGAGGCGACTGCGCCGAGGAAAGAGAGTGTTCCAGTATTACTGCTGAAGTAATGGAATACGAAGGCGGTGTCTACAAAGTAATTGCAACATATGAAGGTTTGCGCGACGACTCAGTAACGTCTCGGAGAGTAATTATGCCCGTCTCTCTCGTGGGTGATGATGCTTGGGTTTTGAGCGATCCAGAAGAAGGAGGAATTACTTGGCGCTGTGCAGAGGGTAGAGGTCATGCGGATTTTTCAACCGAACCTTGTTCCTAACAAACCCCAACTCTGAAAATAAAAAACACACCACTCACTGGTCGTTTTTTATTTTCACTCGAGCACCCCGTTAAAATGACTATTCCTTTATCATCTTTGCTACCCCAAGCTCTTCAAGCTTCTCCATATACTTGATAACTGTAAGCACAAACGCCGCGTGACTCCATGTTAGGGGCGCCGCTGAAATCTGCTCTCCCGTGTGAGGGTTAATCTGTTCCGAAAAGATGCCCGATGGAAGTGCATGTTCCACTGCCCACATAAGGTACTTCTTTACAACCTCCAGATCCTTTTCGTTTTTTGAGCATGCTACTAGGTATTGCGCAAGCCAAAGTGTGGTAATAAACCACGGATTGCCGGGAGTGTTTGGATCAATCCGGTAATAATCATCTCCTTCGTACCGAGCTACCCCTGTAAAAGATGTCTTATTAGAAAGACGCTCCTCAACCAATTTCGCGAATCGAATAAGACGACTATCATTCAAATCCAAGATATTGAACCGAAAGACGCCAAAGAAGCTACTCATATCAATCGTGGAGTCATATGATAGAGCGCCGTCCTCAGTCCTCAGCAGCTTATAAAACGACCCATCTTTATCATTGAATAGATATGTAAGCGTTGCATCTTTTACCTCCTCCGCGCACTCTCGGTATGCCTCCTCATGTTTTTCCTTCCCCAACAGCTTCGCGAATCGTGAAGCTGAAAGTAAGGCAGCATACACAGAGGCGCAAGTGAAAGTTGATGTTCCTGATTTCTGCTCCCATAAATCATAAGTAGGAAGAGGTAGGTGAGTCTCTTGATCTCTGAAGCTACACAAAAAATCTGCCATTTTTTTGATAAGAGAATTGTACACACTCTCAACAAACTCAAGGTCTCGAGAAGCCTCATAATGTTTCCAGAAAGCATACAGAGTAAGTGCGGTCTCATCTTCCTGTATGGGAAGCTGAGGTTTATTGTTCAATATCCAAGGGTGCCACGAACTTCCAAGAGACTTGTCCATGCTGTACTTATGGAAAAAATACCCATCATCACTCACCACCTCATTACAAAATTCAAAAAACCTCCGAGTAATGTCAGAATACCCCGCCTTATCAAGAGCAATTGCGGTAAAAGCCGCGTCTCTGTGCCACATGTAGCAGTAAGTATCTCTTCCATACTGAAGCATGTCCGAGTCTCCTGAGGCTAGGATTCCTCCATTCGCGTCAATGTGGGTCCGGATAATAATAAGGGAAGTCTTGAATAACCGCACAACCTCCTTGGGAAGTCCGTGAAAAGTAAAATTAATCTTGTTGACCCAAGCGTGCCAAAAGTCTTTTGTGGTCTCGATAAGGTGTGGAGCGGTCTTTCTCTGCACGTACTCATGCAGGACAAGAACCTCTTTCAGTGTTTCGGCAACAGCGACAAAGTAATGGAATGTAGCGCTTTTTGTTCCTGTTACAGTAAGTGTAAAACCAATAACTGAATCAACTGGACCATGCTCAATCGGATTTTTTGATAAGTATCCGTCCTCCGCATCCTTGAAAGTTCCTTCTTTCCCCTCAATCCCAAAAGACCCAACGCTATAATCATCAAAGTTTTTATCTCCATTTCTCCCCGAAATCAAAAAAACCCGCCTCCCCTTATAATGGATAACTGATTCATGAGCAGGATCATAGTAAGCCGTGTTCCCAATCGAAGACTCATAGATTCGAAACTGCTGATTGAAAAAAATCTTGAAGGTTCTAGTCCTCCGCGCAAGGTTTTTCACCGTAACCTCTCGGATAAAAATATTCTTTTCGTTGTAAACAACATCATTGAATGTAATCTGTACTTGGAGCCCCGGATGAGAGGCAACAATAGTCGAAGCCAAAGTTTCCTCCTCGTAGTGTGTGCTTATATCCCACTGAGGATCCTGAAACCAGCTGAAACTTCCGTCAACCCACACACCAATCTTATGAACACAAGCTCCGTGCGTGTGGTTCTCTAACCCCACGTGAGGAAAATAAAAATCAGCTACCTGAGCTCTTCTGTCGAAGGCAATAAGCATATTTCCATTTCCCAATACCAGCGATCTTGGCATATATGACGAGTTTGGCCCCTAGTAGTATTTTTT
>CAZGST010000023.1:12177-12940 GCA_964528655.1 uncultured Candidatus Saccharibacteria bacterium
GCCTTGATGGTTCTCACCATTTCCGCCCGAGTCTCACACGATAAAAGTTCTTCCGCGAGATCCTCATCGGAGAACATGTCCCGAATCCACGTTGCGAAATCATTCTTCCCTTCATTCGCATGATACTTGAATGTTGCAAGAGGCATGTCACTTATCGCGACACACAGCTCCTTTAGGTCTTTTGCGACCGGTCCGTTATTTACCCAAAAGTAACATTCGGGTTCAACGTGTGGTAAGTGTTTTTTTGGAAGTGCCATAGAAGATAAATATAAACGGCCTTTTTATTCCTAACATTATTTTACCATGTGGGACTGCGCGCGCGTACCCTTTCTTCTTATCTGATCCGTTAGTCGTAATTCAAAGTCACGTAATACATTCATGTAAGCGATAAAAGCTTCATATGGAGACTCATAAGGATTGAAATACATATGAATATCTCCGTCCGCAAACCACTTCGTGCACATGTAGTAGAAGTGATCAGAAGTCTGAAGCCTTCTCCAGTCCTCGATGAGTTGCGCGTCCTTGCTCCGAATTACTTTATCTCGAAAAGAATAGACCTTAGCAAGAGCTTCATGCTGCATTGCGTTCGATCTCCACGCAGAAAGATCACGTTCAATATCAGCCCATGAGACTGGGTGGGGGACATGAAGTACTGCTTTTGAGCTGAAACGAGCGATTGCCTCACTAGGGAGTACAAATGAGTTATCAGGATTCTTCAGTATTTCCTCTGGTAATGCGCGGAGAAAATCAAAAATACCCGTTT
>CAZGST010000024.1:0-10834 GCA_964528655.1 uncultured Candidatus Saccharibacteria bacterium
GCAAGAAGAATGAGCCCACCAATCTTCCCATAGGTCTTTATGAGGCTTGCTCCTAACACATTTCCGTTGCTTTTCTTCACGCTTCCTTTTCCTTGAACATCAAATACTGTTTTTAGCTCTTTCATAACTGTTGTATCGCGATACACCTTTACTTCAGCCCAGTATTCTCCTTCTCCAAGTTTTAGGTCAATTGGGAAGCTCACAGTGAATGTCTTTGTTTCAAAAGCAGGCACTTCTGGTAAATTTTCGTTTTGGGCAAACCCTAAGCGGGTGTTTCCGAATTTATCAAATAAATCGAATGTCATATAGTCGGCTTTTACTGGTACGTTTCCAGTATTTTCCATTGCTACTTCTACCTTGGGGTCTTCATTACTTCCAATATCAAGAAGTTCTATTTTTCGAATTGTAAAGGAAGAAATTACTCCCTCGCCCACGGTAAGATGGATGTCTATGCGGGCCCCTACTGAGATATTTACTTGGCCTTCAATTCTTTTTGGAACTGTGTTAATTCTCAAGTATCCTTTGTACAGACCCAAATTCGTATCTTCCGGTATCTTTACTGATACCTTAATTGGGAATTGTTGTGTTCCACGTGGTATAACGAATTCTTCACCTTTATCAATAGAGAACCAACCGCGAATTTTTTCCGGCACATCGAATTCAGCCTTTACTTTCAGATCTTCGGTTGGCTGACCCTGAACGAGAAAGATGGTTGTTTCTATCTTTGAGCCTTTAACGAGTTTGTCGGCGGTGATGTAGGGAGGAGAGACCCCAAACGCCGCTACCTTGAGCGGAGAGACCACTGCCCACACGAATACAATAAAAAAGACCAGTAGTTTTTGAGGGCGCATGGTTTCTATACTACTCCCCTGCCGTTTTTTTGCCAACCTTTTACGCTTGCTTTAGTCGGAGGAGAATATGGCAGTAAAGGTATTCGTACCGGAGTAGCTCGCGGCTGTTTGGCCGGTTGGGATTGCAATACCCCAGAACGTACTTGACGCAGCGGGAGTACTTGAAGCTGTCGCTTTTCCGATATCCCAATCTCTCGCAGTCGCAGATGTTGAAAGGTTGTATGAAAGAGATGCGTAGGTTACACTTGAGCTTCCATATTTTTGTTGGCTTGCTACAATCGTGCCGCCACCTGTCATATCGGTGCCTGAAATTTCAAGATCAATTTTGAAGTTTCCAGTATTTGTGGTTGTGGCGGTTTGGTTTGTCGAGCCAGTATCAGCGCCGGCGGCAACGCTTCCATAGCTAATTGCACCAGTTACATTTAGGGCGTAGAGCGAGTTTAGCTCTGCGCTTGATGTTGCAGTACTACTTGCACTGGAGAAATCTGTCGCTTTTACGCTTGCTTCCCAGTTTTCGCTTGGAAATGACGAGCTCGCGTCGGTAGCTTCCGCGAAGTACCAGATTGAAGTAGTACCAACAATATCTCCACTCGTATCTACTCCGCCGCTACACGTATTTCCAACTTCTACGACTGTGAATGTTGAACTTACATAACAATTGTTATTATCCTGGCTACAGCTTGCTCCCACACCAGACCGATACAAGGTAAACTGCTTTGTACCGCTAGAGAATACGTCTTCGCAGCCGTTACCGTCCGTTATGGTCGCGGTAACCGTAATGCTTGTCGTAGCGTTTTCTGTGAGAGTAATTGTACTCGGAGTAATTGCTACAGCAGTTACGGAAGGAGCAGCATTTACAACTGTGACAGAAGTAGTTGAAGAATCTGCATACGCAAGACTAAAAAACAAAATACTTATTGCGAGTGCGCCTCCTATTATTACTATGTCCAGACTGTGCCTCTGTATTGTTTCTTTAACCATGATCTTTATTATACAGCATTCTCTGCTCTCTTCCTTGTGGATATCCTTTTTGTCTGTTCGTTCTAGTCACTTACTGCGGTAAATGTATTTGTACCACCATACGTTGCAACTCCACTTCCTCCTGGAACTAAAAGCCCCCACATGACATCATCACTCACTGGTGTTGTAGATGTTGGTTTTGCGAGATCAAGTTCGTAGGCAGAGGGAGTAGTTGAGAGAGAGGTACATACGGTACACGACGAATAGGTAAAACTCGAGGTGGCATAGATTTGATTCGCCACTCCAATTGTGTAGGCGCCTGATGTCATATCAGACCCAGATAGTTGAGTGTCGATTGCAGCGTTTCCCGTATTTGTTACTGTTGTTGTTTGGTTTGTAGCATCAGTATCAGTTCCTGGACTTATTGATCCATACCCAATTGCACCAGTTACATTTAACGCAAGAAGGGTGTTTAGTTCTACGCCTGATACGGTACTTGAAGACCCTGTTTCGCTTGAGGCGTCAGTTACTGTGACACTTCCTCGCCAGTCTTCTCCAGAAAATGTTCCAATATCAGTTGGGTCCGCGAAAAAATAGATGCTTGCAGTGCAGGTGAGGTTACAGGTATTGCCACTGCACCCAGAGAAGGAGCAACTTGATGATGCAATTTTGTAGCAGTTGTTGTTGTCTGCTGTACACGCGCTTCCTACGCCACTCCGGTAGATTGTCGAGGTTGCAGACACCATGTCAGAAAAGCCGTCAGTATCAGTTGAAGAGGCTGTGACGCTTATCGAGGTTGTCGTGTTTTCAGTGAGAGTGATTGCTGAGCTGTTATTGAGTATTACATTTGCTACGGTCGGCGCTGCATTTGCGACTGCGTTCCCGATCGCCCAGTAGAGGACTCTTCTCGTGGCTTTTGTTGTTGTGGCCCAGTTCATGGTAAAACCATCAGCATCGAAACTGTTTACTGTTGCGGCAGCAGATTGGGTGGGAGAGGCGCCTGCTACTGGAGTAAGGAGTGTTATCACACGAGTTGAAGTTGAAAGAGTGTCAGGGTCTGGGGTAGTGTCTGCATCAACATCAGTAAAGGCAATCTGACCGAAGGAGGAAGTCGCGGAACCGGAGGCGGTTGTTGAACCTACCGCACCTAGTGAGATTGTTGCATTGTTCTGTTGGGCGAATGGGGTTGCTGATGAGGCGCTATTTGAGGTAAGGAGTACTCCTACTGGCTGAAAGCCTACTCCGGTAACTGCTCCGAGTCCCGTTGTTGTTGCTTGAGAAAAATTTCCTACCTTATGCTGACCCCCTTGTATTGCAAGATAGAAGACTCGAGTTGAGCTTGTAGTAGCATCAGGTTTGTTTACCGTAAACCCGTTGCTATTTAGTGAGTTTATTCGTGCAACTCCATCTTTTGCAGCAGGGCCACCAACATTCAAATATTGCGCAAGCGCATCTGTTGTTGTTGCTAGTGAGACTGTGTCGGCGGTTGTTTGGTTATTTTCTCCAAAGATACTTATTCCTGCTTGGGTTGAGGTTACATTTGTTGAAAAACCCAGCGCAAACCTTCCTTGTGGATGATTTATGTTTGTGGTCGTAGCATTCCCAGACATGAGGAGTAGTATGTCTGGCTGAAAACTTAAACTACTTACTGATTGGAGGCCGGTGGAACTTGTCATTGTGAAATCTCCAACTGCAGTATTTGTGATATCAGTACCACCGAGTGCAAGATATCGAATGATTGAGGTGCTTGAGTTTGCAGTTGTCCAGTTGAGAGTAAACCCTGTGCTATCCATACTTGTCAGGTCTGCCTGACCATTCACAAGTCCGCAGCCTATAGTAGTATTTCCGTTACCCCTTAGTATTACAATGGTGGAGGTGGAGACTTGAACCGCGGTATCGGAGTTGCCGCCTGTGTTTGTGCTTTCAGAACAGTATGTGATGGCTCCACTCGAAGTCGGTGTCGGCCCTGATGCGAAGCCTACGCCAATCGTACCGGGAGTTTTGAATGTTTCTGTTACGTTGTCCGCCCAAAAAAATACTATGGCTTTGGGTTGAAATCCTACGGTTGAAACTGATTGAGCTCCGGTTGCAGTTGCTTTCGTGAATTGTCCAACTTTGAATGAGACCGCAGCATGTGCGCTCGGCGCGAGCCACACAAGACCCGCTACTACCACGATTACTATCCATGGAGGTGACAAATGTTTTTTCATACATGATACTCACCATCTACTCCTTTGCTTCTAGTACAAACTCTTGAAGAGCGTGCGTGCGACATTCTTCATAGCTTATGTTATCGGCACATAGAGTTCGTTCTTTATCAATTACTTCAAGGACGTGATAGGTTCCACTACTTTCAAGTTTTAACGCGCACGCGTTGTTATTTACGCCCCAAGTCACGACTGCGCCACTTGCAAATTCCGCACCACCGAGGTCTGTGTATGGAGTATCCCCCTCAGGATCCGTATATGTGTAGAAGTTGTGATCTGGAATAATAAATTTTCCCTCTATAGAGTGGCACTTTTTTATATCTCCGCTTGGATCCTCTTCGCCTGTTGTTCCGCTTTCCTCCTCAATTTTTATTGCGTCAAGTAGTAACGCAGAGAGTGGGCCGGGGAGACTGTAATGCATTTCAAGAAATATTCCATCAAGTAATACTACTGGATTTTTATCCTCTGTGTTTGCTGTGTTCGGAACCCCCTCAACTCTTATCTGTAGCCCTTCTACTGTTTCCCAGTTTGTGATTGGAACCTGAAACGTGAGGTTTCTGAAGTTTTTCATACTTACATCCCCTAACGGAAACCAGTTCATGCCATCTACGGCGTAGCTCACTTTAAGGAATGGTGTTTCTTCTTCACTTAGTGGGAGCTCAATCAGACTCTCGGTACTCGTATTTATAATAACTTCCGTTGTGAGGCTCGTGCTTGTTGTTGTGCTTTCTTCATTTAGTAACGATTCTTCCGGAACGGATATGTCAATATCTTCAGATACTTCTACGTCTTCCTCTTTTGGTAAAGGGACCTCGCTCTCGTTTTCATTATTCTCTGGGATGTTTGCTTGCTCTTCTTCTTTCAACTCGGTAGGGACTGTGTCAATTGGAGGCTCTGGTGTTGCTGGTTTTGGACTTTCGGAGGTATCTTCTTGGGTTAGGGGGTTTTCGGTACTTTCAGAGACTTCAGAGATAGTTCCCTCTTCCTCAGCTTGTACAAGGTGAAATAAGTTTCGTACAAATAATTTAATTGGGGTACGCGCTTCTGTTTTTTCCCACGGAGTGGAGGTAGACTCTTCTATCGGAGCAGCAGGTAGATCGTTTTCTTCTTCAGGTGTACTTGAGGTGTTTTCTTCTTGGCTTGATGTGGCTTCTTCTGTTGAAACCTCTTCTTTACTTATTGAAGAAGAAGTGTGCCATATAAAGGTGAGGCTCACATATTGCAACTCACCTTCTCCTTTGTAATCAAGGGGGAGAAAGTTCCCACAAAAAAGTTCTGAAGCAGGGGTCGCGTAGCTTGCTGAATTTTCGTTAGAAAATGGAGCGCTTGAGGTGCTGTATAGTGTCTCTGGATCACCTTCGGCGTAGCTCGGATTTTCCCATGTGCCGAGACAGCTTTTGGGGTTGAAACGTACTGTTTCTGCTTCCGTGAACAGATATTGAAAGGAAAATATTGTTAAAAAAATGACCCCAAGGACAATTATGGTTTTTGATTGTTGATGTTTTGAGACATTAAACAAAAAGCTCCTCCCAAATCTTTTTTGCTGTGAGGTTTCCATTTATTTCATTATACCAACTTGATTTTTAGTAGCTTACCCTCTTGTTTTTTTACTCATTAGAGAGCACGGTCAAAAGAGGTCCTATAGAAGAAGACGGGTTTTATAGCATCTGCTTTGGACTATAGAGAAGTAGTCCTACCGAGCTCGAAATAGGAGGCGGCTCCAATACAAAAATGGTATTGCTACTAATCCCACACCCACTTTCATCACGTACCCCACGGTCATGATTTCAAGAAGGTTTGTAGATGATACGATCTCAATAAAGGCAACACTGAAGAAGATAACGCTATCGATGAGCTGGCCAATTATCACTGCTCCAATAGCTCGAACGGCAAGCATGCGCTCGCCTGTTTTTTCTTTTATTTTTGAAAATGTAAAAACATTTGCGTACTGACTAATAAAGTACGCACAGATGCTTGCGAGGAAGATTCGAGGTGTGAATTGAAACACGCTGTGCAGTGCTTGGTCAAATGTTTTCGTCATTTGACTCATGATTACAAACACAATAATGGGGAGGAAGCCCACCCATACTCCTTTCCACGCGCTTTCTTTGTCGTAATGTTCAAAAAGAAGGTATATTGCGAAGAAAGTAGTCGCGTAAAATACGTTTCCCACATTTGTGACAAACCCGAACACTTCGATAAGTTTCGCTCCAAAGGTACTGATCAGCACCATGTTTGTGCCGATTATCACAAAGAGCCACTCGCGACCAAAGCGAGCGAGAAACATGGTGAGTGTTAAGCTTACGAGTGCCGTTCCTAATGTAAGTACTTCATTCATGCCTTGTTGTTGTTATATTAGTATACCAAACTTGGTATACTAATATATATTCTTTTTATTATCAGCATGAAAAGTTTGCGATTTTTTTTTACATTCAAAAGGTGGTTTTCGAGAAAGGCGAGGACAGAGGTATTTTTTTTTGGAGTGTCACTTCTTCTACCGGCTCTTGTTCTTCTCTTTGTATTCATATACCCCTCTGTAAGCATCGCTGTTTTGCGGTCTCTTAGTAACTCTCCAGTTCCGCAGATGGAGATCATTATTGCAACAGAACTTGATCAGCTTTCACAGAGCGCCCGTGCCTTGGCGAACTCGCCGACTGTGCAACGGTATGTAAAAGAAAGGGCTGCCTATGAGCTTATTGATGTTGTTATTGATGAGACGCAAGAGAAAGGAATAGGAAACATCATCTTTACTGATGATCGAGGTCTTACGCTTGCCCAGAGTACGCTTGCATTACGACGAGGAGATCATGTTCCGCGGATGACCCGCTGGGGAGCTGAAGTAGCTCGTACTGGATCTACGGAGATGGTTAGCTTTTGTCCTGTATCCCCGCTTCTTATTGTCTCCGGGCAGTCTATACTTTCAAACAATGATAGTGTCGTTGGTTCTGTGTTTGCGCTACAGTACCTTAATGATGCGTATGCTCGCCACCTCCGCGATACTTACCTTCCCCTCGAAAGTGAACTTGCCTTTGTGCGTAATCTGGATGGGGTCACGGGTGCTAGTTTTGATGACTCTGCAACACGCCTTCTTTTCTTCAATGCGCTAGAGTCGACTCAAGCCACTCACACATATTTACCATCTCTCATTTCTGTTCAGGATGACAACTACTTCGTCTATCGTACACCACTCTTTGAGAGAGAAAAGGAAATTGGGCGTGCTGTCATCCTTGTGAAGGCATTCCATGCTACGGTTGCTATACTTCTCGCTTCAGTTATTACACTCTTATTCTTTCTCGTACACACGGGAATACACCGCCTCCGGCATGGTTTTTTTTCTGATAAGCATCGGGTTGCCATTGTTCTTTGTTCTTTGTTTATTTTTGCTGCTTCATTTTTAGTCGTTCGCTTCTTCTTGGGGCGTAGCGCCACTAAGGTCACCACACTTTCGTCACCTATCTACAACTCTACATTACATCTTGAACCGGAGTTTGGGACCGTGAGGCAGGATCGAGAGTTGCGCGTGGCAGTAAAGATTCGAACGGGAGGCGAAAATATAAACGCAGCAGAAGCCACGCTCTCATTTAATCCCTCACGCTTTGAGGTTCTTGAGATCAGCTTTGAGCACTCATTTTGTAGTCCAGAATTTACACTGGAAAAATCTATCGACAACGTGACTGGAGTGGTTCATGTTGCCTGTATTGTGCTGGACTCTGTTCTTGCTGACACGGAAGCAAACCTCGCAGAACTCATTATCGCCCCGCGAGCAACGGGACCAGTTTCTTTGCGCTTTACCGAAGAAACTCGAGTTATTGCGGACGATGGACTTGGAACTAATGTGTTGCGTAAGAAAACAGACGGCTTCTACCAGATAGTAGAAACTGGGATACAGGACAACACCCTTCAGCTCGTTTCGTTAAGCCATCCGAATAGTGAACGGTGGTACTCACGAAAGGAAATTGAGATGTATTGGAATTTCAGAGCTCCTCTTCGTTACCTCCTTTCGTCCAAGGATGGTATTGTTGTGCCCGAGGACGCATTAGAAGTAACGAGCAGTTCAGTTACGATAAGCGCGCCAGATGATGGGGAGTATTATTTCTCTGTGGTAGCCTCAGGTGGAGAACAAGCTTCGTATCGGCTTCGAATAGACACAACTCCGCCAGAACCTCCCATTATCCGGGTGAGTAATCCGCGCCCGGAATCTGGAGAGTTGGTTCGATTTGAGTTTACAGGACATGACAAGGCAAGTGGTTTGCAATCCACGTTCTACGTACGACTCGATCAAGGCACCTTCTTACCGGTTGGATCGTCTCTCTCTGTGCCATTTTCCCTGCGCGGAGTACATGAGGTCGTTGTGCGTGCTTTTGATAATGCGAATAACTTCAGTGATAGCGTCGTGTATGTAACAGTACAGTAGGAGCTATCAGCCGTTAGGCGTTGGATATTTCAAAAAGAAACTAAGTTTCCCTGGGAAACTTAGTTTCTTATGGATTCGGAGGGGCCGGTAAGGTTCGGTATGAAGTTTGGATCTTTCGTGAGTATGATTTTGTCTACTACAAAACCATCTTCTTTCATGCCTACAAGCAGGGTCTCTACCCTCGCGTTTTTTACCTCGATTATTCCTCGCGCGCCATCATCTGTCTGTTTGCTCCAACTAAGAGATGCCCGCCACGTGCTTCCTTTCATATTGTCGGAATTCGCTTTTTCTTCACCCTTCAATCCCACATGGACTGTGTCCCCATTTATGTCGGGACCTCTACCGCGGACCCAGACGTAGTAGATTCCACTGTTTGTGAATTTTATTTCGTAGGACATTACAGGCCCGTCAGATAATTTCAGAGAGCGCTTGTTTTTATTTGGTACGGCTTCCATGGCCGCACCATTCGAGAAGACGGGATCGTTCTTTATAGTCCAGACAATCCCCTGTTTTACCGTTCCTGATGCAAAATTTTCAGCCTCGAGCACAACCTCGCCATCTAGTTCCTGAAACACAAAACCGGTATCGTCTTCAGGATCTTCTTCTCCTGGGTTCCCTGGGTTTTCGTATTTACATTGATTCACTTCGTAGGTACAGCGAATACTGCAAGAAAGAGTTCCTTCAGTATATCCAAGAGAGGTGCATGTTGCTCCGCTCATGTTGTTCAGATCACACTGTTCACCCGTTTCCACAAGTCCGTTACCGCAGACCACTCCGCTTTCACTACTCTCTTCTTCATCAAACCCGCATGGCGTGCTGTTATTTATCAAGAGACATCCCGAACCAGAAAGCGTCACATTTACTTTTCCATTATTGTAGGCAAATGATTTTGGATTGTTGTTCCAGGTTATGATGCTCGGAGCAATGTCTTGTGTATCAAGGGTAAGGACGTAGATGTTTGATTCCTCTTTTATGCTTGCCTTCATGGTCTTCTTATCATGATTGTATTAAGTTCCAATCGCGATTATTTTCGTATTTGCAGAAATGAGAGTCTTTTCGTTCGCGGATAGGTTTGTGCATTCACTACAGAACGCTGAAGAAACCTTGCCAGAAAGTAACCTTCGATAGCTTATCACGCCGTCGGTCCCGAGATCACCATAAGTAGATTCTCCGTTGTGGAAGAGTACGAGATCCTGACCTTCAGAGCTTACAATCTTTACTCCTCGTAATTTTTCTTTTTCTATTTTTTCAATATTCTTCTCTATGTTTCCGCCCCCAATGGACTCTAACACAGAGAAGAAAGTGTGCTCTGATTTTTTACTTACTGGACTTACGATAAGTTTGTCTACTTTGTAGCCGGGGCTCGCAGTAGTACTTGCAAAGTACCACCAGCCAGTGTCTCCCATTATAAACTCTAGCCCATCAGAGCCAACGAAATTTATTTTCAGTTCTTGTTCCGCGCCATTTATTCCAATCACTCTGGAGACCCCCATTCCTTCATAGACAATTCTGTGGTCTTTGTCTCCTTGAAACAACCAGTCATAATCACGCGCTTCTTTTGAGGCGAGCTCGTCAATAATGATCACTGTTCCCTTACGGAGATAGAGGATGTTTCTATCGAATTTTGAAAAGAGTCCGCTTGGATAGGCAGTATATCCCACGCCTTCCACGAATGCGAAAGAACCTGGATCAATGGCGTTTATATGAAGTTTATTGGTATCGGTGTTGTCGGGAAGGTCGCCAGTTGTGCCGTCACCAAGCTGACCTCTTCCATCCACGAGGATAGTGTTGTGATTTTTGGTGAGACGAATTTTACCTTCAAACTTGTGGCCATCTTCGGTTGCTAAATATTCGCCTTTGTCCGCGATTGTAAAGCTGTTGCAGTCGGGGTGGGCGTGATTCACCGAACTCCATCCTTCCTCAAAGTTTTTGTGTCCAGCCGGAGGACCGCAACGGAAGTAGAGAACGAAGTCTTTTGCGTCGTCTTTCCAGGAGCTTCGCGCGACAAAAGCTTCACCGTTTTCCCAGTAATGACTTAGTGGGAGGCCTGCCCATGGGGACTCTTCAAGCGTGGGTTCGTAGAAAAGATATGAGGGCCACTCGTTCAGGTCTTGGGCGGGAGTTTCACGATTAATAATTGAGTTTGCTAATTTTTGAAAGTAGCCATTATTCCATTCTCTAGCCATTTTTGAGATCTGCGGGATGTAGCCGAAGTCTGCGTCTGTTACGGAGGAGTCGCCGTAGTGAATGGTTGCGGCATATTTTGTAGGAGTATTTCCATAGAGACGCATAAGGATGTTGTTCCTATAGAAGTCGTGATCCATCAGGTTTTCTCCAGCGTATCTACGGTAGGCGTCCGCAAAGAGAAAGTAGTGCTCCTTTTTACGGTCGTAGCTTAAGCC
>CAZGST010000024.1:10844-12762 GCA_964528655.1 uncultured Candidatus Saccharibacteria bacterium
GCTTAAGCCTTCGTTTGGCCAGCCATCGGGGTGAAGCGCCTGTAGGTGTTCGTTTTTGAAATCGTTTACAGTTTCTGTGAGCCACATTTCTGCTTTTGGAATTTCTCCTTGGAACGCGAGGCTAAGGAGACCTTCTGCGGCTCTTGTTGTGTAGTAGTGGTTGCCAAGAGCTTCGTTTGAGTTTACGTCAACGCCGCGGGTGTTTACAGACCCACGTGCTTTTGTTTTCATCTCGTCTGTATAACCTTCGAAATTGTAGAGCCAGTCATGGAAAAAACTAAGCCCCATTCCAATATGGGCACTTGAAAGATCTGAGCCCCAGTCGGAGAAGTTATCAATGATCGCGTTTACCCATTCGATTGCTTTAGTGGCGTATACTGGATTGTTTGTTATTACATATACAAAGGAAAGGTTTGCGAGATTGTCACCGAAAATTCTGTATTCGTCTCTAGAACCATCTCCCTGTGATGGCTCTGGGAGCTCTGATGTGAGGAGTGTGTTCGCACGTGCCTCTACCGCGTTCCAAATTTTTGCTACATGCGGATCAGTGTCTTTCTTTGTGCGGAGAGTTTCTAGATTTTCTTCTCCGAAGAGAAGAAAAGGATGAACTCGTTCCATTTCTGCAGCCTCGACTTTTTCAATCCGTACGTTTTTATTTGGAAGAGTGGTCGTGCAACTTAAGAGGATGACGAGCAAAATGGTGTGTTTTTTTATTACCTCCATGTTGATTCTTGAAGCGTTCGAGATTATTCTGTTTATGTGTGTTTTCGGGCTGTAGTGTAAATGGCAACATGCACGCTTCGGGTGCGTGAGACTCCGGGTTCAAATCCCGGCAGCCCGACAGTTTTTACTACCACAGCTGCAGGGGCGAGGCATTTCTTCTTTGCCGTAATCTGAAGTGATTTCTTCTCCAGCTTTAACTTCTCGCAGGGCAATATCACGACGATTCTCTAAGTCAACATGCGTATTTGGATTACAGGAGTGATTCATATATTTATCGACTCCCTGCATCACAAGAATTACATTTCCGTCATGGTAGCAAGCTTGTTTCTCTATTTCAGATAATTTGTCTTCGTCGGATGCGTTTATTATTTTTGGATCCCAGTGGATCACGGTTTCGTTATTCTTGAAGTCACGGGTCGCAAAAATACCGATCCCATGGATTTTTGATTTTTTGGTTGTTATGTTATCGCCTTGCATTTTACTTCACGTAATACTTGCTCTTCATTTCTTCTTCGGCTTCGGTTTCGAATTCTTGTTTTTTTTGTTTTGCTTTTTCTGCTAGTTGTTTTATGTTTTTGTCCTCCATTTCTCCTAACGTTTTTACTCTTTCTTTCAGATAGTCGTTAGCGTTTTTTGTTGGATCGTCGAGAACTTCTTCAAGAAGGATTGAAAGGATGGCGCCGATTTTTGGACCTGGTTCGATCTTCAATGCTTCTATAATTGTGTTGCCATTTACCTTAAGCATTTTGGGACTCACTGGGTCACTCTTCACTTTCTCAATCATAAAGAGAAGGTGACGAATTTTGTAGGGTTTTGCTTTGGGAACTCCAGAACCGATGCGATCTGCTTCACGGATTTTTATAAAATCATCTACATTTTCTGGGCCAATACGGCTCAAGAATCGGCGAACGCCGGACTCTGATACTTCACCAACGTTGTAGTAGAACATGTGAAAACGCACCAGATGCGTTACTCTATCAATTATTTCTTTTGAAAATCGAAGACGGGAGAGAGCTTTTTCTGTAATACGAGCGCCAACTACTTCATGTCCGTAGAATGTGCAGTCGGGACCTGTGCCTCTTTTGGTTTTTGGTTTTCCGATGTCGTGCATCAAGGAGGCTAATCTCACTTCAAGGGAGTATTTATTTTTTGCCGCGTATTCCAGTGCGCGCACTTCATGCTCGAATACAGTAAA
>CAZGST010000025.1:0-3054 GCA_964528655.1 uncultured Candidatus Saccharibacteria bacterium
CTTCTATTTTCTTTATTATTTCTTTGAATTTATCTTCGTTCATATGTTTTTTGTTGTTACAAGAGGAACATGATTACGCCAAGGATAATCATTGCGATACTTGCCAAGACCTTTGCTTTGTTGAGATTCCTTTTTTTCCATTCTTCAATCTTTCCCAAGACGTTCTTACTACTCGCGATTACGAGAATGATCACAAGTGGGAGAACGAATATAAGGTTGTAGAGAAAAAGATACCCAATGCCGGATACACGAGTCGAGTTGTCATGCAAGAGTCCTAGGATCATGAGGTACGGACCACCGGTACAGGGAAATTCATAGACCCCAACCAGAACCCCTAAGAGAAACGCGGTAGGAATTGAAGCCTTTTCCATAAGGCCCGCAAGCGTACCGTGACTTCTTTCCGGGATTTTGAACTTCACCGGAAATCTCGGGAAAAGCTCTCCTAGTAGACCTAGGATTCCAAGCAAGATTACTATACTCGCGCCAATCTTTGTCATCCCATGAGGTGTGTCAAAAAGGTAAAGAGCGCGGGCAATACCGAGACCAACTGCTAGATAGATTGCGAATATGCCCGTAATATATGAAGCCCCTACCACGATAATTCTTTTTCTTTCCTTGCCGAAGCTTACGAGAAGCGCAATCGTAAGGAGAAGGATACCGAACGCGCAAGGATTTATGCTATCAATGAGGGCCGCGCCTACTACAATGGGCGAAAATAACGCGCTTCCAGTTTCAAGCCCTTCCTTTTTTTCGAATATCATGAGGACAAAGATAAGGAGAAGGATACCTACGACGGCGTATGTTATCTTATTATTTTTTGTCATTATTTTTGTTAGTTAGAGCGTGGGAGTACGCAAAAAAACCACCTGTTACTCAAGGGCCATATCTCATACTTGTGAGACTGGTCTTCGGACTAGGTGGTTTTTACAAAAGAAAGGCAGAAGCCTCTGTGGGCGAGATACCACTTATAGAGGTCTTTTATTTTACCTCCGTACGTATTGCCTCCACTTTTTCTCTCTTTCTCTAGCTTTTTCTCAAATTCATTTGGTTTGTCTTCCTCTCTGTGTTTTTCATACAAGAGTACTGTCCCGGATAACGCGACAAAGAGGAAAACAATTACCTGCCATACTTCTTGCATCCCATCTAAATGGAAAGTGGCGATCGCAAGAGGGTTTTTTTCTCCGCAGAAGTTTCCGTTTATCCGTTCGGACACGCACATTATGCCCGTGTTCATACTCGAAGAAACTCCAAAAAATCCAAACGCGGCAATCCCGAGGAAGCTCGCAAGGGTTATGATAAGAAGAAGTTTTTTCATTTTTTACATTATACTTCTCCTTTCCCTTCATCGCTACTCCCCTACTTCCTCCACAATATCTTTTTTTGTGTCGTAGCCGCTTTTCATTGTGTTTGCTTTTCTTGAACTTGAGCGGCCACTCAAAAACGGCGGAGTTACAGTCATTATTGCTCCAGCGCTTTCAATTTTTTCTTTTTTGTTTTTGATATTTGAGTCAAAAGGAGGAACTCCAACAAAATCTGGTTTTAACCTAACGAGGTGATCTACTTCCCATGTGCCTTCAAAAATAAAGACGTAGTCTACGAACCTGAGGCAGGACATGGCCATTGCCCGTTCTTTCTCATCAAAGAATGGATGGTCTTCGCCTTTCAGTTTTTTCGCGCTAACATTATTATCAATGCCCACGATAAGTAGGTCCCCCTTTTCTTTCAGGTGGATCAGATAGTGAAGATGGGCAGAGTGTAGAATATCAAATACGCCGCTTGTGAAAACGATTTTCTTCCCTTCACTTTTCGCGCCAATGCTCACGCGGCAGGCGTCGGTGAAGCTCACTATGTTGTTACATGGATTATAGTTCATGAGCGGATTTCATTGATGTATTTACTGGTGCTCAGATTGCTATACTTGTGAACAATTTCTATTCGTTTTATCCCGATAAGATTGCATTTTTCTTCGATTTCTTTTTTGTAGCTGAAGTCAGCGCCGTGGGTTATTACATCTGGTCTCACCTGAAGAAATAGCTTTGTGTAGTGGTAATCGGGGCTTTCACCGGATTTTATTTTGGGCAGTGGAATCACATAATCGACGCATGAAACTTGTGAGATAATGCGAACTCGATGTTTCTGCTCAAAAACAACTTTCTTTTTCGATTTATATATTGGCACGTTTTCATCGTGATCAACACCTACTATCAGTAGACCTCCTTGCTTTTTTGATTCCTTCAGAAACTCAACATGTCCCCTATGGAACAGGTCGAATGTTCCGTGAAGGAATACTATTCTTTCTCCTTCTTTCCTTCTCGTGTCCCAAGTTGTAATCCTACATATTGTACTCATGCATTATTTGTTTCTTCTTTTTCGCTGTCTGATGTTTTTTCCTCATACTGCGCCATATCATCTGTTATGTACTGACTGACAATATCTTCGATGTAGCCTGAGGTGTGCACATCACTGTACTTATGTGTAACCTCGCGATCTTTTATGCCCATCAGTTTACACTTTTCTCCTACCTCACTCTTGTACGGAAAGAACTTTCCGAACGTTACAACAGATGGTTTAATTTGGAGATAAAGCTTGATGTAGTAGTAATCGAGATCCTCAAGTCTAGTTATCTTTCGCAATGGGATAACGTAGTCTACGAACTCAAGACGAGATATGGTGTGCACGCGGTATTCCTGACTAAAAATTGGATCTCGTTTATATGCTTTTACGCTTTCATCGGAATCAATACCTACCACAAGTTTTCCGCCAAAATTTTTTGACTCCTTCAGTTGATGGAGGTGACCGATATGGAATAGGTCATACGCGCCATGGGTAAAGATGATCTGCGTATCTGTTTTCAACCGAGACTTCAGTTCGTCCAGTGTGAGTACTTTTGTCATTTTTTTCTATACTCTGCTTATTTGATCCCTTTCTCTTTATTCAACCGCCTCCTCCACGATTACATTTGTCCAGAGGTAGTCGTTTTTCAGAATCCTAGCCTTCCTTGTGCTTGAGTGGCTGCGGAGGAATGGGGGCGTCACAATTGCTTCTGTTCCAGCG
>CAZGST010000025.1:3064-4524 GCA_964528655.1 uncultured Candidatus Saccharibacteria bacterium
GGGTTTCAGTTTCAAGAGATGCTCGACCTGCCAGACACCATCATAGATGAATACGTAATCTACGGAACGGATATTTGCAACAACCATTGCTCGCTCTACTTCATCGAAAAAAGGATGCTCCTCTCCTTTCAATTTTTTCACGCCGGCATTGCTATCTACGCCAACAATCAATAGATTACCTTTTGATTTAAGATGCTGAAGGTAGTGGAGGTGGGCGGTGTGCAAAATATCGTATGAGCCGCTTGTAAATACTACTTTTTTTCCATGTTCGCGTGCTTCCAGACTCAATTTGCAAGCATTATCAAAACTCACCATCCGACTCATGAGGATTTGGGTTTCTTGCTGGATTTCGTTGTTTTTTTCTTCGGATTTTTCCATGAATTTATATTTTTTTTGCTCCGTCCTCCTTCGTTTCAAGTTCGACGGGGATTGTTTCCATGCCTTCAGCAGATCCGCTCTCTAAGTAGCGGGCGATAATGTTTTTGATGTAACCGCTTGTTTTAATGTGGCTGTATTCGTGAATTATCTGCTTATTCCTGATGCCTACCATGTGACACTTGTTCATGACCTCCTTTACGAATGGGAAGTTACCACCATAGGTAATTACGTCTGGTTTCAGTGCAAGATACAACCTGATGTAGTAGAGTTCGAGTTCTTCTTTTTCATTTATTTGATCTAACGGAAGTACGTAATCCACAAAGTCGAGTTTGGAGATAATCTTCATTCGATATTCCTGTGTGATGAATGGTTTCCTCTTGTAGCTTCTCACGCTGTCATTACTATCAACACCAACAACGAGTTTTCCTCCAAGGGCTTTTGAGCGTTTCAGAAGTTCGAGGTGACCAATATGAAACAGGTCAAAAGAACCGTGGGTGAAGATGATTTGCCTTTCCCTGTAAAGTTGGTCTGTTAACTTTTCTGAAGTAAGAATTTTTCCCATATTTGTTTGGAATAAAAAAGACCTGGTTAAGGTCAGTTGTTTTTTACGCTTTACTTTACTGGTTGTCAATGGTGATTTGTAGTTATGAAATGTTTATGTTTTTTGTCAAATTTATTTTTTTATCGAGTTTTTGCTTCCTCGATTACTTTTGTTGTTGTCACGTCGCTATATAGGTGCCGTATTATGTGTGATTGCACACCTACTATTCTGCAGTCGTTAATCAATTCCTCTGGGCAAGAAAATTGGGATCCATATGCAACGACATCCAGTCTTATTTCGCCGTAGAGGCTGATGTAAAACTTGTGCATCTTCTCTTTTTTTCCGGGAACGATGGGGAGAACGAAGTCTACGAATTTGAACTCAGATACTACCAGAACTCTATTTTCTTGCCTCATAACAGGCTTTCGTTTGTAGAGCTCCACGTTTTCATCACTGTCTATACCCACAACAAGAGTTGCTCCAAGTTCTTTCGCGCCTTTCAGGAAGTGGAGGTGTCCGACATGAAACAGATCGAATGCTC
>CAZGST010000025.1:4534-5259 GCA_964528655.1 uncultured Candidatus Saccharibacteria bacterium
TCCGTGAACGAAAACTACTCTCTTGCGATACGCGAGGCTTGGTTTTAACTGGGTTATGGAGAGGACTTTTTTCATGTTAGTTTTCTCTTTTTATTCTCTTTATAATCTCGTCTATTTCCTTCTTTCCCCTAGGGATTCGGAAGCGGACGTATGAATCGTTAAAACGTTTGGAAATACGCTCAAATGAACTCCCCGGAATTACGTGAATATTGTTTTTCTTGAATGCCTCAAATACATTTCTATTTTTCTTGTATAAAACAAAGATTGGTGTATGAGGGTCTGTTTTTACTATCGAGAATCCTATTTTTAAAAATTCTGTAATCGCGTATTCTTTTATTTCTTTTGTCTTTTTTCTTGTTTCCTTTACGAATGCCGCATCTTTTAGACACTCAAGAGAGAATGGAACGGCTAGTGTGCCTGGCTCGAATGAGGATCGTGCCTGACTATAATACCTGGCAATTTTTTCTGATGTGAATAGGTATCCTGAACGCAGCCCCGCAAGACCGTATCCTTTTGAGAATGATCGTACGACTATTATTTTCTGAAAATGAGGGACAAGTTGCATCATCGAGGACTTCTCGTCTAGGTAGTCTCCATATGCTTCGTCAATGATACAAAGGGTTCCGGTGTCCTCACATGCTTTCGCGATTCGAACGAGTGTGCTTATATCAAATACATATCCGGTTGGGTTATTGGGATTATCTATATACACACAGTCATATGTC
>CAZGST010000025.1:5269-8030 GCA_964528655.1 uncultured Candidatus Saccharibacteria bacterium
CACCATTCGGTCGCAGTAGTCTTCATCTTTCAGGAATTCGATCGACACATACTCTCCTCCCGCTAATTCGAATTCACTTGGGATCCTGTTGAACTGTGGCACCATACCCAACATCTTTCCGGGACGCACACACTTGTGAATGATCTTTTCCATAAGATCAAATGCGCCATGTCCAAGAAAGACATTTGCTACGTATTTCTCGCTAATTGAAAATTTTTTTAGTATCTCCTTTTTTAACTCAAGGAAAAAACTTTCCGTTGGGTATCCAAGAACTACTTTCTCGGGTTTTGCTTTTTCAGTAATTCTTTTTATCCATCTTTCTGTTACAAAAGGATTTGTCCCCATAGAACAATCGATGGGTCTCATTTTGCTACTACCCTCGTTTACTTTCAGTTCGTTTACCACGCTTGAATATCCTACTCTATTGTAGGCCTCAAATTCGTGCCTTATTTTCAGGGTATTTTTATTCTTCATAGATTTGGGCTAATGGAATAAATGCCGAGAGGTTAAAATCTGTCCCAAACCCTTGAAGGTAAGAATTTCTTTGAGTGCTTAACATGTCGTTTTCAGTGACAGCTGTAAAATGCTTGTGTTTTATATAGAGCTCAATAGCACGCATGATGTAGTCGTGGGTAATGACGAGTATCTGCTTTTTTTCTTTATATTTTTGGAGCACTTCAAAAAGATAGTCTATTCGCCAATAGCATTGCCGTAAGGACTCACAGTCGTTCCCTTCGCGCATTGCTTTTACTACGCTTTGATTCAGAAGATCAATGTTAATAGCTTCAAACTCTTTCAAAAATTCTGGATACACTTTCTGAATGTTAAACTGCACCTCGTTCAGATACGGGAATGTAACCACGTCCGCTTTCCTTTTGTACTTTTCCATAATGAACTTTTGAATAGCTTCGGCGGTTGCTTGACAGCGATTTGATGGACCACAGAAGATTACCTCGACTTGATCAAATGGAAGTGTTTTGTCTCTTTTTTCGATAAGATCTTCTGTTAGCCATTTATCGATGGTCGGATCTAGAGAGTGTGTTACAAGATCTCTTATAATTCCTGAAGGAATTCGCCCATGACCATCATAAGGGAAGTTTAATTTGCTGTGCCGTAGGAAACTGATGTCTGGACGATAGACGGAGACTATTTTTTCGGGCTCACATTTCAATATTTCATCCTTTTCGATTTCTTCACAGACAATCTTTTTTTCCTTTTTTCTCCCCCTCCCTACGTGCGGTAACGGGGTGAGTTCGGAGTGGGAAAAGTCTACCCTGAATCCATCACATGGCATGTTTCTCTGTGTATTCAATAAATCAAATATTGTTACCTGACTATCTCTTCTTCCTTTCACATATAGCTCTACTATTCTCATAAAGTAGGGATGGGATATCACAAGAATATTTCCTTTTTCTCTGTGCTTATCGAACATTTTAAATAGATACTCCACCTTCCAGAACGCCTGACTCACAGGTTCACACCAATCCGATCCAAGCATGGCTTTGAACACGCGCTCGTCAATAAAATCTAAGGAGAGGGTTTTGTATTCTTCTTTAAACTCTGGACATATCTTATCGATTCGGAATTGAATCTCATTTAAAAGAAGGAGTGTTATCGCTTCAACCTTCTTGCCATACTCATTCTTAACGAGATCTCTGGCTATGTTTGCTGTTTCTCTGCATCTTTGAGATTCAGCAGTGAATATGACTTCTATATCATTAAAAGGCACTGATTCGCTTCTTTCTTTTATGAGTTTATATGTCCCGGACTTGTCTATTGAAATCACTTGATTTTCTGGAACGAACCCGAAGTCGTGAATAATGAGAGATGGGAGTATGTCCAAGTTATCCTCTGGTAGGTTAATTTTGCCTCTACGAATAAAGTAGATGTAGTGTGCTTTTTGGTTCATAATCTAATCTTCTTCCTGGTGCGAATCTTATATCACAAAAGTGGTCTTTCGCGCAATGTACCAGGAACAAAAACCACCCTGTCTGGACAGGGTGGTCTTGTGTTCGATGTTCTTACTTTTACATATCTTTTACATTTTTCCGTCTTCGCCGGACCAGAGGTTCCATGTGTTTATGGAGGTGTTGCCCGAGGCTTTGATGTAGAGAAAGAGTTGCATGCGATAGGCTACGGCGGACTCTAGGACGAAGCTAACGAGAAACAGACTTCTAGGACCACTATTACCCCAAAGTTCTATCACTTCGTTTAGCTGTGGTTCTGTAAGAGAAGTTGTGATCTTTTTTACTTCTTCGAGTTGCGCATCAATAGCACTCTGGAAGTCCTCTGCTTTCATTGATTTGCTCTTCTCTTCTAGTTCTGCCCATGCCTTTTCCCCTGTTTTCGGATCCATTACGAACTTAACTGACCCGAGTAGTCCAAACGAGAGAAATTTGAGCAACTCTTCGGTTGTTCGCTGCTTTTCAGTTGGTTTGTAATTCAGTGTACCTGGTAGAATTTTTGTATAGAGGTGTTTAAGGATTTTTGCTTCTTTTGCGAGTAGATCTATGAGTTGTTCTTTTGTGATCATGGATTTGTTTAGTTATTAGGTTATTGAGTTACTACGTTATTAGTTTCGACCTGATTCTATTTTACTTTTTATATTTGGTTCGTCAAATATTTTTTACGTTTTTGCTCTGGGAAACGTTCTATTGCGTAACGTAACGTCGTTCGAGGCATGCCCTTGTAGTATTTTTGAAGGAATGTCTCTTCGGTTTTTTGGTCACGCTTCCCTACTTCACGGAGCATCCAGCCGACG
>CAZGST010000025.1:8040-12423 GCA_964528655.1 uncultured Candidatus Saccharibacteria bacterium
AAGAAGAAGTTTTGCTATTGCGAGTGTTTCGTTGAATTCATTATTATTTTTTATGAAGTTGTACGTGGAAATTATTGCGATTCTGCGTTCCCAAACATTCTTTGATGTGGCAAGGATTTTCAGAACGGAATGATCCTTTTTCAGGAGGAGGTATGCGCCCACAATTTTATCAGCGGAAAGATCAACTAGGTCCCAATTGTTAACCTGTTTCACGTTTTTCAGATAGAAATCATATATCTTTTTCCTATTCTCCTCTATGCTATCTTTTCCGGACGATCGTTCCGATAAGATAGCATTTTTGATTTTTGGTCGTGGTTTGTGAGTCGGTGGGGGTGGATTGAATTTCTCTACGAGAATGAGGAGAGCGATCAGACGCTCTTCGTGAATTGTTGAGGTAAGGAGTTTTTTAATTTCACCGAACGCTAGGTTTGCGTACTTTTTCGCGAGTTTACGAGATTCGGGAACCATGAGTCCTACAAATACATCGCCTTCCCCGTACTCACCGGAACCAGTTTTAAAAAAACGTTGAAGGATTTTTGCTTTTGCCGGATTTGCTCGTGATTGGACTTCTTTTTTGAGGGTCTCGATGTTTTGCATCTGTTGCAACAAAAAAACGCCACGGCGTTTTTTTTATTCTTCTACTGGCCCGTCATTATCATCGGGGAGGCGGTCGAATACACCATGGTGTTTCATATCATGGCATTCGCAGTTTTCTAATGGCTTATCTCTACGCGGACAATGTGAGACTTGGCAGACACCTGATTTTTCGGAGACTCCTTTGCAGCCTCCCTTACAAATATAGTGTTCCATAACCCTATTATAACAAAGCTATGGTGAGTAGGCTCTCAAATAGGAAGAAGTACCAGGGGAAACTTAGTTTCTTACGAGCTTGGAGGGGTAAATGAGGACTGGGGGCAATAGCGGGACGTTCTTGGTGTCCTTCGCGGGAGGGTTATTTTATCTTTCTGCTTAAATTTTCATTACTTTTTCTAATCTCACGCTCAGCATTATCGAGTGATCTCTTTATTTGTGCGATTGTCTTTTGCCCTTCTCTCCCTGGGGTCTTAGAGTCTTTTATCTCTTGCAGAAGCTTTGTTACGTGTTCTGATATCTCCTCACGGACTGTATCAAACACGATATGGACACGGGTATCCATACTACTTATCCCGGTTCTCACATTTCTCATTGACTTCAATCGTTTTCGAGTCACGAAGTAGGTTCCAATCACTAAGAAGAGGGTTCCTAGTAGGATCAGGAAGTAAAGAGAAGAGATAAACGTCTTTTCTACTATCATCGTTACTTTTTCACTCTCGAGACTCTTTGCTCCTCGGGCGTCTATTGCAACCGCACTCATATCGTAGGTCCCGGGCTTTAGTTTTGTAGACCAATTCACGGTGAATATCCCAAGGTCTGTTGTTATCACTTCACTACTCACACGAGTTCCCTCTTTTGACGCTACGAATAATTCGACTCTTGTGTTAGGCAAAGAGGTTCCTTTTACCACAAAAGTTTGGCTTGCTTTTACTGTGGAAGGGTACTCGATGATCACGGGCTTCTGTATGGGAAGTACTGTGATTTCTTCGTTAGATTCTCTTACATTCCCGGCTCGATCGAATGCCCTCACAATCACACTATGCTTACCTGGATCAAGGAGTGGAAGCGCGTATGGTTTTTCGCTCGTTATCTCACTACCATTTATTTTTATAGTTTTCTCTGCACCAATCTGTACCTCGTAGTAATCAACACCAGAAAGATTGTCAGTGGTGGAAAGATTGACTATTGGCCTTGGATTATCGCTTTCTTTCCCATCAAGGAAGGAAAGGGTGAATGGTTCAGGAGGAGTTGCGTCTACCTGGAAGCGGAAGTGAGTAATTTTTCCCCATTCTCCATCTTTTTTCAATTGCACATGGAAGTACCAGATCCCATCTCCAATATTTTCAAGTTGTTTTTCACTTATTACGGGGGCGTATAGAATACTTGGTTGCGACAAGGGTTCTCTGTCGTAGCGAAGTCGTACTGCAGCTACACCTCCTCCAAGCTTCCACTCAAATTTTGGGTTGTGATCTCTATACCACTTCTCTGGGTCAGGGTGTGTTTTGGAAGTAATAGTTGGGGCAGGTGCGATTTCGAGTTGTGTTACGGACTTCGTATCCCCTTCTTGAATTTGGATTTTAAGGGGGCCTCCTAGACGCTCCAGGATGCCTGTACCTGCCCCGTCATTTGCGAGAACCGTTCCTTCACGCAGAGTTACTTCTGCAGTGCCCTTACTTTTGGTTTTGAAGTTAATTGTCAGCACTTTTCCTGCTGTTCCTTCGAATCCTGGATTTAGGACGATGCCTTCAAACTGTACTGTACCTTCTGTATTTGAAAACTTTGGCTCTTCAGCCCAGATACTTACAATAGAGCTATCTTTAGAAATTGATGTTACTTCTAAGAGCGCGGGAGAAAATGAGAGGATTCCGGAAACTCCATTCATGGCTTCATTTTCAGAATCCACATAGACGCTTACTCTCTCTATGCTTCCCACAGCGAGACTCTCACTACTTGGTTTCAAATAAAGTGTTGCTGCTTTTGCCTGTAGACCTGTGAGCACAAAAAGAGTAGCCCCAATAAGGAGTGTTTTACCAATTCGATTGAATGAGTTCTTCGTTATCATGTACTATTTACAGAAGATTCGCGGATTTCTTTTTTTTAACGGAGAGCGCAAGCGCCACTATCAGCACTATTATCATAACCGATCCTATCCTATACATGTACCATTTGCGGTGTCCACGGGAGGGAAGTGTTACGATTGTCTCATTTCCCCTTGTGTCAATTGCTTTTACACGCACTCTACTTTCTCGATTTTGATCTTCTAGAACGTAGGGACTCTCTGCGATTTTCCACTCTTCTTTCTTTACAAACGGAATTATGTCCCACCATTTTTCTTCTTGTAATTCATAGTGATCAATTCCTGATTCTTTATCCTCGGTTGTAAAAACCACAAACCATTCCCCTCCAAAAAGAGCCGGGTCACGTGATATTAGTGGTTCGAACGCTTCAGGTGGAAGACCATCTTCTTTTATGGGGGTTGGTGGATTACCTGCTCCTTCAGCACTCACGTTTACTAGGAGAGGCTCTGTAGTAATAGATGCTCTAGTCCCCTTCCCATCATGAAGGAGTACTTTTGCATCTTCTATTGTTACTCTATTTGCACCTGGCTTTTTTGGAATAAGGACGAGGCGTATTATCTCTGCTTCACGATATCCTTCGTAGTAGGGGCTTAGGATTCCTTTTATGCCACCAGGGATGACTCCTGAAAATTTTATTTCGCAGACCTCACGACACGTAGATGGTTCTTCGGGACGCTCGATCCAGTGACTTATTATAGAATTCTTTTCGCTCACTGACTCTACTTCGAATGTATCGTTCCTAAAATATATCGTAGCTTCTAGTGCGTTTACTTCGCTTCCTTCTGGATCGAGCATAAGGACTAGGGTGCTCGGCTCTTGCACGGTACTTGTGTTCGTAAGAGGAGTGAAGAACATTCTTGCTGCTTCTGACTTTCCAGCTATCAGAAACATGAGAAGCGCTACTATTCCTATCACTGCTTTATATGCAACGCGTGTGTTTTCCATAGAGACTACTTGTTACTCATTCATTTACCCGGTCCAATAGTAGGCAAGGATACTAAAATCAACGATATCAACTTTTCCATCTTTGTTGAGGTCTGACTTTGTCCTTGGGTTCGGTCGTTTGTACCAATAGGCTAGGATAGAGAAGTCAATGAGGTTTATTCTTCCATCGTCACCTTGATCCACGAAGGAAGGTAATACTTTTTTTGCAAGCGTTGTTTTTGTGCCTACTATAAAATTCGCTACGCTTCCATAGGGACTCAGAAGGGTCGCGTCAAGGGAGGCTTTTGATTTCGCGCTATGAGCTCCATACTCTAGGTTGGAGGTGTCTAGATGGTATGAATATCCTCCACTCTTATCTGCTTTTATTTTAAGGAATGTTGGTGATTCTGAATTTATTTCTATTAGCACTTCTGCTTCTGGTGACGTTGCACCAAATAGCGTAAGGGTCTCTCCTCTTTTCACTTCACTCTTATCAACTGCAAGTGTTGGCGGCAGGAAGATACCAGTCACGCTTACAATAGCTCCTGTGACTGTGCTGATTGGAAATGACGTTAGGTTTGTGCGTCGCCCATCTTTATCTTCGCCGTACAAAGAAAATACATAATTACCACTTGATAGCCCAGTCACGCTTATTCCAAAAGAAGCGTCACTTCCGGCAATTGTCGTTGCTACCACTGAACTGTCTTTCAGGACGGTGATTGTGCTTTTGGGTTGTGCTTTTCCAGTAAATGTGACGGTTGCTGATTGCGGGAGGACGCTTCCGCCG
>CAZGST010000026.1:0-5155 GCA_964528655.1 uncultured Candidatus Saccharibacteria bacterium
TTACTAAAGCGAGCCCAACTTCATCTCACAGTATCACAAAATCCGTGTATCCCTTCAATTCCCCATAAGCCATAGACACATTCTCTACAGAAGCACGACGAGAGCCCTTCTTACACTCTTCAAATAATTCCATTAGTTGAGACAAATCCCCTTCAGCCTCTATATACTAGAGACCAAATCAGGCTCATTCCTGATAAAACCAAAAACACCTAGCGTATCCGCCTTGTCTTTCACAAAATCTCTGAAAAACACTCCTTGAACCCTACCCGTCACCCGGAAATGAGCATGTCTCATGAAAACCAAAACTAACAACCAAGCCTCCTGAAAAAAGAAAATTTCGAAAGCCAGACATCACCCCCCCACATCCTTCCTACCTGAAAACCCCCCAACACCAAAAATGCGAATATATACACAATATGCTCATCAACAATAAACGAGTGCACATTCGGATACGGAAAATCAAGAGTAGATAAATAATATAACAACATCATTAGCGCTCCCAGTATTGAACTTATCCGTACAATTACCCCAAAAAAGACCGCAATGCCAATCAAAGTAAGCCCCCACTCGTTCAAAAAATTTGTAAAGCCCAGCATCGAAGGTTCTGATAACCACAGATAAAAACCAGTAAAAGTTTTCGCGGACTTCAGATAACCTTCCGAAGACCAAAGAGGATCCAAAACCTTTATTATTCCCGAATAAAAAAACATCCATCCCACAACAACCCGCAAACCAAAAAGTGAAACCTTTTGAAATGTAGTCATACTACTATTATAATATACTCCCTATCTCATCTTGATTATCTCCCCTCACGCAACAAACCGAAACCCATATGAAGCCTAAAAAAACTAAAAGACTAAGGGATATAAGCCTGGAAAGATTACACTCAAAAAACAAACTTCAAAAAATAACCGCCATGATCATGACGGTTATTTTTTAAGTGGGGAAAAATTATCTCCTCCTCTTCTTCGCTGAGCGCTTTGGCGCTCTCTTAGCAGCTTTTCTCTTTGCTGCTGGTCTCTTTGCTTTTTTCTTCATAATTTAGTAAATGTTTATTACACGACCTTTGTCTGCCTTGGATGATTCTCACGCTACGTATCTATAAAGTGAGAAGTGCGCACATAGAGTTAACTTCCAGAATACCATCCAAAACAAATATCAGAAAATATTTTCTCTATATACTTATTTTAACACATGCGTCCAAAAAAAAATCTGTGGATAAAATAAAAATCCACCAAAAACTATTCTCCCTCATCTCTACAATTAAAAAAAATAAAACTCCCACTACACAAAAAGAATCACAACAAAAATAAATATAAGGGCAACCAGAATAAACGTGATAAGAAAAAGAGGACCGCTCTGAAACTTAGACATCAAAACTCCAACAAGCACTGAGATTGCTGCGAGAAAAAGAAGAATGAACCTGAACACCTCTCTCATATGAATGAAAATCTACAATCTCTCTAACTCTTTGAAATTATGATCTGGTAAATACAAAAGCAAAAGCCCAATAACTACTGCCAACACTGCCGTAAAAAAATGGCTTCCACCAAAAATCCACTGATCCAGATAATCTAGCACATACCAGATTCCCCTCCAGATAAACACGATTCCAAGCACGATGGAAAAATCCTTTGAAAATTTTGAAAGCATTCTCTGTATCCTCATGAATGTATTATAGAAAATACCAAGCCCTAACGCAATTCAGGTCTTACAAAACTCACTGTCCGAAAGACATCCTCTAGCTTTTCAAAAGCATCATCCTCATCAAACTTTTTCAGCCTAGACTCATAGTTCTCCACCTCTCCAGTATGCACCGTTAATGCCGCCTCATAACACCGACTCCCCAAAAGCGTTCTATAAAGAACGGTTTCGTAGAAATTCCCTGCCGCCGCCTCACTGATCTTAAACTCTGAAAAATCTACTCCCCCTACTCGTCTAGAATCCACATCCAAATCTTGATCCCTCGACAAAAGAGAAAATGTATTACACTCTCTGACCTGCGTTGAATTTTCCGAATCGCTGATAACCAAATATGCCTCTACAAAATTCGTACCCTCTCCTTCTACTGCTTCTGAAGGAACCCCAATCTTTACCCGCGATGCTGGAAGGAAACCGCCAGAAAGAGCGCTTCCCGACTGAACCATAAAACTAGGTGGAGAAGCAATTGTAAACTCACCCCCATCGAAAACAACCCATCCTTCAGGCACAGAAACACTCTCTTCATTATCGAGACGAACTTGCAAAAAAAAACCATAGAGATATTCCCACAATCAGAATAACTCCAATAATCAAAAATCTTATCCAATTGCTCATTCTACTTATCGAAAACATAAAAATATTTTTTATCCACCTTCCCGCGCACGAATCCGATCCCGTCTCTCTCTAGTAAACCCCTCTTCGCCTTTATACCCCCTGGAGCCGAGTACCCCGTAAGCTCCCCCGCAACAGAGACCACCTTGTAGCACGGATACTCCTTCGGATGCTCGTTCTCCCCCATAATTCTCCCTATCGCTCGAGGAGAAGTTTTACACACTCTTGCGAGCTCTTTGTAAGTCGTTACTCTCCCCCTAGGAATCTTCTTCAATAATTTAACGGCCTGATGCATAAAATTTATTATCTTCCTCTGACCAAACCTCTTCTTCTCATAAAATACTTTCGCGTCTCCTCAACAATAAGTATCGAAGCGGCAACCGGAATAATCATAACCCATTCCATGAAGGTAAGGGAAGTAGTGTGTAAAAACCCTTGAAAAAACGGATGATAAACCGCTAAAGCCTGAAAAATAATAACAACAAACGTAGCCCCGACAAGATACAAGTTTGATAGAGGATTCATGCTGAATACTGATCGATTTTCAGACCTGCAATTCCACGCGTTGAACCACTGAAAAACCGCGAGCGTGGTAAGAGACACTGTCCACGCCTTTGTCATATCATCCGCTATGTACTCGTAAAAAAGAAAAAGTGTCCCGATCATCATTGGTACCGCCATAAAAAGCATTCTCTTCAACATGAGCGTATCCACAAGATACTTCTTTGGCTTCTCAAAGTTTCCATTCAAAAGTCCCTCTTCCTTCGGATCCATCGCAAGCGCTACATCAAGAAATCCGTCAGTCACAAAGTTCAACCAAATAATCTGCGCCGCGAGAATCGGAAGCGGAAATCCCAAAAAAAGAGCGACAGCGATTGTAAGCACCTCCCCAACGCTCGTCGAAAAAAAATAAAGAATTACCTTCTTTATCGTCTTGTAAATACTCCTCCCCTCCTCAATCGCGGAAACAATACTACCAAAATTATCATCAAGCAAAACTATGTCCGATGCCTCTTTCGCAACCTCCGTTCCAATTATCCCCATAGAAACTCCTAGGTCAGCGGCAACAAGAGAAAGCGCGTCATTTACTCCATCCCCAGTCATCGCGATAATATCTCCCCGTTCTTTATATGCTCTTATTATCTTCAGTTTATCCTGAGGAGTAACCCGCGCGAAAACAGAAACCTTTGGAAGCGCTTGCTTTATCTCCTCCGAAGACATCTCCTCCAAATCTGCTCCGGTAAGAATCTGATCCCCCTCGCGATAAATCCCCGCTTCTTTCGCAATAGCCTGAGCAGTAACACTATGATCCCCGGTAATCATAAGAACCCTGATAGAAGCTAACAAAGCTTTCTCAACAGACTCTCTCACCTCTCCCCGAAGCGCATCCTTCATTCCAAAAAAACCCACGAACGTAAGTGAGCGTATTGTTTCTGAAGAAAGCGTACTCTGTGCTTTGGGCTTCATTGCGAAAGCAAGAACCCTTAGCCCATCCTCAGACATATTTGTAAAAACCTCCGTAAGTTCATCACGAAACTGAGGAGAAAATACATGCCTCTCACCGTCTTTCCATGTGTATTTACAAAGATCCAAAACCGCTTCAGGCGCCCCAACAACAGTTAAGTACGGACTCCCCTCGTCAGAATGAAGAGATGCGTGATATCTCAGTCGATAGTCAAAAGGAATTTCAGAAATAAAAGGAGACTCTTGGAGAAGCTCATCTTTCCGGATTCCAATCTTCTCCCCGAACACAAGCATCGCCGCCTCTGTAGGATCTCCCACAACCCTGAATCGTGCGTCTTCCTCAGAAAAAAACACTCTTGCGTTAGCACAAAAGGAAGCGATCTTCCCCGCTAACAACAGTGGTGGATGATTCGCGATAGGCACAATATTCCCGGAAACTCTTACCTCCCCCTTCGGTTCATACCCCACTCCGGAAATATCAAAAAAAGTCCCGTCTACCCAAACCCTCTGCAAGACCATCTCGTTTTTGGTAAGAGTTCCCGTCTTATCAACCGCGATAACTCTTGCCTGACCAAGCGCCTCAACTGCCTGTAGTCTTTTTACAAGAGCATTTCTTTTCGACATCCTCCATACCCCAGTCGCAAGCACAAGCGTAAGCACAATCGGCAAACCTTCCGGGATAACAGACACGGAAAGAGAAACAACTACTGAGAACATTTCAATCACGGAATGCCCGAAGAGAATCCCAGAACCGAAGAGAACTGCGCTCATGGCAAAAACCACAACCACTATCCCCTGCGACAAGCGTCTGATATCCGTCTTCAATGGAATCTCCGTATTTATCATGGAAACTCCTTTTGCGATCGCCCCAATCTCAGTTGAAAGTCCGGTATGAACAACAACCGCCTTTCCATTACCGCCCACCACATACGTTCCCTTGAAAACCATTGTTGTTGCCTCAGATACTCTCGGGTGCGTTACCTGAAGAGCCTCGGAAGTTTTTTGTACAGGCACGGACTCCCCGGTAAGTGAAGCTTCATCAACTTTCATCGTACGCGCCTCAATAAGCCTAGCGTCCGCTGGCACCTTCTCGCCTTCATTCAAAAAAATAATATCACCCGGCACAAGATGAGTATCAGGAATTGAAATCTCTACCCCATCTCGTAAAACTGTCGCCGTAGTCGTGGCATATCTTTCTAACGCCAAAAGTGTATGCTGGGCCCTACCTTCTTGAATAGTTCCCACAATCGCGTTGAAAAGCAACACTGTAAGAATAATAACCCCATCAATAGTCTCCCCCAAAAAAAGAACCAGCGCGCATGCAAAAAAAAGCGTATAGATAAGAGGACTCTGAAATTGACGCAAAAAAATAATAAAA
>CAZGST010000026.1:5165-12068 GCA_964528655.1 uncultured Candidatus Saccharibacteria bacterium
GTTTCACGCTAGGAAGACTATTCGCTCCGTACTCCTTTACCCTCCTAACCGCCTCATCTTTTGATAACCCTCTCTCCCCTGTATGCAAACGTTCAAATACTGATGACTGAGGTAGAGAAGACCATTCTGAATTCATACAATAAAAAACCCGCGTGCAAAAACGCACTCCTTGTCATTTAGTATGACAAAAATCACTCCATTCTACAATTCTTTCTCTTTATCTAACAATACCCAACACTGTTATGATAAAATAAGGAATAAACACCAAATATAAAACTATATGCGCGACGGAAAACTAAATAGATGGGCCCCAGAAGGACCGAACAAAAGAAATGAGGCGGTTCGAAGACCGCACAGAAAAATCGGGGCATTTCCTATTTACAGACAAGAAATTGCGAGCCCCAACGTAGGTAGAGTTGCCGAGGTTATCAGAAAGAATCCAGGCATATCCGAAAGGAATTTGAAAAGACTGGCTTTACTTGAGTTAAATGTACCTAGTCCAGAACTACACAACGTACTAAGACACGCAAAATTACTCGTTAAGATGTCAAAGAGATTTGAACCCCCCCAAAAACTCTAAAAAAGCTTCTTACCCCGTCCCCAAAATAACCTCCCCACACCTCTCTTCATAAAAAATCTGAACGCAAAAACTACTTACGTCCTTTTAACACCTTCACATCTTTGAACCCCGTAACAGCCTTCAAAATCTCAAGTGGTATTGTAAAAACCACAGTATTCGACTGATCGGAAGAAATATCATTTATCGACTGCAAGGTCCGCAAATGCAACGCTCCCGGTACCGCCCCCAATATAGAAGCCGCATCCGCCATATTTTTCGCAGCCGCAAGCTCCCCTTCGGAATTGATAATAACTGCTCTCTTCTCTCGCTCTGCCTCTGCTTGCTTCGCAATTGTCCTCTCCATATTTTCTGGAAGCTTTATGTCCTTCAACTCCACATTATTCACCTTCAGCCCCCATGCGTCCGTCTCTTTATCAACAATTTCTTTTATTCTATTCGCTATATTCTCTCTTCCGGCCAAAAGCTCATCAAGCGTTACCTCTCCCACAATATTTCGCATCGTTGTCTGAGCGTATTGAGAAATCGCATAGTAAAAATTCTCCACCTCTATTACCGCCTTCTCCGCCGAAGACACCTTGTAATAAATAACCGCGTTTACCGTGACAGAAACATTGTCCCGAGTAATGGCATTCTGATCTGGAACATCAACCGCCTTCACCCTGATATCAACTTTTTTATACGACTGAAAAATAGGAATTACTACTCTCCATCCTGGCTCCATAACCTTGGTAAAACGCCCAAAAGTAAACTTCACTCCCCGTTCATACTGATTTATCTGCCTCACACTGATAAGTAGAAGCACGACTACAAGCACAATATAGTATGTCATGCCTACATAATACCACTTAATATAATCTCCGCAAAAATATGAACACCCTTCTTCAATAAAAGAACTAACGACTAGAAATCAATAACAAAAAACCGCATCTGCAAGAAAAAAATACCTGATCTTAATATAGAAACCCAGCCTCCTACTTCTTCAACGCCAACTTCCCACCACTAACTACAAAATTATTTGAAACTCCTACAGATGGACTGACACTCATTGCCTCTCCTTTCTTCCTATCCGCGAAATTCACAATCAACTCTCCATCCTTGATCTCAGTAGTCTGAGGAGAGATTCGATCCCCAAGAAGCATTCCATTCGTTCCCTGATAACCATCTTCCGTCTGAAGAGCAACAACAACATAATAAAACGTACCGCTCCCTCCTCCTTCTTTCGTGAGTAGAAACGCCACATCCTCTCTACCGTCATTATTCAAATCCTCTTTTGCTTCATTGCCGAAATAGCGAAAGATGGTTTTAGAGGCTGACCCAGGAGTTGTCTCTACTTCTGAGACACCGTTAACAAACATGAAACTCTCCCCATCAATCTCATACTTACCTACCTTGTAACTCTCTCCCTGCGCTCCAACCTTCGTATACGTCTGAACGCGATTCCCCTGCAAATACATAATAGAAAGAGAAGAAGTCGAAATCTCCTGGACCGAGAAATACATGCTCTCGCCCATAATAATTTTCAAAACAGTAATTCCGGAAATCGCAGGAAGCTGAACAGGTTCTTTTGAAGTGTCCATTACAAAACTCCACTCTCCCTTAGTAGTTGCGGACGCGTTTCCATGATACCTGTCTATTACAAGCCCTGTATCCATAAACTCTCTCGTAAATTTTGAATCCTCATTACTCTGCCATATTCCGAGAAGCTGATCCTTCACCCGAATCCTTTCTGCCTGTAAAGCAATCTCTTCTTCCGCTTCAGCCTGTTTTTCACTCGTTGCTGTAACCGCAGTCTCGAAACCCTTGTCATATCCAAAATAATACCCTACTCCCGCAAGCACTATAACTAACACTATCCAAAAAAGTGTTTTCATGCCCCTACTATATCAGAAACTCCAGCTAAAATCTCTTCCTCGGAGTTCGAAAAGATGAAGGTCGAGAATGAAACGAACCCCTTCCTCCATTTGAAGGTCTGCGGGGAAAATGCGAACCCTTAGCATGAGAAGACGATGGATGACTATGAGGTCGCGGCCCACCTTCACGAGACAAGGGCCTTGATGGACGCTCTGAAGAAAATCTCCGTGGCAAAGCACCTCTCCGATTTGAAAACTCTTCTACTCTTGGGATGTTTCTTGCTGGTGGAAGTTCTGGTAATTTCGAAACTCTGAGCGTCTTTCGAATAAGTCTCTCAATACTCCTTATCGCGTACTTCTCCTCCGGAAGAACAAATGAAATTGCATGCCCCTCTGCTCCAGCCCGTGCCGTTCTTCCTATCCGATGCACGTAATCCTCCGATTGCATCGGCAAATCAAAATTTATTATTAACTTCACATCCTTCACATCAATTCCCCTTGCCGCGATATCAGTCGCGACAAGCACTCTGTACTTTCCGTTCTTGAACCCTGCAAGGGCCTCAATCCGCTGATTCAGCGAACGATTACCATGAAGTTCCGCCGTAGTATGCCCCATACTCCGAACAAAACTCATAATCCGCTTTGCCATGTGCTTTGTCCGAGTAAATACCAAAGTGGAACCCGTATGTTCGTATAACAACTTCTCAAGAAGACGGCTCTTATCATCTCTTGTCACAAAAAAAAGTTCCTGCGTAACCCTATCAGCTGTCGTACCCGCTGGCGCGATCTCTACCCGTAAAGGCATCTTCATATGCTTTGTCGCGATCGCCATAATATCAGACGAAAGCGTTGCTGAAAAAAGAAGTGTCTGCCGATCTTTGGGAACAAGCTCCAAGATCCTCTTCATCTGTGGCTGAAAGCCCATATCAAGCATTCGATCAGCCTCATCCAACACAAGCATTCTCACCCTTGAAAGAGAAATTGTCTTCTGCTCTAAGTGATCAAGCAACCGTCCAGGCGTCGCGATAACAATTCTTGGACCCCTTCTAAGAGCTAGTTTCTGAGCATACATACTTGCTCCTCCGATCAGAACCGCGCTCTGAATCCGAAAACTAAGAGAAACCTTATGAATTTCCGCATCAACCTGCAAAGCAAGTTCCCTAGTAGGAACCAAAATAAGACCCTGCGATCCAGTGTCTTTTATTATCAATTCAACAAGTGGTAAACCATACGCAAGCGTCTTCCCAGTACCGGTTTGTGCTATCCCAACAATGTCTTTTCCTGAAATTACCGAAGGAATTGACTGTTGCTGAATTGGCGTTGGTGTGGTAAGCCCAAGCTTCTGCAAGGCCTGTAAAACCCTAGAAGAAAGAGATAAATCGTTAAAACTATGACCCATATGGAGCCATCATATAGGCAAAAGCCATATTACACAAGGAAATCGCCTTTTTGAAAAGGAAGGTAGGCATTACTCAAAACGCACAACAAACCCATACATCCCCATTCCACAAAGTCCCTGCAACTCCTCCCCAGTCTCCTTTATTGGTATTTCCACCTCAGTTACGCCGGAAGCAGGGAGATATGTTCGATACCCCAGGCTCGGAATTGTAAACGCTGCTGAGCAATCAAATGTTCCGGCAGTTCGAATGTTAAGAGTAGTGGGCATCCCCGCCTTCGCCCGAGTAATCGCGGGAAAATATCCGCCCTTAGCGTATACATCAATAATCTGTACTCCATCTATAATCGAAACATTTTCCCCCTCCCGAACCTCTCCTCTGTTCGTATTATCTTTCGTAAAAAAGAGTGCCCCACCAATGAGTAAAACCGCCACAATTACTGAAACAAAAACTATTTTCATATTATTCTATATACACACTAAAATATCGGACGAATAACTCCATAGGCGGCAAGACTGTTTATCACATTGAAAATCCCGAAAAAGATAACTACAAGTCCCGCAGTCTTGAAAAACACGCCCGACCACTGCTTCGTATGAATTCCAACACTCGTAAAGCTCAACAACGCTAACACGGGTAACGTACCAAGCGCAAACGCAAACATAGTAAGTGCGCCAGTCAAAAAATCTCCAGAGCCAAGAGTATAAATTTGCATTGACTGCGTAAATCCACACGGAAGAAAAAATGTTACCACCCCAACAAGAAATGGTGTGAGCGTATGATTCACATCTTTCAATCTATGTGTTCTCCGAGCGATAAATTTTGGCATAGCTGGCTGCAAGCGTTTCATCCAAGGAAAAACGTCAAGAAGATTAAGCCCAAGAACAAGCAATACAAGACCCACAAGAAAGCTGATGAGAAACGTACCCGTGACTCCAAGCTGAAAAACAGAACCAACCACACCAATGACCCCCCCGAGAATAAAGAAGGAAACGAGTCTCCCACCATGGAACATCATCTGTGGTCGAATCTTATCCCCTACCCTCGCAAAATTTGCCGACATTGAAAGGACAAGTCCTCCAACAACCGCCATGCATGTAGAAAGCGACGCGATGATACCGATCAAAAACGCAGTACCGTATCCAATTTCAGATGACTTTACAAGGTTCACAATTCCAAACTCCTGCAACAAAAAAAAGACAAACACAAATCCGATAGCAATAGGAATCGCTAGCCTGAAATCTCCCCACTTCACCGAATGCTCCTTCTTCCCCACCGAAAAAGAATACCCATGCGGCTTCAAAATCTCACTCAAATCTCTCGCTACATGCTCGCTACTTTTATCTCCAAATTCACCTTCAATCTCTACTCTCATGCTTTGAAGGTCCGCTTTTACACGTGTTACTTCAGGATATTCCTGTAGCTCACTCTCAATAAGCGTCACGCACGCATCACAATGCATTCCTTGGACATAAAAACTGTAGCGCTTGATCGTATCACTTTCTTCTACCTTCATATATGTTCATACATCTTAACACTTTCTTAAAATTGCTAAAGCAAAAAAACATATCCTACCCTAATGACAACATCCATGACCCTTATGACCATCTTCGGTCGATTCTGATGCCCCAGAAGAGGATGTTTCCAAAACACCATGAATACTGTGCTGGTTATTTTTTCTTCTACCACTCTTAAATACCTTCCACAAATAGAAAGCCATAAATACACCAATAACGAAAAGTCGAAAATATCTAGACGAAAATAGTGTACCTCCACTGAAAGACAAAATCCCCAACAAAAGAAAGCACGGAAGCATCATCCATATCATGGAAGAATCTTTCCCATTGTGTTTATTCATACAATTTTATGCTGATTTTCTTATTCGACTCCAATTTATATGCGTCCACACGTAATACGAAATTATATTCCACACCCACCCTGTCTCCTCTGTTGAGGATTGGGAAAAACGGGTCTCTGTTGCGGCAGAGACAAACCTCCGGCATCAACTGCACATCCGAGCCCTCCTCGCTGCTCTGTAGGCTGAACAACTTGTGAAGCAACTCTTCTATATCCAGAAGCACTCGAGTAATTACTCCCAAGCACCTCTTCCGGATTCACATCTTCCCATCGAATACCTCTATCCCGCATAAAAGTTGCTATGGTAACGTACGTATCCGGAAACCAGAACGAATTTACCGCAAGAGCTGTCTTCCACATATCTTCCTCGCTCACACCTTGTGAAGCCATTAGTTCCAAAAGTCCAAGCATAGCCATACCATGATTACAATCAGGAAAATGAGTCGAGTTATTACAACAAGGTCTGTATATCCCACGCGAGACTTTATCAACAAGCGCTTGCTGCTCCGAAGTGAGGCTAAAAAAATCATGACGACTGTAGTGACTCATTGGGTCGCCCTTAGCAAGAGTCCATCCAGCAGTTGAAGCAAAATTTCCCGCTCCACCATATCGAGAATCCATCATCTCTCCATAATCCAAAATAGAATTCTTACTAGCTAAACCAAGCGCCCAAAAAAGATTCAACAAATAAGGAGCATTCGCACTATCTATAACAAGCGTATCCTTATACTGCCGAAAAAGTAACTCGGCATACTGGTCCGTAAACTCACCCCTGGACTCATAAAGAGCTTTAAATCGTTCCCCGTCTATAACGCCCGTGCCTACAAGTCGAGCCCCAAGATCACCCCAACGAACCGGCAACGCAACTCCTTCAGAAGGCAAAATCTCTTCAAAAAACGCTGAGTCAGAAATGACTTCAGAATCTTCCGAAAAGGGTTTTTGTGACATCATAAAACTAAAAATCGGAGTCCCCGTACTAACCCATACACCGACAAAAATCGCAATAACAACAAAAAGTATACTCGCGGAAATAAGAAAACCTTTCTTATCTTGCTTACCCTGAGGGGTCTTTTGTATCTCACTATTTTCACTGTGTGTAGTATGTTGCATAAATGTTTATATAATAATCATTACGTCTACTTGGAGACCTGGTCTCCAAGAAAAGTTACTCCTTACAACAATCAACAAGCTTCGTTACAATATCTTCAAACCTCCAAGG
>CAZGST010000027.1:0-11917 GCA_964528655.1 uncultured Candidatus Saccharibacteria bacterium
ATATTTTGTTGTGAAATTTACCGAAAATACCAACCCAGAGACGGACAGAGGGGATATGTTGCCTGATTCAAAAGCTCGAAACTAAAAACATACGCAATCGAGCTAAATGTTAGAAAGGAGGCTACCAACAACATGCTTGAAAGTTTAGCTCTCGAAAACTCTTTAGGTCTCAGGTCTTTGTCCTTTCGGATAAATCCGAGGATTATGGAAAAAAAACCTGCTGCCGGATGACATAAAGTAAGCCAGTGGAAAGGGCCCACAGCAGCAATCCCAATCGGATCAATGCTCGCTGGAATAGTGAAAACCAGGGAACTAAGGAACATAAGACGCGCCCCCTTATCAGAGAACAGAGCCTTCAGAGGATCCAAGAGCCGCCTTTTCTCTCCGTTGGCCTTCATTCCCATGAGATACAATCCCACTGTGATGATGAGAACCCCGATCCCGCCCAAGAAGTTTACTTGCTGGTTTCCGAAAAGCGGGGAAACAATCAGCATGAACCCAGGCGTTATCGTGGCTAAAGGAGAGACAAGCGAAAGCTCTCCCACCTTATGCGCCTCAATCATAAGGATGATCCCCATCGAGAGAAAGACACCGTGCAAAATCAAATAGAAAAAGAAACTCTGTGGAAATGTAGGAGTCTCTTCAAGGCTAAGGGCAAGTAGGAGGTATAGTGGCGCGGGTAGAAGAAAGCCCGCCGCCGAAAGCATAGTTCCTCCCACCCTTGATTTCCCAGAAATGATGCGATGTCCCGCATCAAGTAGTCCTGAAAAAAACGGAAGTAGCCAAGCAAGTAATTGCATCTACCCCTCCTTAGGATTCAGTTCACGAGTTATTCAAGTTCAAAAAACTGCCTAGACACTAACTGAAATATTTGTTTTTGTCCAAAAAATCAAGTAGCATACAAATCTAAAATATGATAAGGTAAGTCATCTTAGCAGACTTATTTAAGAACAGTCTACAAAGTCGAAAATAGTAACAACAATAAAAATAGCATGAAAACAAAAAAAGGAAGCGCAGCGAGTCGAAAAAATCCACACAGAAAAACAAACCTTAAAAAACACGTAAGCTACGGGACAATAATCATTGGAGTGATTGCGGGAATATACCTTCTCGGAGTAGGAGGATTCAAAAGTAACGCAGAAACAGTAAATCAATTAACAGGCGAAATTGAAACTCCCGCAAATTTGAAGGTTGCCTTTATTGGCGATACAGAAAACAGCACTAATTTTATAAACGTATTAAACCTCATAAAAGCAGAAGGAGCGCAAGCCGTCTTCCACCAAGGAGACTTTGATTACGCCTTTGATGCTGATGGATTTTTTGCAACCATTGACAGCGTTCTAGGACCAACCTTTCCCTACTTCGCTTCAGTAGGAAATCACGACAAGGACAGCTGGAGTGAAAACTGTACTGACCCAGATGGTTGTTATGCTACGTTTCTAAAGAATCGTATGGCAGCAATAGGAGTAACTCCCGATAGTCCAGATCTAAACGATTATATGTACTCGATCGACTTTCAAGGTTTGAAAGCGGTCTTCGTGGGTCAAAGCGGTGTTTCAACCGGAAATAACACCTACGCCCCCTACATTCAGTCGCAGCTTGAAAATGATAATCATGTTTGGAAAATCTGTAGTTGGCACAAAAATCAAAACGCTATGCAGATAGGAACAAAAACCGATGGAATTGGTTGGAACGTATACGAAAATTGTAAAAACAATGGTGCGATTATTGCAACCGCGCATGAACATAGCTATGAACGGACAAAAACATTAACCAGCATGCAGTTTCAAGTCGTAGACACGACCTGCACAGACAATCCAAATACTCCTCAGCCAGACGTCTGCGTGGCAAAGGGTAATCCAGGAAAATCATTTGCATTTGTATCCGGCCTTGGCGGGAGAGACCCCGACCCGCAAAGCCGCTGCCTTCCTACAACCTATCCGTATGGATGTAATGGTGAGTGGGCAAGTGTATACACAACAAGTCAGGGAGTAGAACCAGGATTATTCGGTGCGCTTTTCATCACCTTCAACGTTGATGGTGATCCCCGAAAAGCGAAAGGAGAGTATAAAAACGTAAGTGGTCAAGTTATTGATAGCTTTGATATTGTAAGGCTTGAAGCCAGCACCTCGACACCAAACCTTCCTCCCATTGCAAACGCTGGTCCAGATCAGACCGCAAACGTGAGTGATGTCGTAACGTTAAATGGTGCGTCCAGCGCGGATCCAGATGGCGTAATCACAAGCTACAACTGGAATTTCGGTGATGGACAACAAACAACGGGTGCGATCGTAACCCATGCGTATCAAGCACCCGGTTCGTACCTCGCGTCATTAATGGTGGTAGATAATAGTGGCGCATCAAGTACTGATACAGCACTAATGACGATAAATCCAAATTCCACAAGCACTCCTTCAAGTACCATTGCAGTTCTCACAGATAGTTTTGAAGTAAGTGAATGGAATGGTCTCTGGACCGAAGATAGTCAAAACGACTGGCTACGTTCGAATCAGCGGGCTATAGTTGGCTCCTATTCCGCAGAAGTTGACGGGTCCGCGTCAGACGCACAGCTTATCTCTATCCCGATAAATCTCCAAGGTAAAACAAACGCAACCATAACTTTTTCATGGTTCATTGAGTCAGCTCTCGACAAGGGCGAGTATGTGGCATTTGATATCTCAACTGATGGGGGAACAACGTGGGTAGAAAAAGCTCGAATCAAGGGGAATGTGGATCAAGAAGATGTGTGGCAAAACATAAGCGTAAACGCAACTAACATAAACAATCTTCGTCTTCGCTTCCGTGGCAAGATGTCAGGTTCCAGTGAAGATGCGGACGTAGACAACGTAAACGTGGTTGCCTTCTAAAGCAATATGTGAGAACGGACATAGGGTAAATAAGACAGAAAAAAGCAGAGTTAGCCTCGACCAATGTTTCACAGTGTATCTAAACACAAAACTATTTCTTGGCTCTGTAGTGAGCTAAAGGAACGACCCGCACTGTTAGTATTCTGCCTTGATGCTTTATGTTGTCCGTAATAAGTGTGCCTTCTAACACATCTGCAAGCGCAACGAAGGAAGCATCATAAAAAGTCATTGAAAAACGATAAGCAATCTCTGTGGTAAGCAGCGACAATTCTTTTGTTTCAGAGACAAAATGAATAGGTAAAGTGTAAATAGTAGCACTCCCTGTCTTTGTCTGTACTAGAGGCGCGCCTTTGTGGAGCATAGCATTTCCCACCTCATATTTTGCAAGTTCAGGAGCGTATAAGACAATGTGTCCTCGTTGAACATTTTGGAGAAGTAAGTCTGCCTGCTTCAGATACCTTTCGTCTTGTTGAGAAATCCATTTAACAATAACGGAAGAATCAACAATAACTGGTTCTTTAGTCATGTCCGTGTTCTCTGTCGTGTGCAATGAATGATGATATATTGCGGCGTTTTCCTCGAAATGATCGGGCGAGTCGAATCGCGTCCCAAATCTTGTCCCACTGGATCATGTCCTCAATCTCTCGAGGCTTAATATGTATCTCGTCAGGTTTTTCAAGAGAAATAGTAATAACTGAAGAAGGCGATACCCACTTTGCTATTTTTCGTATAGTGTCAGGGATAGTTACCTGTCCTCGTTCGCGAACAATACTTATTACCTTTGTTTTTGCCATAAATTCAGATTATCAGATTTTCTGATCAAAGTCAAGAGTTCATAATAATATCAACAGTCAACGTAGGACGTCGGATATAGGGTAAATAAGAAAAAAAGTCGAGTTAGTCTCGACGTATACCTCACGCCCCCAGTTTTTAGCTTTCCTCGTTCCCGGTTCTCTTTAGTCCTCAGTCTTTAGTTTACGTTTAAACTCCTCCACTGCATGTACTGGAATAGGATCAACTCCGTACTGCAACGCCAAGTAGTACGTCGTCCAAAGCCCAAAAACAACCGCATACAAAATTTTCTGCAAAAGATTTTCTCCTTGTACATCAAAAAAACTTACCTCCACTCCCCATTTTTTATAAAGCTCTGCAGTAACCTCCATCCGTTTCAAAACTCGTGGATCGTCATGTTGATCGCGAAGCATGACAACCCGGAAAACTCCCTGCGGGTTCATGAATCCAAGCATCTCATTATGATTTAACTCTGGTATCACATTCCAGAATGCCGGCGTTTTCGCATTCTCATTCGTCTGAATCTTAAAGTTGTGAGCCGCGAAAGAAAGGGAGGGAGAGGAAACGTACACCGGTGTCTTGCCTTTTAACTCATCCGCAAGGATTTTTCCAAACTGCTCCAAGCCCGGGATGACAGTTTTTAAAAAGTGAGCCGCCCCCAAGAGCTCCTCACGAAGACCCATTATTACTTCAGAACCATGTCCGAGTACAGTGGCAATTCCCGAAAAAGCCGCGAGAAATGTGTGTCGAGGCTCCATGTCCCTATAGAGAATCCTGGAAAGCGGCACTGCATCTTTCTCCGCACGCGCTAAAAGCTCTCCTCCTGAAGCGCTAATAAATACAGGGTATCCCATCTCTTTCGCTCTCAAATAACTCGAAAGCGTCTCTTCTGTATTTCCCGAGTATGAACTCGCGATAATGAGCGGCCGAGCCGCGAAAATCTTAGGCAGCCCATATCCTCGGTGCACAACTAAAGGCACCTTCATCACCTGAAGTGCATTCAAAAGGTCCCCAGGAAGCGCGCTTCCACCCATCCCACAAAGCACAACCCCGTTAAAATGACCCTTCAACTGTACGTCTTTAGTTGCTGCGATTGAGTGTAGAATTTGCTCCCACTGCTTTAAGATAACGTCTCGCATAAGCATGTACTCATCTATTGTACACGAAAAATATTAAAAAATGATTGCATCACCTATGTCCGACGTCGGACATTAGTTCATGTGTGTGGGTGTAACGATATGTCAAAAATAGCGTATATGTAGTAAAGTAATAAAAAGGTTGGCCAAGAATAGTAATAAAAACCATGAAAAAATCAATACTTTTCGCATTAATAGGTGTTCTTGCAGTTATCTCGATTATTACGCCAAATAAAGGTCTCGCACAGACACAAACGTCGTCAAATGATATTGCAGAGCTTCGTGCAATCCTCGAAAATCTACAAAAACAAGTCGCAAGTCTTCAGCTAAAGCTTGAGGCGCAGACTAAGATAGCTCCAATTCAAAATCAGACAACTGTAAGCACACCTTCCTACAAAGGTGGTTCAGGGGGAGGTTCCGCGTCAGCAACTCCTACAGAAACTACATATAGCAAGTTCATCTCACTTCAAGAGCTCCCAGGTAATCCCAAAGTATCTTGTACCGTTCCTACGCTAAACCCCGGATCGAAAAACAATTCCGTCTACCTCATACAAATGCTTCTATCGAAGACAGGTGATTATCCAGAAAGACTCATTACTGGGTACTACGGAAAGTTCACAACCCAAGCAGTAAAAAACTTTCAAAGTAGAAAAGGTCTAGTTTCAAATTCCGGAACAATAGATAGTTCGACCGCAAAAGTACTCACAGAAGAAACAGTAAATCAATACTCCGAGGAGTGTGTAGGCGAAGCAGGTGGAGGCGGGACACCAGTGCCAACCCCTATACCGAACCCATCCATACGCGTACTCTCTCCGAGCAAAGGAGACATGTGGCAAGTCGGAAATATATACACAATCAAATGGGCTTCAAATGGGGTTCCTACCGACAGCGTAAATATCTACCTTGGCTATGTCCGTCCCGCGTGTCTCGATACAGAGCCTCGATGTCTTATCGCGGAAGTTATGCCAGAAACAATTGTGACAAAAACATTTAACGATGGCGCCTTTGAGTGGACGATTCCTACCAAAGACACACTTGTTGGAACAAGACAGATCACAATTGAGTCTACCTTCGGAAACGTGATAGGCAGAAGCGATCCGTTCACAATCACGAACACCCAAACGGAGAAATATATATACGTCACCCGTCCCGCAGAAAACGAAACGCTCTACAAAGGAGAAAAATACGAAATACGGTGGAGCGCACCAAAAGACACAAAATACGTAGACATACTGTACGACAATGGAGTCCGTTGCGTTACCAGTCCTTGTCCAAGTTTTGCAGTAGCCGCAAGCAGAGTTTTAAATACCGGATCATATGTATGGACAGTACCCCAATCGCTTGAGATACTACACCCCAGTTATCGAATAGAAATTGTGGATAGCGAAAATCAGAATCTACGGGGGTTGAGTGGGAAGTTTACAATTCAAGAAAGAAATGATACGAACCAACCCCCAGTCATAACAGGCGTCTCCGGCCCAACACAACTAAAGGTAAACGAGACTGGAACCTGGATCATAAAAGCCTACGATCCGGAGAAAGGTTACTTGAGCTATGACGTATACTGGGGAGACTTAACATCTGGTGTAGCTGGCGGAGTAAGTCAAATGTACGACAAAACGCTACAACAGAGCGCGAGCCTTACGCACCAATACAGAAGTGCAAGTACATACACAATCATTTTCACCGTAACTGACGACAAAGGCGCCGGTGCAAAAGGCACAATCACCGTAAACGTAACTTCTGAAACCACTTCAAGTCCCTACATAAGCGAAATAATTGTTCCTAATGTTGCATATAAAAACTCATCGAACCCCTCTGTTCCCCAACTTCCTATATTGATTCAGTGGGCCTCAAGAAATGTCTCAGGCGTCATGATCGACTTACGAGAAAAAAATACAAGTAATGTGAGAAAACTCTATGAATATACAGTAAATCAAATTGAGCCATGGACACCGGGCTTGTATGCATGGCTCGTTCCTTCAGATGTTAAAGATGGAGACCTCTACTTTATCAGAGTCACTGATAAAGTAAGCGGTGTGTATTCAGAAAGTAAGACATTTAAAGTGACCACAGAATCCCCGCAGTCTTAGAGGCAGAAAAATTCAAAAAACAGAAATACGCTCTATCCGGAACGTATTTCTATATACAGCCCAGACATTGACTTTGGTAAACTTAATAGTATAGTTTAGATGTTTACTTAAACGTTTAAGAATGAAAACAACTCAGGAACTCGAAAAAATAAAAATCAGTCTCAAGGATGGAGAAAAAACCGCAAGGGTATTCAGCGCTCTAGGAGATGAACGAAGACTCACAATTCTGAAGCTTCTTATAGACCACGAAGGCATCTGCGTTTCCGAAATAGCAAAAGTGAACAATATCTCTGTCGCCGCCGCCTCTCAGCACTTAAGCATCCTAGAAAATACAGGTATGATAAAACGTACAAGAGAAGGTCAAATGACCTGCTACAAAGTCGAATCCCAGAACCCCTATATAAAGATGATAAAGCATGTGATGAAATCAAGTTGAATCTCCTCCCAAAGCAAGTTTTTAATTTTACATTTTTAATTAAAACATAATTAAAGTCGTAACAAATAATAAAAATCGTGGAAAACAAAAAAATTATAGTCTACTCAACTCCCACCTGCGTCTACTGCAAGATGGCAAAGTCTTTCTTCGATGCAAATGGCGTAGAGTACGAAGACAAAAACGTCGCAAGTGATACGATAGCACGCGAAGAAATGCTAAAAAAGTCTGGTCAGATGGGTGTTCCGGTACTAGACATTAACGGCACCATTGTTGTTGGTTTCGACAAGCCGCAAATCGCGCAGCTACTGGGGATCAAATGAGTAGCAAAGGAGGGGTCCAGAAACAAAAAACCGCCGCAAGAGCGGTTTTTGATTTCAATAGAAAAAACGCAATTAAGTGAGATGCGTAGCTCTGTGGGAGAAAATTCATGCGAGATGTATCAATAATACACTGAGCTTGTTTTTTTTTAAGAAAGAACAAGCATGTCTCGCTAATTACATTCATCCCATTCTGGTACAATGGTCGTATGAAGCACATACACAGACAAATTGTTGCGACACTCGTGGTAGTAGTTTTTTTGAACGCTACAACTGGAGTTCTTGTAGGGGAGGCTGAAGATATTTCAGATGCTCCGATCTCCGTACACGAATCAAACGAAATCCGTGGTACTGTAAAGCCATATCAGAAGCTAAAAATTTCTGGGAATCCCATCACCTCAAATGTTCAAAAATCGGATAATGACAATACTGAAATCATAAACGGTGCCGAAGCCGTGAAGGGAGAAGTGATTGTAAAGTTCAAAAGCAAGAAAAGAACAGAAAAAGTAAGACTACAAAAAAATGAAAAAGTTGAAGATGCGGTAGTCCGACTGAAAAAAGAAAAGGATGACATAGAGTATGTCGAACCAAACTACGTAGCGACAGCCCTCCATGTTCCAAATGATTTGAATTACCGCTATCAGTGGCACCTTGATAATGTGACAGGGAGCGGTATTGAGGCAGAGGAAGCTTGGGAGGTTTCAAAAGGGCAGAATATTACAATTGCAGTAATAGATACTGGAATTGCATATGAAAATTTTGTCGAAAATTCAATCGAGTACAGAAAAGCTCCAGACCTCACTCAAACCTGTTTCGTGAAAGGTGTAGACCTGGTAAATAACGATGATCATCCAAATGATGACAACAGTCACGGCACTCACGTTGCGGGTACTCTCGCACAAAGCACGAATAACGTAATGGGTGTTGCAGGAGTGGCTTTCCGCAGCTGTCTCATGCCCGTTAAGGTGTTAGACAGGAACGGCAACGGCTCATATCAGGATGTGACAGATGGCATTATCTGGGCAGTAGATCATGGTGCAAAAGTTATAAACCTTTCGCTCGGCGGCCCATCTCCGTCAAAAGGCCTCGAAGACGCGCTTCGCTATGCGTATGAACAAGGTGTTGTAATTGTTGCGGCAGCAGGAAATAGTGGGAACACATCAATTTCATACCCAGCCGCGTATGATAACTATGTAATAGCTGTAGGCGCAACTCGCTACGATAAAAACCGCGCTTCCTACTCAAGTTTTGGTGAAAGCCTCGATCTAATGGCTCCGGGCGGAGATATGAGCGTTGATCAAAGTCGCGATGGCTACGCCGATGGTATCCTCCAAAACACATTTAACCCAAACACAAAAAATCCAACACAATTTGCCTACTGGTTCTTCCAAGGCACCTCAATGTCTGTCCCTCACGTCTCTGGTGCCGCGGCACTCGTTCTCTCGAATGGAAACGCAACAACTCCCGATACCATAAAACGCGCCTTGGAAAGTAGCGCGGAAGATCTAGGTGTTCCAGGGAAAGACAACGAATATGGTGCGGGACTCCTCGATATTGCGAAAGCTCTAGAATGGAAAGATTCAGTAGACACAGATACGCCACCCCTCGCAAATATTCCACCCATCGCAAACGCGGGTTCTGATACAAGTGCGTTAGTAGGGGAGTCGGTCCTTTTTTCTGGCGCCACATCAACTGATAATGATGGCGAAATTACAAACTACTCCTGGGACTTTGGTGATAGCACGTCAGGACTAGGAGTAACCACAACCCACGCCTACTCTGTAAGCGGAGTGTTCTCTGTAGTACTCACAGTCACAGACAACAAAGGAGCTACAAGCACAGACTCGCTTCATATCACAGTAAGTGAGCCCCCTACCGCTCCCCTCGAAGTATTTTCTGATAGCTTTGAAATAAACGAATGGAACAATCTTTGGACAGAAGATATTCAAAATGACTTTTTCCGTACGTCAGTAAGAAGGACCGATGGGCTTTATTCCGCGGAAGTAAGAGGGTATGCCAACAACTCCTTGCTCATATCAAATCCAATAAATCTCGAAGGAAGAACAAGCACAATGATTTCCTTTAACTGGCTGATTGAAGCAAGCCTAGACTCTGGGGAATATCTTGCGTTTGATGCATCTCTAGATAACGGTGGAACCTGGAAGGAATATGCAATTCTGAGAGGTAATGTAGACCCCGAAAACATCTGGCAGACAAAGACTCTAGAGATTAACAATCTCGTAAACGCGTCTCTACGTATCCGCTTCCGAGGCAAGATGTCGCTTCTGAACGAAGAAGCCAACATTGACAATATAAAAGTTACAGCACAGTAAAATATCTGGAGACCGGGTTTACAATATGGCCACCATCTTGAGATTTACCTTGTTCTTCTGTAGAGTAAGCTCATGATTGAATCTAACAAAGAAACGAAAAAGCAGCTAAAGGCAATCACAACTGCGTACCGACTCGAACTCGTAGTACTTTTTGGTTCCCGAGTAACTGGAAAGACCCACAAAGAGAGTGATTACGACATAGGATACATAAGCAAAAAGAGACTCAGCCTTTCCGAAGAAGGACAACTAATTCAAAAACTTATGCCGATTATTCGCGTACAGGATGAGAGGAAAATAAATCTGGTAAACCTAAGGAAATCAACACCGCTCATGCTGTACGCGGCAACATCAAATTCCGAAGTCCTCTTTGAGAAAAACGAAACACTCTTTGCTACAGTAAGAGCATTTGCGTTCAAGCAATACATTGAAACAATTCCACTCTTTGAACAGAAAAAGCGTCGCCTAGAGGAGGTATTAACACAAAAACCATGACATTTAACAGTGCATTTATAACAAAAAAGCTGGAAATCATGACACGCTACGTAGGAGAATTAGAAGAGCTACTCAAATATCCAGACTCAAGGTTTTTTACCGGAACAGAGACTATGCACGTAGCAGAGCGTCTTATTCAGCTCATTGTTGACGGGATGATAGATATTAATCAACATTTCATCAGAGAACTTAACCTAAACATATCAGACGATCTGAAAAGCACATTTATTATTCTTGGAGAAAAGACAATTTTACCACTAGAGTTCGCAAAGAGGGTTTCCGGAGTAGTTGGAGTGAGAAACATACTCGTGCACCAGTACGAAGAGCTTGATAAAGAGCTGTTTCTCAAAAATGTACGAAAGAACATAAGAGACTTTGGAACGTACCAAAAACACATACTCGAATATTCAAAAAAGAAAAGGTAAAAAGTTACTGCCGTCTCCGCTTCCGCGGCAAGATGTCACTTCTGAACGAAGAAGCGAACATTGACAATATAAGGGTTACAGCAGAGTAAAGTCCCGCATTGCTGATTGAGTCCCTTCATGATAAGGTAGAAGCGTGTCCGAGAAGTTTAAATATAAATCCCAGAATAGAGTCATCTTTCCAAAAGGGAAGCAATGTCAGTTTTTAAACACAGCCATAAAGAAATCCACCCTCTCCTCAAAAGATTTTGCTAAAAAAATAAAAGTCCATCCACGATCATTAAGTAATTGGAGAAGGGAAGAATTTTCTCTGCCAGAAGGCGTTTTCAAAAACATATCAAAGCTTTTCAACATTAGTAAACCCAATCAAATACAAACAAAACCAGCTTTTTGGTCTGCTCATAAAGCCGGAAAAAAAGCTGGTCGGCTAGTTTATGAAAAATACGGAAGGGTCGGTGGCATAACGGCAGAGGAGTGGAGAAGAAAGTGGCTAAAATGGTGGGAGAAAGAAGGGAAAATGAATCCGAACCCCATCTCAATTGCAAAACACGTCTACCAACCGGATAAAAGTAAAGAACTTGCAGAGTTTATGGGGATCATGATGGGGGATGGGGGAATGTCTGCATATCAACTATCAATAACGCTGCATCGTGTCGATGATAAAGCCTACAGTGAATTCGTAGCAGCACAGATTGAGAAGCTATTTAAAATAAAACCGAGCGTACAAGAAAGAAGCGAGCATAGCGTATTAATAATAACTGTTTCCAGAAAAAACTTAGTAAAATACTGCCACTCTCTAGGACTAAAAATAGGGAATAAAGTAAAACAAAATGTAGACATTCCAAAATGGATTAAGCAAGGAACTGAGGAGATGAAGATAAGTTGTATCCGCGGGCTAATAGATACAGATGGTTCAATTTTTGAGGAGTGTCACAGAGTAAATGGAAAAATATATAGCTATCCGAGATTACACTTCGTAAGCGCTTCAATTGCACTTCTAAAAAGTGTACAAAACATCCTAAAAGAGGT
>CAZGST010000028.1:0-11917 GCA_964528655.1 uncultured Candidatus Saccharibacteria bacterium
CCTCTAGACACCGCCCCAGCCGGCAACATATCCAAATGGAAACATCCGCCGTACAAAGGGGTAATTGAAAACGGAAAAATATACGGAAGAGGCGCTGCTGACTGCAAAGCAGGCATGATCAGCATGATATGCGCGGTAGGGGCCATAAAGACACTTACTCTTCCAAAAAACCTTCGAGTAGAAATAGTATTTGACGGCGGAGAACACAATGGTTCCTACGCCGGAATGCACAACATTCTAGAAAAAGGTCTAGACGTAGAAGCAGGCATCGTAGGTTACGCCGGACAAAAACACGAAATTCAAATCGGCGCGCGTGGTTATCACAGATACGCCTTCATAGTAGAAGGAAAATCAGCCCACACCGGAAGCAGAAGAAATATGGGCCTTAACGCTATCAGTAAAACCATTCGACTCATCTCTGAACTTGAAAACACGAAACTTCCAGAACCAAAAAACAAACTCTTTGACTTCGGCTCTCGTCTCACCTTCTCTATTATCGAAGGCGGCCGCGCAATCAACATCGTTCCGGACGAATGCCGCACCGAACTCGATGTGCGAACAACCCCCGAACAATCAAAAAAAGACATTGACGCCCTCATCAAAAAAGCAATCCAAAAAGTCCAGAAAGAAGACAAAGGTCTTCCCATTACTTTTACCTACACAGTAGGAGAAGAAGGCTACATACTGAAAGGTGATGAAAAAATCATTCACGCCATAAAATCTGCCGCGACATCGGTCCTCGGAAAAGTTCAGCATCTCGTTGTAAGTGGTCCAGCCCACATCGGAAACTTACTCTACAAAAACAATATTCCCGTTGTAATCAAAGGACCAATTGGCGCAAACCACCATGGCTACGACGAGTACGTTGAAATAGAATCCATCCCCAAAACCGCCCAAATCTACGCCGAGACTATCCTCACCTACTTCGGCCTCTTGAATCCAAAAAAAGACTCATACGAACAATAAATTTCTCCACCTCATCCTCCCGCTAAAGATTCTGATCAAACCCATCCATCAAATCCAAAAACTCCTCGTTCAAATCATTGATTGTCTCCACTTTCCGGTTTATATCCCTTCTCACCTGATCAACAAGTTGCTTATCCTCCGGAGAACGAGACTTCATAGTTTTTTCAAGTCCGTCCAAAAAAGCATTCAAATACTGCGTGTAGTTTATAAACTCACTTACAAGCGATAACTCAACTGCAACAGCCTGATAAGCCTCCTGCTGCAACACCCTAGACTCTATCAAATGTAACGATTCCGCCATCTTCTGCAGATTTTGAGAAAGCAAAAATGCCTTTCGATATGCCTGCGTGTTTGTCTCTCTTGCCTGAGAAATAAGCTCAGTTGTCTTTGCTTCAATTACCGCGTCCTCTGAAAGATCTATTCCCGCGATCGCGTCATTTGTCTGCCGAGTGAAGTCTCGAATCTCTTGGCTCACAATAGATGCTTCCTTTCTTGCGTCCCAAAAACTCTGAGGTAATTCACCAACCTCTCCTTTAGCAAAAAAAAGAAACGAAAAGAAAATAAGCGCGAGTGCCACGCCTCCTACAAACCACTTATTCTGAATAAACCACCTGCGTACAATATATAAAAACCGTTCCATAACCATGAGTACGCTCCATAATACCGTAACCCCCAAAAAACCTCAATTGACTAACCCCCTCTTCTACTTTCTTCCTTTCCCGTCACGATCTCAAAACCAATAGTTAACACCAAATGCCACAACCCTACTTCCGATCATCATCAAAAAATTCATAAAAAGAAATCGCGCTTACCGCACCAAGAACCATCCATGCGAAAAACTCCTCAAACGGAAACCGGTACCCAAATAACTCCACCCACCCGATAAAATGATTCCCAGGAAAACTCCATTGATTGAGTTGTAATCCGGTAAATTCATACATGAGAGACAAAACAAAAAAATAAATAGTCACCACAGCGTATTTCTGCAAAAGCCTAGGAAACTTATACAAAAAAAGAAAGGTTGGAATAGCAACAATAAAAACACCCGTAAATAAATACGCGTAAGGGAAGTATACTGCCTCCGGCACCACAAGCATCGCAATAATAAAAAGAACAAAAATAATAACAATCGGCCACACAAGATACTTCATTCGCCGATCAATCAAATTGTGTTTCCCCTTATCAAGAAAATGCTCATAAAAAATAAGGATGAAATACACAAGAAAGAACGCCCAGATAGGATTTTCAAGTGGTGTGACCCCAAAAATCTGAAAAGGAAAAACAGTATCTATGAACCACGACTGATCAGCTGTGGCAAAATGACCAATAATAACCCCCAAAGGAATACTGAACATCACTGTGAAAAGTAGCGTCTTCAAAACCTTCTGCGGAGTCCTGAAAGAAAGCCATAAAGAAGGTAGCCCGTAAAATAAAAACGTACTCCACAAAAAGTTCGCCTTGAAAAACAAAGAAAGCGCTACTGCCAAAACCGGAAAGACAACCATGAGAACAACGTCCAATTTTTTCAAAAACAAAGACCTAAAAACCCTCATCTTGTAAATTATACCAATACAGACTAGTCCTTATTGGATTGAACTCAATGACCCTGCGTGGTATAAATCTGAGTGTTGCGGGTGTGGTGTAGCGGCAACACGTCTCCCTTCCAAGGAGAAGACCGCCGGTTCAAATCCGGTCACCCGCTCCGAAAAAATCTAATCATCTAATAATAGAGCTCCTAATTTTTCAACGGGAAAAACCTCTCCCTTCTCCTCTCCTCTCCTCTTCACCTCCACCCCTCCGGCCTTCAAGCTCTTGTCACTCAAAACAATCCTCACAGGAATTCCAATAAGATCCGCATCTGCGAACTTCACCCCCGCGCTCACATCATCTCGATCATCCCACAAAACCTCCTTCCCATCCTTCTCTAACACTCTTATTATCTTCTCCGCCTCCTTCTCATGTTCCTCACCCAACGTTATAAAATGGACGTCATACGGCGCTACCGCCTCCGGCCACAGAATTCCCTTCTCATCATGGTACTTCTCCACAATCGTTGCGAGCGTCCTTCCTACCCCAATTCCATAACACCCCATATAAAATTTCTTCTTCTCTCCATCAGCATCTGTAAAAACCGCATTATCCATCAAACTCGTATAGTGATAACCCAACTGAAAAATATTTCCTACCTCTATCCCCTTCTTCTCATGCAATCTTTGCTTTCCGTCTTCCGTAAAAAAACCATCTTTTGCCAATGCGATGTCAAGAAGCATCTCACACGTGAAATCACGTCCGTAATTCACATTAACTGAATCGGTCTTCTCCTCTTTCTGTCCGCCAATAAAATTCTTTACACTCGTAAGCGAAATGTCCCCAATATAACGCGCACCCTTGTGCCCCCAGCTATGAACATAGCCAGTCTTCGTTCCCAACAGCTTCAAATCCTCACTTGTAGCATCCTCAAGCTCCCCTGTAGCCTTGAGAACTTTTTCAAGCTTCGTCTTGTTAACCTCAAGGTCTCCTCGAACAACAACAATAATGATCTCTCCGTTCGCCCTGTTCTTGTACACAACGTTCTTCAGAAATCGAGACCTAGGTAGTCCGTAATGCTTCTCATTATCTTCCATAGTCTGCACCCACTCCGGCTGTTTGATGATCTCGAGTGGCTTCTCTTTTTCATGTCTGTTCACCTCCTCCCTCTTGCAACGCGCGACATCCTCATGCGCCGCGTAACTCCCATCATCTGAAATAAAATATCTGCTTTCCCCCGCCTGAGACTCCACCACAAACTCATGAGAATAGTCCCCGCCAATGTACCCATTGTCAGCCTCAACAGGAATTGCCTGCAATCCAAGACGATCAAAAATCTGCTCATACGTACCCCACATGTTTTTATACTCCCTCCGAAAACTCTTTTCGTCCACATCAAAAGAGTACGCGTCTTTCATAATAAACTCCCTTACTCGAAGAAGTCCCCCTCGTGCTCGCAACTCATCACGAAACTTAGAAGAAAACTGATACACATTGAAAGGCAAATCCTTGTAGCTGATCTGAAACTTCCGAACAACATCAATAATCATCTCCTCTGCCGTTCCCCCCAAAACAAAACTAGCTCCCCGACGATCCTCAATAATCATAAGTTCAAAGCCAACTGAAGTTGTGCGATTCGTCTCTTTCCATAACTCGAGGGGATGCAACACAGGAGTAATGAGTTCCTGCGCTCCTGCCTTATTCATCTCCTCTCGAATAATGCCAACAATTTTCTGCTCTACTCTCCTTCCGAGAGGTAAAAAATAATACCTTCCAGCCGTACTCTCTCTCACAAAGCCCGCCTGATGCAAAAGCTTATGCGAAGCCGCGACCGCTTCCGTTGGCGCCTCTCTCACTGTTCTCCCAAAAAGTTTTGAATATCTCTGCATAACATTATGAATCCTATCGCAAAAACCCCATCAAATCAAAAATTTCCTAATACACCTTCACAAGTCCCTTCTTCATAAGCGCGCTATTGAAGCACATCTTCAAAAACACAATCGAAAGCACAAATAACACAATGCTTAACCCAACACTCACCAAAAACGAATAGGTATCGAAAACCCCAGTTTCGATAAGCTTTCTCATCCCCTCAAATACGTAACTAGTGGGCACAAACGAAGCAATGACCTGTGCCCAAGAAGGTAAGGCTGTTACTGGGAAGTAAATCGCAGAAAACGGGGCCAAAATCCACACAATTGTCCACCCAAAAGACTGAATCCTTGTTCCGTATCTGAAAATAAGTCCAGTAATAACAAACCCTGTCCACCACGCGGTAAGAAAAAGCGGAACAAGGTACCACAACATCATGAATCCATTTGAAAACAACTGAACTTTATAAAACCAAAAGGCAATGAACACCCCGAACACAAAACTCACAAAAGCCTTCAAAAACGCAAGAATCATAAACGCAGTTAACGCCTCAGAAAACTTCAAAGGCGCGACAAACATATTCACAAGATTCCTATTCCATAAATCCTCTAAGAGTGTCATCGAAACCTCAAGTTGTCCCCGATACACGATAAGCCAAAAAAGAATTCCGGAAACAACAAGCACAATTACAGCCGAAGGGTCATCCGTTTGACTCCCGATAAAAGAACTGGTAAGCCCCCACAAAGCCAAATCCACGACCGGCCAAAAAAAAGCATCGGTTAGCCTATCCAGACTCCGCTTGAACAAAAAAACATGTCGTAACAAAACCCCGTATATTCTATGTATACTCATATCTTCAAAGACTTCGCTTCTTTTTTCTGCGACGCCACCCGTAAAAAATAATCCTCCAAATCCGGCTTCTCAATACTTATCTCATCATACTGAACTCCCTGATCCATAAGAGAACGCAAAAAATCCGGAATATCCTTCTCTTTCACGTCCACCACAATATATCGCCCCTCAATCTCATAATGGAGAGACAAAGACTGAGAATACTGAATAGCCCTCTTCAAGCCGTCTCGAATCAAAAGCTCTATGTGACACACATCAATTGTCCGAGCCAAATTATACGGCGTATCATTCGCGATAAGTCTTCCATTCTGAATCACAACAACCCGATCACACACCTCTTCCACCTCCCTCATATTGTGAGACGTAAAAAGCACTGACGTGTGCACACTCTTCCGCTCCTCTAACAAAAACTTCCGAATATAGTCGGCAACATCAGGATCCAGTGACGCAGTAGGCTCATCAAGCAAAAGTACAGCCGGACGATTCAAAAATGCCTTAGCAAGGTTAAGTCGTGTCTGCTGTCCAGCTGAAAGCGCGGCAACTGTCAAATAATAGAATTCCTGCAAATTGAACAACTCAACAATTTCTTCTATCCGCTTCTTCCTATCAGATATCTTGTATAGATAAGAAATAAAGGTAAGTACCTCTTTTACCGTAAGATTCCATGGAAAGTTCGTATAGGTCGAAGAAAAGTTAACCCGGTCAAGAATCTCCTCTCTATTACTCCAAAACTCCTTTCCAAAGTATGAAATTCTTCCCGACGTCTCCTTCAGTATCCCCAAAAGCATCTGAATAATCGTAGTATTCCCCGCCCCATTCGGTCCAAGCAAACCCAAAATCTCCCCTTCTTGAAGAGAAAAAGAAACATTATCCACCGCAACAAACTTCCCGAAAGTCTTATTCAAATTTTGTATTTCAAGAACATTTTTCATAATCAAAAAGACACTTATACAGCATAAATCAAAATCGACAAAATAAAAATCGGGATAGATACCTACCCCGACCACCTTCTTCCTATGCCCTCATGCTTCCTAAGGAGCCCGGAGAGGAGACCAATCCTCCTACTAGTCTCCTCATAATTAATCTTGAGGGTTGTAAGATCACCTGCCAAACGGAATCTTTCCCCCCTGCAGGATTCCAAAGCCGCCCGAATCGACATAACAAGCTTTTGATGCTCCGCATCTAAAGCCTCCCCATCCAAGTCCCGCTTCATTCGATATAAAAAGAAAGACATCATGGACAAGAAATAAGCATACAATAAAACAAGAATTAAAAGTTCCTCCTGTCCCATGGGCACGCCGGCCTTGCCCCGTTTGTATAAAAAATCGACCGCCCATACCAAAGGAAAAAGTACAACAAATGAACAAATGACGGGTGCAACAAGAACTAAAAAATTCTTCATAACCAATCCTTTTTGTTAAAGTCCTGAAAATAAAAAGTCCTTGAACACTGCCCAAAACCTACCCCACAACCCCATTCATTGTCAACGCTTCCTCACTAAAAAAGATGTTTTCGAAAACTGATATCTTTTAGAAATAAAAAAGGCCAAGGTATCGCGCGCGTGCTAATGAAAAGCAGCTACCCCAGCCCTATTCATCTCATCTCGAATAATCCCAATAATCTTCTGCTCTACGCGCTTTCCCAAAGGCAAAAAATAATATCTTCCAGTCGTACTCTCCCGTACGAAACCAGCCTGATGCAAAAGCTTATGCGAAGCAGCGACAGTCTCCGAAGGCGCCTCCCTCACCGTCCTCCCAAAAAGCTTCGAATAACGTTGCATAGATTCTATAATACATGAAAAAAATCGTCCTACAAATAAAAATCGGGGCAAGTATCACCCCGACCATCTCCGGCCCATACCTTCATGCTTTCGAACTAGTTCCGAAAGAAGCCCAATTCGCCTCCCAGCTTCCCGAACTTTTATTTCTTCCTGATGCAGTTCTCTCTTAATCCTCTCTCCTGCTTCCCTTTCAGGAAGCTCAACGTGTACGAAATAATAAAAATGAAAGGAAAGGAATATTGAAAGACCCGTAACAATCCAAAATGAACCCCAATGAATTGTCGTTTCCGGATCAAACGACAACACAAGAGTTGTGATAGGTACGCATATCAGAATTGCTGGGGAACAAAGTACTAAAGAGTACCAGCCCGCAAGAGCAAAAAAGACAAGGAGCTCAAAAATCCTAAAAATCATTTTCATAAATTCCTCTCGCTTGTTAATGTCCTAAAAACATATCCAAAAGCACCTTGCCTTTGAATTCCAAAACACTACTCCAAAAAAACAAGATTGTAAATAAAAAAGGCCAAGGTAATCGCGCGCGAGCTTAAAAGCTAGCTACCCCAGCCCTCATAAAGAGAGAAGATTGATAAGTTCTTTTGCGCTCCGACGCCTACAATAAGTCGGATCCACAACACGAATCTAGTATTATGAATGAGCTCCTTGAAGATAGAGCCACACCCCCGACACTCCTCAAGGCCACGAGCACCAGTCTGAACTAAACTCTTTTTCGAGAGGGATCCACCTGACCATCTGAATCTCTAGCTCAAAGACTGCCTTCATATCAACCTTAACCCAGTAAAAGATTCAAAAGGTATACCTTCAAAAAAATAATCTGTCAAAACGCAATAAAACATTATAAGTTTATGTCAAGCAAAAAATCCCCCTCTCTTTCCTTAATACTTGCCACCAAATACCTTATACTTAATACTAACAATCACGTTACGCCCCGTTACAGGGGCTTATCTGACTATAAAAGACAAAACCCTAGAAACGAATCAGTAATTACGTCGTTATACCTATGGAAGAACAATGGCTCGTAGAACGAGCAAAAAAAGGCGACTCGGAATCATTCGGTAAACTGTACGACAAGTACGTTGACCAAATATACCGATTCATCTTCTTGAAAACTAGCTCAAAGCCAGACACCGAAGACCTCACTCACCAAGTCTTCATGAAGGCATGGGAAAGTATTGGGAGCTTCGACTTCCGAGGTTTCCCCTTTGGGTCCTGGCTCTACAGAATAGCTCACAACACAGTCATTGATTACTACCGAACAAAGAAGAGCACTGTCGACATCGAATCAATCGGTGAAGAACACATGGCAGAAAGCCTAGGAACCGAAAAAAAAATTGACAGCGATATCCAAATGAAGAGCGTAAAAGCAGCTCTCACCAAACTCAAAACAGACGAACAAAATATAGTAATTATGAAATTTGTTAACGATCTCTCAAATAAGGAAATCTCAGAGATCACTGGCAAATCCGAAGGTGCTATTCGCGTAATCCAACACAGAGCGCTAAAACAACTGAAAAAACACATAGAAGAAGCGTAATCGAACATGAAAGACACAATCCTAGAATTAACCAAACTCCGCAACATAACAGCGGACGAAGAGTTCAAAAAAAACACGAGAAACGTGCTTATTGCAACGCCTATTGGAAGCGCACTACGCTGGTACTCATTTGCAAAAACCCCCATCTTTGCTGGACTAGCCACCCTTGGAATAGCAACAATCATGATAGTTGGAATCCAAATGCAAACATCACCAGCTATATCAGAATCCCTGAATACAAACGACCTCAATAAAGAACTAGAAGAACTCACAATAAGCATTGAATTGAATGAAATCACCTACCGTCAGGCAGTAGATCAAACTATCGTCTCTGCTCTCAGTGAAATCTCCAACGAGGATACTAAACACCTCCATCCTTCTGTTATTGAAGACGAAAAAAACCTACTGAACGTTGAAGAACTAGAAAACCCCGAAATAAACAACCTTCTAGACACCATCCTCTTCTAACATGTTCCTCTTTTCAGTAAAAACACTCAAAACCGCAACAATTTTGCTCGCGCTATCAGTAGCGTTCTTTGGCTACGCACTCCCATCCCATGCCGAAGAAAATGAAAACGCCCTAAACGACGTAAAAGAAAGCGTCACCAACCTTATAAACGCCAAAGATCAAAACGATTCCAATAGTCTTGCCTTCCGTATCGTTACCTACAAAAAGGTAATCGACCTCTCAATCTCTGAAGTGAAAGACGTAAAAGATAAGTTACTCACGGTAGAAACTAACGAACCAACCTCATCTGAAATCAGTATCTGGAAAAACAACCTAGTAGAAAAACTAAACACGATCCTCGCCTACTATGAGGCTGAAAAAGAAAAAACTAACCTCCGCCCAATCGAAAATCTGCAAGAAATAAAAGATGTCGCAGAAGAATTTAAGCGCTGGAGAGAAGAAAACCACCTCTCAATTACAAGAGATGCCTCCGCTTTCATTCTTATCAAAGAAGAGCAGTTAGTTATAGCAACAGCTGAAGAAAGATGGGAAAAAATCAACACTGACATAGAAAAAATAAAAAAACTAAACACTTCAGAAAACGTACAAAATCTTCTTGAAAAAGCAAAAAACCTGATAAACGAAAGTAAAGAAGCGAACCTGAAAGCTGAAGAAAAATTTCTGAAAGAAGTCGTGGGAATAAAAGACGAAGAAGTGCTAACATCCGAAGAAAATACTTCCTCAACTGAAAATTTTGCCTCAACAACCGAAAACTCTGTACTAGATGTAGAAAACTCAATAACGTCTTCTACCACCCAAACCCTTCCTGAGCCATCAATAAAAGACCTGATAAAAACCTCCCTCACGAAAGTGAGAGAAGCTTATCAGGTATTTATTGAAATGAGTGACTTTGTGAGGAAGTTACTCTAACGGCGCTACTCTGTGTGGCCCTAGCAAAGGCTGCAGATGCGTAAAACAAACTAAAAACTCCCCATAAAAAGGGAGTTTTTAGTTTTCCGTACAGGAAAATTACTTAAAGCACAGCTTCCTTCAATAGTTTCCCTGCTCTGAATTTTGGCTTTGTAGAAGCCTTGATCTGAATCTTTTCACCAGTCTTTGGATTTACGCCCATTCGAGCAGCTCTCTTTGCAACTCTGAATGTACCAAAGCCTGCAATTGCTACTTCTTCTCCTCTGCTCAAGCTCTTTACAATCGCGTCAAACATCGCTTCAACTGCCATCTGTGATTGTTTCTTGGTCTCTATGCCTGCCGCATCCATGACCGCCTGTACCAATCCGTCTTTTTTCATAATGTTATTAAAAAGTGTTCTGAAATCCTCTCGACCTTTTTAATTAATGCAAACCTGTGAAAACGCTAGTATTATAGCAGATTTTACAAATTTCCTAATACCTCTCAGAAAACCAAAACCCAAATCAAAGATTCCGTCAAATGAGAAAACCTAATAAAAAACTACCACGTCCTGTGGTAGTTATGAAATTCCGAGTTGTTCACACATTCGCTTACATGCTCGAATTACAGCAATTGATCTCCGAGTAGCAAATGCGTGCGCAAACTTAGGTAAGCCATCTGATGGCCTAGCCCGCAAGGAACAAGTGTAAGGGGCTAGTCGAGTCCTCTTCGGTCTCGTCCTGAAAAGAGGACCGGTTTTCCTTAAAAGCGGAAAGGAGGTGAGTTTCCACTTATTCACCTTACAAAAATTAACAAGAAGTGCGCGCCAGTTCTTCTCAGGCTTATATGTTCCCCTCATCTCCTCGAGGACTCCCTGAAGGTCACATATCACATCCCAAGCCGCGCACTCTCTCGCAACTTCAAAACTGCAAGAAGCGAACGGTTCAGAAAAAACAGAATACTGAACAGGAGTCTTTTTGTCTTTCGACCAACCCCCGATGTTCAGCTCAATAAGCGCTATGTGCTTCCGAACTCCATTTGCCCACACCCTATACCGGTGAACTATTGGAGGCGCCACTTTGTTAGAAGCACATCTCCTCACAATATGAGACCAGAACAATCTCTCAGGCATCTCCTGCAACGGAAGAGTCTTCAGGTATCGAACAAGGCGCCGATCACCTTCGACTCCATTGTTCACGAGCCCCCAAAGGCCTATAAATGAAGCGGAGCTCGTAAGAGACATGCGGTCCACACCATGACACATTTGCGAAAAAAACTGAACAGAACCAGCATGCACCTCAAGAAACGCCTTCTTCGAATATCTGAAAGTCATAGTCCACTGCAAACCCCTTCTCCCTTGAGCTCGTGAAAACTTATGGGGAGACTTCATTTTTCTAGGAGCTCTTTGAAATTGCTCAAAACGCTCCCTGAAAAAACCATAAATCATTGTGGCCTGGTTCAAGAGCTCAATAGGCTCGAAAAGCCTCTGAACCAAAGCCACCAACTCACGTCGCTCATCTTCCGATATCCGAAAACGCGCAGTAATCGTAAAGTCCATATCACGATAACGACTATTTTTCTTTTCATGCCCATCCAGCTCGGAAAACCTCTGATTTATCATCCGAGAAAGATACTGACAAAGTTTTGGATCCTTAAGAACTACCCAGTACCTTGTCCTTGCCCCATGAAAACGCTCTCCCATAAGCGTCAAAATATTAGCGCGCAAACGATCCCAAGCCTCTCTCCATGCCTTCAGCACGGGCTCAGGCACATTCCGTGTATCAAGATTCTTACCCACCAACTGCTTTCCCTCAAAAAGCAGTCGAAGTGTAAGTTCTCTGCTAAGCCTACCCATCCTGTAGGCTTCAAAAATATCGTGTTCAGAGACAGGCGAAAGAATACCAGTCTCGCACACGAGCCTCACAAGATCGTGTTCCCTCTTTCGAGGTCTAGCATTCAACTCCCACAGTAGACATGCTCCCATATAACAACATCCAAAGACAAAAAACTC
>CAZGST010000029.1:0-6932 GCA_964528655.1 uncultured Candidatus Saccharibacteria bacterium
GAAGCAATCCATATCTCACTAGCGGCAGAGGAGCTTTTTCATATTGGGAGCTTTGTTGTTACGAATACACTTGTCCTTAGCTGGGTGATTGTTATTTTTTTTGCTCTTGTGGCGTGGAAATTTTCGTCTGGTATTTCTAAAATTCCGGGTGCGTTTCAAAATTTTATTGAATTTGTGTTTCAGGGCATTCTAGATTTTATTGATACGGTTACAGGAAATCGGAAGGACTCCGTGTTGTTTTTTCCGCTTGTGGTGACGATTTTTCTTTTTGTGCTTGTTTCAAACTTGGTAGAGATTGTGCCAGGGTTAGGTACGATTGGTTTCGTCGAGATTCATGAGGGCGAGAAACTTATATTGCCGTTTCTTCGGAGTTCGTCGGCTGATTTGAATGTGACGCTTGCAATCGCAGTATCGGCAGTTATTGGGATTCAGGTTATTGGTATTGCTTCGCTTGGGTTTTTTCGATATTGGGGTAAGTTTTTTATCGCACCGTGGAAGAAGCCTTATGGAGTAGGAACATTTGTAGGATTTTTAGAGCTTATCGCAGAGGTGGCAAAGGTGATTTCATTTTCATTTCGGTTATTTGGGAATATCTTTGCAGGGGAGGTTTTGCTTACGGTAGTACTATTTTTGGTTCCACTTTTTGTACCACTGCCTTTTCTTTTTTTGGAGATATTCGTTGGACTAATACAAGCGGTAGTTTTTTCTATGTTGACGTTGGTGTTTTTGAAGGTGGCAACAGCGGAACATTAGTATAGAAGGTAGATTTTATGAGAGACATTGAAAAACTATTGATTTTCTGTAAGAATGGGGCAGAATCAAAAAAGGTCGTTTCAGATTTTTATTATCAATATATTTTATGGAGGAACAGGTAACATCAGGTTTGTTTTCGAATATAGAGGCGTTGAAGACGATGGCTGCGGCATTCACAATCGCGATCGGAGGAATTTTTCCTGCGTTTTCAATTGGATGGCTTGCAGGAAAAGGACTTGAAGCTATTGGAAGGAATCCAGAGGCAGCGTCAAAGATTCAGACTGCAATGATTCTTGCGATCGCGTTTGCGGAAGCTATCGCGGTGTATGCTTTGGTTATTGCTTTGATAATTAAGTTTGTTTAGGGGAAACCTCTTTATGTTTTTGAGTCAGGGGCTTTTTCTTCTGACTGTTTTTGTTGATTTATGGATTTTTTGGACAAATTAGGGATAGACTGGAAGCTTTTTACGGCGCAGCTTATCAATTTTGCGGTACTTTTGTTTGTCTTGTATCGTTTTTTGTATAAGCCGGTTCTGAAGCTTTTGGATCTGCGTCGTAAAAAGATAGAGGAGAATGAGAGAAGGTCCCAGGTGCTTGATAAGGAACTAAGGAGCGTTTCTGAGGTTAAGGAGAAGACCCTTCAAGAGGCAGAGAGAGAGTTTCAGAAGATTGTTTTGAAGGCAACTCATGAGGCTGAGGTTCAGAGGCAGGAGATTCTTTCTAAGGCTGTTCGGGAGGCGGAGGAGTATACATTGCAGGCTCGTGCAAAAATAAAGGAGGAAGAGAGAGCACAATTAGAAGAAGTGAAGAGCGCAAGTCGGGAACTTATACGGAGGGGAGTAGAGACGATGCTTACTCGGATAGCAGATAAGGAGACAGCGAGCATGCTTTTTCAAAAGGCGTTAAATGAGATGAAAAAATATGAGGCTTAACGTGAAAGAGTATACTAGGATGTTGCAGAGGATTTTTCTTCGTGTGAAGACTTCTAAAGAACAGAAAGAGGTTTTTGATGGTTTTGTAAGATTTGTACTTCTTAACAATGATGGGAGACTTCTCAAAAAGATCCTGGTGAGGTTCGAAGATGAGTTTTGCCGTTTGAACGGGATTACTCGGGTGGAGTTAGAGTATGGCCCATCTTCTGATCTGGGGAATTTTATTTCTCGGATTCAGGAGCTTGTTACAAAGAAGAATCGTCCTTTACATATAAGAGAGAAAGAGAATTCGAATCTTATTTCCGGAGTGAGGGTGTTTTTAGATTCTAAGTATTTGGTTGACGCGAGTTTTCGAGGATTCCTCAGAAAACTGATTTAATTCTATGAAAGATAAGGAACATATTTTAGACATAATTAGATCTGATATTGACGCATTCAAAGGGGATGTGGAATTTCAGGAGGTTGGTCGCGTGTCTGAAGTTGCGGATGGGGTGGCACGCGTACTCGGACTTCATAAAGTAAAAATGACGGAGATGGTTCGTTTTTTGAATACAGAAGGGAGTGAATGCGGAGTTGGGGTTGTTTTCAATTTGGAAGAGTACAGTGTGGGGGTTGTGGTGTTAACTGACTTCACCCACATAAAAGAGGGTTTTATCGCAGAACGAACGAATAAGATTCTTTCAATTCCAGTTTCAGCTTCTATGATTGGCAGAGTTGTTACGCCTTTGGGGGATCCGATTGATGGAAAAGGAGCTATAACAAACACTAAGGACTACCCAATGGAAAGAATCGCGCCTGGTATTATTTTTCGGCAGCCAGTTGATACGCCACTTTCAACGGGAGTGAAGGCGGTTGATTCGATGATTCCGATCGGACGAGGACAAAGGCAGCTCATTATCGGAGACAGACAAACTGGGAAAACAGCTCTTGCGATTGACGCGATTATAAATCAGAAGGATCAGGATGTTATTTGCGTTTATGTGGCGATTGGTCAAAAGGAGTCAAAGATCGCGAAGATTGTTGATAGATTAGAGAAGGAAGGAGCGATGAAGCATACGATTATTGTTGTTGCTTCGGCTGCGCATCCGGCAGCACTTTTGTACCTTGCTCCGTATGCGGGTACGGCAATTGGAGAATATTTTATGGATCAAGGGAAGGATGCCCTTGTGGTATTTGATGACCTATCAAAGCACGCGTGGGCGTATCGGCAGATTTCACTTTTGCTTCGTCGTCCGCCTGGAAGAGAGGCATACCCAGGGGATGTGTTTTATCTTCATTCTAGATTACTTGAGCGATCGGCTCGCATGGCGAAAGAACATGGCGGGGGATCGCTTACCGCATTACCCATCATAGAGACTCAGTCGGGAGATGTTTCGGCGTATATTCCTACAAACGTAATCTCAATTACAGATGGACAAATTTATCTTGAGAGTGATTTGTTTTATCGGGGAGTACGTCCAGCTATAAACGTGGGGCTTTCCGTGTCACGCGTCGGAGGAGCGGCACAGATAAAAGCTATCAAGAAGGTAGCAAGCAGGCTCAGACTTGAACTTGCTCAGTTTAGAGAACTTGAAGCTTTTGCTCAATTTTCTTCTGATTTGGACCCCGCAACGAAGGCCCAAATTGAAAGAGGAAGAAGGCTTACTGAGCTTTTGAAGCAGCTGCAGTATGAGCCAATGCCTGTAGTGAATCAGGTTGTAAGTCTTTACGCAGGAGTGAATGGGTATCTTGATGATGTTGAGGTAACGGAGGTGAGGGTTTTTGAACAAAAATTGCAGGTGTATATAAAGACAAGTCATAAGGATATCTTGGAGTCCATTCGAGAGAAGAAAGATATTTTGCCAGAAGTTGAGGCGAAATTGAAGAAAGCGATAGAGAGTTTCAAAAAGAGCAGAACATAATAAAATGGCTAAAGGAGCTAAAGAAGTAAAAAGTAGAATAAAGGCGGCCGCGAATATTGGGAAGATAACAAAGGCAATGGAGCTTGTTTCGGTTTCGAAGATGAAGAAGGCGGTAGCAATGGTTACTGCTTCTCGTACGTATGCTAGGGAGGCATGGAGAGTGCTTTTTGACTTACAGAAGACTCTGAATGGTACTCAGCATGTTTTTTTCAAAGATACGGCTAGGCCCTCAAAAGTTTTGTTTGTTCTTTTTTCTTCTGATCGAGGTTTGTGCGGAAGTTTCCATACCAATCTTTTTTTACAGTGCCGGAAGTTTATTGATAGCTTAGGGAGTATTGAAAAAATTGATTGTGTTGCCGTTGGAAAGAAGGGTCAAGATTTTGTCGTGAAGTTAGGGATTCCTCTTGTTGCCAGTTTTCCGCATCACTCGGTTTCGCATTTATTGGATCATGTTCAGAGCCTTTCTTTACTTATCACGAATCAGTTTGTAGAGGGTGCGTATGATCATGTGTTTTTGGTTTATACGGATTTTGTTTCTGCGGTGCGTCAGGAGCCAATCGTACATAAACTTTTACCCCTTTCTCGAAGCGAAAGTTTGGGTAGCGTTGGAACAAATGGAGATTCCAGTAATCATAACGATGTTTTTGACTTTGTTTTTGAACCAGATAGGAGTTTTGTGTTAGAGTCTATTGTGCCGCGCCTTCTTGAGGTGCAGATTTATCAGGCGGCGCTTGAATCATATGCTTCTGAGCAGGCAGCTCGGATGATGGCAATGAAAAACGCAGCAGACTCTGCTTCGGAAATGGTCGCGGACCTTACATTTTTGTTCAACCAGGTGAGACAGGCGGCTATAACACGAGAGATCGCGGAAATATCCGCAGGAAAAGCGGTTGTCCTCTAATTTACAGATATGGAAAAGAAACATAAAGGAGTAGTTGTTCAGATTATTGGACCTGTGGTTGATGTGGAATTTACCGAATACACGCCTCAGATTTATGAGGCATTGGAAGTCCCACTTCCAGAAGGTAGGCTTGTTCTTGAGGTTCAGCAGCATCTTGGAGCTTCGCAGTTACGTTCTGTTGCTATGGGAACTACGGATGGACTTACCCGGGGCATGGAAGTTTTTTCAACAGGAGCGCCAATAACAGTTCCGGTGGGGCCGAATACCTTGGGTAGAATTTTCAATGTACTTGGAGAGACTATTGATAATGGGGGAGAAATAAAGAATTCTCCAACGTATCCAATACACAGAAAGCCTCCTCTTTTTGTAAATCAGTCTACGCAGGCAGAGGTTTTTGAGACGGGAATAAAGGTTATTGATTTGATCTGTCCTTTTGTAAAAGGAGGAAAGGTGGGACTTTTTGGAGGAGCGGGAGTGGGGAAGACTGTGATTGTGATGGAGCTTATCAATAATGTAGCGAAACAACATGGAGGAGCTTCTGTTTTTGCCGGAGTGGGAGAGAGAACAAGAGAGGGGAACGCGCTTTATTTGGAGATGAAAGAATCGGGGGTTATTGATAAGACGACGATGGTGTTTGGACAGATGAACGAACCCCCCGGTAACAGAGCGAGAGTCGCGTTAACCGCGCTTTCAATGGCAGAATATTTTCGAGATGAGGAGGGGAAAGATGTACTTCTTTTTATTGATAATATTTTTCGATTTACTCAGGCTGGTTCGGAGTTGTCCGCACTCTTGGGAAGAATTCCTTCTGCTGTGGGGTACCAGCCTACACTTGCTTCAGAAATGGGAGAGTTACAGGAGAGGATTACTTCTACTGATAAGGGTTCTGTAACTTCGGTGCAGGCGGTTTATGTGCCCGCGGATGACCTTACAGATCCTGCTCCTGCGACGACATTCAGTCATCTCGACTCAACAGTAGTTTTGAATCGAGCGCTTACGGAACTTGGAATTTATCCAGCGGTTGACCCCTTAGATTCAAACTCGACTATTTTGGATCCACAGATTGTGGGAGAGGAGCATTATTTTGTGGCTCGAGGAGTGCAGAAGATATTGCAGAGGTATAAAGATTTGCAGGATATCATTGCGATACTGGGTATTGAGGAACTTTCCGCAGAAGACAAGCTTACGGTTTCGCGAGCGAGAAAGATTCAGAGATTTCTTTCTCAACCGTTTTTTGTTGCTGAGATATTTACTGGTCAAAAAGGGAAGTATGTGTCTTTGAAGGAAACGATTCGAGGTTTCAAAGAGATTCTTGATGGATTGCATGATGATAAGTCTGAAGGAGCATTTTACATGAAGGGAGGCATAGAGGAGGTTAAAGGGTAAGAGTGTTTTTCATAATGCCTATGTCTATTCAATTCAAGGTTGTCACTCCAGCTGGTACGGTTTATGAGGACGTAGTAGATATTGTCACTCTTCCTTCAAGGGACGGGGAGATTTCAATTTTACCAAACCATATTCCGCTTGTTTCTCTTTTGCGGGCTGGGGTCATTACTCTTAAGAAGAATAGAGAGGAGATACACCTGTCTTCTTCAGGTGGGTTTGTTGAGATTCTTCCGGAGTCTCGAGTGATTGTTCTTGCGGATACAGCTGAGCGGGCAGATGATCTTGTGTTAGAAAAGATTGAGGAGGCAAAGAAGAAGGCCGAGGAGGCGCTTAATAAAATTGAGAGAGAAGATGAAAAAGGTCAGGCTATGGCTTTGGCTGCACTTCAGAGAGAGGTTGCGAGAATACGGGCGATCAAAAAAAGGAAAGACAGGCACTAGGTGTTAGGTTATCTCTTGTGGTAACATCGATAATATGAATATTTTAGAGGATTTGGAGTGGAGAGGTCTCGCGTTTCAGGTTTCTCTTAATGAGGCGCTTAATAAGAGGTTATCAGAGGGACCGGTTTCTTTGTACCAGGGATTTGATCCGACAGCAGATAGTCTGCATGTAGGTAATTTGCTTGGGATTTTGGTGTTAAAGAGATTTCAACTCGCAGGACATTGTCCGATTGTTCTTCTTGGTGGGGGGACGGGGTTAATTGGCGACCCAAGTGGTCGGAGCACAGAGCGGACACTTCAATCAAAAGAAGTTGTAGAAGAGCGAACCGAGCTTTTCAGGGCTCAGGTAGAGCCTTTTTTGGATTTTGATTCAGGAGTTCATTCAGCAAAAATATTAAATAATTATGAGTGGTTATCTACTCTCTCGGCTATTGAATTCTTGAGAGATGTCGGGAAACATTTTCCGGTTTCGGAGATGCTTGACAAGGAGTCGGTGAGTACTCGTTTATCTAATGTAGGACTTTCATACACGGAGTTCAGTTATATGATTTTGCAGGCATATGATTTTTATGAGCTCTTCACAAGACATAATTGCGTGCTTCAAATTGGGGGAAGTGATC
>CAZGST010000029.1:6942-11269 GCA_964528655.1 uncultured Candidatus Saccharibacteria bacterium
GGAAAAAATTCGGGAAGAGTGAGGGAAATGCGATTTGGCTCTCTCCCTTGAAAACCTCTCCTTATCAGTTTTATCAGTTTTGGATTGGTACAGCTGATGCTGATGTTGTAAAGTTTTTGAAGTATTTTACTTTTTTGAGTAAGGATGAAATTGCGAGACTCGAGAAGACAACAAAAGAAGAACCGGAAAAGAGAGAGGCACAACAGCGTCTAGCGAAAGAAGTTACTTCTTTCGTTCATGGGGAAAAGGCTACGAAGGTTGCAGAGAATATTTCTCAGATTCTCTTTCGAGGGGACGTTAACAGTTTATCAGAGTCTGAGATAGAGGAAGTATTTTTGGGAGTTCCTTTTTACGTTGTTCCTGAGTCTACTGAATCAATTTTTATTATTGATTTACTCGTTGACGCGGGCGTGTGTCCCTCTAAACGACAAGCGAAGGAAGATGTAATGCAAGGATCCATTCTTATGAATGGGAAATGCATACTTGAGGACTTTGAAATCACGCGAGATCAGGCGCTTTTTCATCAGTATTTTATTATTCGACGAGGAAAGAAGCATTACTTTATGGCTAAGTGGAAGAGATAAGAGGCAGCTTTTTAGTTTGCAGTTAGTGAAAAAAATTGTGGATAAACACACCACAATTTTTTGTTTTTTTGGCTTATACTTTAAAGGATGGGGCCAGTTCAAATGAGAGGGTCCTATTTGCCGTATTTTTAACGGATTTATTTAGGTTGAATTTATTATTATGCTTCGGCCATCGATTACAAGAGTTTTAATTATCGCTCTCATCACCTTCCAGATATTTGGACACGTGCTGCCATTCTCTTTTGCGACATCACCAAATGAATCTTTCAATAATAGTGGGTCCGAAGTGGGAAAGATGGAGAGCATGAGCTCGAAGGCATTTCAAACACCTGAAGATTTTGAGCAGGATTCTCGTGTTCCAGGGTTTTCCGCTATTCAGCGACAATCTCGCATTCTTATTGATAGGGGATCGTCTCATGTTACTTTCTATGTTTCGGAAAAAGGCTCTGCTGAACAGTGGGTTACATTTGGGGTAGTTGATTCTTCTTATCCTTCAGTAAGTCTGGAACCTTCTCGTACGATTTTTAGATTTTCTTCGAATTTTGAAGCTAGGTATTCGGAACAGAATGGTTTTTTGCAGCAGGAGTTTCTTATTGGACAGCCCGAGTCTTCTCATACGATTGTCCTTTCGATTGAAAAGAGTAGAGCGTTAGAATTTGATGATTCCCGAGGAGGGTATGTAATGCTTCGTGCGAAGGGAACTAGAGAGGATTTGATTATGTTTCGTCAGCCTCACGGAATTGATGCGGCAGGTAATCGGATTGATTTTCGGTATGAGCTTTTTAGTGACACGCTTACACTTTCTCCTCTTCGTTTTTGGCAACTTGAACAGGCACGATATCCCATTCGGGTTTCGGCGCCGGTTTCGGCGGTCTTGTGGGATGAGGCTCTTGTGAAAACTTCGGAAACGTGCGTACCAGAGGAATATTGCGAACGAGATGGAGACATTGTGATGATAAAGCCTGCTGGGTGGAACTGGGGAAGTTCGGAGCGGGATACAGGCAAGTTTATCATCGTAAAGGTTCCGAAGATGACACAGGAAGAGCGTGACGTGATTTTACAACGCACTGAATCGTATGAAGAGGGGTATCGCCTTCCACCCGGAGAGGAGGATAGGCTTTTTGAAGTTGAAGGTCTTATTCGGTATGGGATTGATTATTCCTCAATTGCGAGTCCAGAAGATTTTCAGAAGATTCGAAGTGGGGAGTCGATCGCGCTTGATGCGCGTGGGCCGGAGTATGAGTTACCCTCTTCTCTCGTATCCACCGACGAAACATCTACTTCTTCGGATCTCGAAAATACTATTAATACTGAGCTTGTAGCTGTTTCCAATTCAACCTCATCACTTACTACTTCTACTCAAGTGGTCTATGAGACGAGCACTTCTTCTCCTTCCTCTAGTGAATGGACTGCTTCTTTGGTTCTCGGTGTTGGAAATTTTATAGCTACTATTTTTGGTCACGACTCAACCACATCCACGGCATCATTTTCTCTGGAAACCGCTTCAACTACGTCTAACCAGTCTGCTTCGTCTTTGCCTCAGACATCTTCAAAGTCCGAATCTCCTCCTGTATTAGCAGAGGAAGAGTCGCCTCGACGAACATTTCAAGAGCTTATTCAGAAAAAGGTTGATAGATTTTCGAGCCTCCTCCCTTCTCTCAAAAGGAGTGTGAGGAATTTTGTTCAATCTGTTGATTTTATTATTCCTCCGGAAAAGGACAATTCTCAGCAATCGGACTCTACAGCGACAAGCTCTTTGTTTACTCTCCCTTATTTTTATTCCTCTTCATCGAGTTCTACGGATTCTTTTGTTTCGTCAAGTGATGGGGCGACTGGAGTTGATACGAGCTCTGCTACCTCGACATTTTTTATAGCTACTTCTAGTCTTTATCTCCCGAGTTCTACGGATTTTTTGTATGTGTCATCGTCTGTGCTTTCAACCTCAACTTCTATTGATACAATTTTTGTTTCTACTTCTACCGACTCAACTTCTACAACCTCGACTTCTGCGTTTTTACATAATGTGATAAAGAAGAAGACGAATCCTATTGCAAGCGTCATTTCTACTCATTCACGGCTTGTATATGAGCCTACTCCAGAGCGTTTTGGATTCATTGGACGATTGTTCAAAAAGTTTGTCCGTTCGGCCTCTGGTCAGACGATAGAGACGGCAAGCATTGGGACTGCGAGTCGAAATTACTCGACAATAGCAGCGTGGGAGACTGGGGAGAGTCATGATCTAGTAACTTCTGGAACAATTGAGAAAGGGGAGCTGTATAACGACTCTCCATTCAATGAGTCAACGGTTTCTATTTCGAACACCGACGCCTTTTTTGACGCTACCCACTACATGTGGATTACTACGGCTTTATCTGATCGTCATGATGGAACTTCTCAGGTTGGAGCAAATTGGAAAAGCACGAGTGGTGATGTTGTGAGGTTGCAGGATAATTTTATCCATGTCGATTGGATAGTGTTTAAGAACTGGGGAGCAAGCGCATCAGCCGCCTACGGGGTTTTTAATAATCAGAACGATACACGTATCGGGAATAACGTACTTGATGGAAGTTTTAATCCTGGGGCTGTTGGTATACGGAGTAGTGATGACAGTGGGTATGTGTATAACAATATTGTTTTAAATATGAGTGCCACGACAACGGTTGCTACTGCGGGAGTGGGAATATGGAATACCTCGGCAGCTGATAATGTTCATTATGTTAATAATTCGGTCTTTTTTGCAAGTTCTGCTTTTTTTATACAAGATGCTACGACTTCTGATGCTTTTTTGAGGAATAATATAGCGGCAAGTAGTACGCGTACATATAATGGGGTTTTTGCCGCGAGTAGCAGTCATAATATTTCTACGGACGCGTCTACTACGAATGGAACAGGAGACTTGGCGAACCAGCCAATTGGTAATTTATTTATTTCTGTTACTCGAGGCTTAGAAAATCTGCATATAAAAGCAGGGTCTCCTGCGATTGACGCAGGAAGTTCTAGTGTCGTGAGCAGTGTCGTTACTAATGATATTGATAATGAGACACGGACAGGGACGTGGGATATCGGAGCAGATGAACTTTTAATTGCGAACTCTGCCTTTAGTCGATGTCGGACTGTGAACGGGACGAGCACTATCGCTGATCAGGAGACCGATAATGTGCTCGTTAATCCGATAGTGTTGAATCCTAGGATTAGCAGTACTAGTCAGGCGTTTATGCTTTCTCAATCTACGGGAAGCTCTAGCGCAAGTGTGGCTGAAGGAAATTTTACAATAGGTTATATTTCAAACTCTTCTTCTATTGTCTTTGAGAGAATTACTGGATTCGGGGCTCTTGAAGTGAGTTATGGACTTGTCGAGTGTTTTGATGGTGAGTTTTCGGTAAAGAGAGGATCCGCTACGATAAGCGCAAATAATACATCTTCGTCAGTTTCGATTACCCCTGGAGGATCTTCGAGATCTATTATTCTTGTGACTAGTTATTCGAATGATACTTCAAACGATGGAATTTCTGGTTATGTTACGGGTGAGTTTTCGGGAGCGAGTTCAAGTCTTTTAAAGTTTCAAAAAGGTGGCGCTTCGGCTGGCAATGCTACTACCATTCGATATGAAGTTGTAAATTTTACCGCGAGTTCAGGAGTTGCAGTACAGACTGGGGAAGCTACGCTGTCATCTGGGGCGATGAGTGTCACAAGCACGATTACTCAGGTTTCCACTACTCGAGCTTTTGTGTATTGCTCGTGGG
>CAZGST010000030.1:0-882 GCA_964528655.1 uncultured Candidatus Saccharibacteria bacterium
ATCTTCTTTTGCTTTTTTTATCGATTTATGGACGAGAGCCCTCATGCCAGACCCTTTTGCGAGTTGTTTTTCAGATATGTTCCATACTCGATCCAGAAATCTCCTCACTCCCATTATGCTTTCGGAAGACCAGGGTTTTGTGTCTTCAAATGGCCCCATAAACATCTCGTACATTCGAAGCGTGTCCGCGCCTACGTACTTCAATACTTCATCAGGATTTATCACGTTACCGATGGATTTGGACATTTTCTGACCGTCCTCTCCTAAGATTACTCCGTGGGTTCTTAGCCTCAGGAATGGCTCTCTGAACTTCAGGAGCTTCATGTCAGATAACGCTTTTGTGAAGAACCGGGCATAGAGGAGGTGGAGTACCGCGTGCTCGGCTCCTCCTATATACCAATCAATTGGGTGCCAGTAGTGAATTTTCGCGCTTTCCGCGAACTTCTTTTTGTTTTTTGGATCGGTATATCTCAGGAAGTACCAGCTTGAGTCGACGAAGGTATCCATTGTGTCGTATTCCCTTCTCACACCGGATTTATTTCCGCATTTGGGACAGGTAACTTTGTGGAAGCTTTTGGACCTAGTGAGAGGAGATTCTCCATGTGGTAGAAAATCGACATCATGGGGAAGGATCACGGGCAGGTCTTTTTCGGGAACTGGAAGCATCCCGCATTTTTCGCAGTAGATTACGGGAATTGGAGCACCCCAATATCTTTGGCGGGAAATGAGCCAGTCATGGAGACGATACTCTACCTGACGCTTGCCTTGTACCAGGTCAGTTATTGTTTCCTTTGCTTTTTCGGAGTCCATTCCATTCCATTTCTCGGAATTCACAAGAGAACCCGCTTCGTTATGAACTATGAGGTCTGTGTACCATTTGTT
>CAZGST010000030.1:892-1964 GCA_964528655.1 uncultured Candidatus Saccharibacteria bacterium
CCATTTGTTTTCCGCAAGCCACTTCCAAACACAAGACTTCTTCCATGTTTCCCCGTTAAACTGCGCGGACAACTTATCTATGTGGCTCTCTGTTTCTTTCGATAGAACATATCTTTCAATTCTTCCGGTCTTATATTTGAAGATGAATACTATTTCTTTACCAACGTATTCATTCCAAAATCCTGGAGTGAGTTTGGAGTTTATCAGCTCCTCATATTCAGAAGTCCTGTTTTCTGGGATTTCTAGATTGCGGTTTCCGTTCGGTTTTTTTTCAACAATCTTTATTCCGATTTCTTCAAGGTCTTTATCGGATATATCTTCCCCACCCATAAGGTAGCTTCTTGTGGGGGTATTTTTCTTCACTATCACTTGTCTTATCGGTAAGTTGTGAGTACGCGCAAATTCGTAGTCGCGTTCGTCATGAGATGGAACAGCCATTACAGCGCCTGTTCCGTAAGTTTTTATCACGTAATCAGCAATCCAGACTGGGACTGGTTCATTATTTGCTGGGTTTATGACCTCTATTCCTTTCAAGGGCGTGCCGGTTTTTTCTTTCGCAAGGTCAGTACGTTCTAGTTCGGTTTTTTCCGCCGCGTTTTTTATATATATTTCTACTTGGTTTCTATTTTCAACTTGATTCAGCAGTTTTTCTATAAGCGGGTGTTCAGGGGCAAGTACCAAGCAGGTTACTCCATAGAGAGTATCTGGACGAGTCGTGAAGACATCAATTGATTCAGATGATTTCTTGATTGGGAATTTGATTCGCACACCTTCTTTTCTCCCGATCCAGTTTCTTTGGGCTTCTTTGATGGAATGGGGCCAATCAAGAGGTTCTAGATCTTTCAGTAGCTTTTCCGCGTAAGCTGTGATCTTGAAAAACCACTGTTCAAGTTCTTTTTGAACTACCTGATTTTTACACCTCTCACACTTGCCATTTATTACTTGTTCCCTGGCAAGTACTGTTTGACATGAGTTGCACCAATTCACCGGCGCTTTCTTTTTGTAAGCGAGTTTTTTCTTCAGGAGCTGCAAGAAGAACCACTGGGTCCACTTGTAGTACTCTGGTTCGGCT
>CAZGST010000030.1:1974-6735 GCA_964528655.1 uncultured Candidatus Saccharibacteria bacterium
TTGAGATCACTCTCTTCCAATTGCAGCTAATGCCGAGAGATTTGAGTTGGCTTGTGAAGTTTTTTATTGCGTCTCTTGTTGTTTTTTTTGGATGTACTTTGGTTTTGATGGCAAAATTTTCAGCAGGAAGACCGAAAGCGTCGAACCCCATTGGGTAAAGAACGTGTTTACCTTGCATTCTGTGCGCTCGAGCGAGTACATCTGATGAGGTCCACCCTAAGACATGCCCCACATGAAGACCTACCGCAGAGGGGTATGGGAACATGTTTAACAGGTACTCTTTCTTTTTCTTATGGCTCACGAGTTCTTTTATTTCAAATACCTTGGAAGTCTCCCATTTTTTCTGCCATTTTTTTTCGATTTTTAACGGGTTATATTTCATATTACAGAGACGTGATGGTGGGTCGATTGGGTTAGATTTTTTGATTGTAGCGTGAGTCTTCCTTTTTTTCTAGTGATGGTCGGCACCCTGTGCCAACTTTTCAAAGTCTTCTATTGTTTCTGGATAAGAGATGTTCTTTCTCTGACATAGTTCTTTTACTATGTTATTCACCTTTTGACCTATTTCCCAAGAATTTTGGACCTCGGTTAGCTCTTTGAAGACATTATAGGCATCGTTGGGCTCTAGTTGTTTTACAATTTTGCTTACAATTTTACTTAAATCTACAGCATGAGCCATGCGCCTCTTATCAGTCTCACTTTTTGTAGCGTACTGCGCCTGAGCTACGATAGCTCTCGTTACGACATGCTCTAAAAGCTCCATTTGTGTTGCGTTAACAATCCCCTCTGCATCTGGTGAATCTAGTTTCCAACCCAACTCATGCCTCTTGCTCACTCCTGCTTCTTGTTGCATTTCTCCTTTTACTCTAAATCCTATGCTTTCAATTGTTTTTACTATTGGAAGATGATAGGAACCAATAATTATGGCAATCTTTATTTCTGGTTTTTTCAAAAGTTCTGGGTTATGTTTCAGTACTCTTTTTATCGTACTTTCAAGAGAGGTTGTCATGTATGTTTCCCGGCTCTTATGAAACCATCTGCGCGTAACTTGTACTTCTAAATACTCTTCTAGGAACATCATGTAATCCTCTACATTTTTTTCGCTAGCACTATATTTTGTAAATAGATCCTTTTCCGCTTTACTTACCTCACCACTTGGATCCATGGCACTTAATTTGTGCGTTTCCGGAAGATCGAGGAAGCCTATAGGCTTGCTTGTTCCTTGAAATATCCTCGCGAGCGTGATATGAAATTTTTGGTAATTTGACTCTGGAAAACTTTCCGCTTTACTTTTTCCATCTGATATATTTTGAGCAATAATTTCATCTTTTTCTGTCCAATCACTGAACTCTATTAATACGGCGTCGGACTCTTTGATTAATTCTTCATATTTTTTCGCATCGTTTTCGCTCCTGTGTCTTCCCAAAACCACGTTCACCAAACATTTTGCTTTAATGTTCTCATCTTTAAAAAGCAACTCAAGGTGAGTATCTCTGACATAGGTTTTCACTCTAGCCTCCATTTTAGGCTTCTCTATTTCCCAAGGTAACTTTTTTTGAGATTTCATATTTTGAATATTTTTTTTGCGTTTTGGAGAATCTGCTTTCTTATTTGTTCTATTGGAATGTCTTTTATTTCGGCGAGTTTTTTGACGACTTCTATGACGTTGGCGGGCTCGTTACGTTTTCCACGATATGGAATTGGGGTTACGTAGGGAGCGTCGGTTTCTGACAAGATTCGGTCCATTGGGATCATCTTTATTACTTCATCGTAGTCTCGCGCAAAGGTGATTACGCCACCGAAGGTGAAATAAAAATCCAGATCCAACAACTGCTTTGCTTCGTCTTTGGTGCCGGCAAAGAAGTGGATTACTCCAGAAGGAGAATTATGAAGTGGAGATTTGGAATTAAGAATACTGATTAGATCTGAATACGCGGAGCGGCAATGGATCATGAGGGGCTTTTTTACTTCATGCGCAAGCTTTATCTGTTCCGATAGGATTTCTTTTTGCTTTTCTTGAAGACTCCTATCAGTAACTCTGAAGAAATCTAGACCACACTCACCTATCGCGATCACCTTCGGGTCTTCTGCGAGTTTTTTATAGTACTCGTAATCAAACTTTTCACCATCTACTTCATGCTCTGATTTTTTTACCTCGTCACGGTCGTGATAGGAGGCGTGGGAGTGAAGTGGATGCACACCTACTACGGCGTAGACATTTTGTGGAAATTCTCGTGTGAGCTCAACAGCTTTCATTGACGTAACTTTTTGGGTGCCGACATTTACCACAATCACGCCTGCGTCATGGGCGCGATGCATTACCTCTTTGTAGTCATTTGCATAAGCTTCAAATTGGACGTGAGTATGAGCGTCGATGTATTTCATACATTTATAGGTAGGGACGTAGCCTCAGACAATCCGGTTCTCCTTCTACTCCCTGTTTAGCATACCCATCCGGGCTTTGCGTTCGCTTGCGAGGTAAGAAAAGGTTTCTTGAGCAAGGACTGCAACTGGAACCGCGAGCAGTATTCCGATAAGTCCGGCGATCTGACTTCCGGCAAGCATTGAGATAACTACAATAACGGGGTGAATATTGAGGGTCTTTCCCATGATCCAAGGAAGAAGAATGTGATTTTCGAGTTGTTGGACTAAGAAGAAAAAGAGAAGGCTGTAGAGTCCTAAGGAGAGACTGTCTCCTAGGGCAATCAAGAAGGTAACCGCACCTACAACCACAGGCCCGATTACTGGGACGATTTCAAGAATACCAGCAAGAATGCCAAGAATCAGAAAATATTTTACTCCAAGTAGCCAGAGTCCAATTGAAACGACTACTCCGATTATGATACTGAGCGCCAGTTGCGCTCTAAACCAGTGTCTGATTTTTGCCTTGAACCTGTTGAAGACTGTTACTACTGGTTTTTCGTACACGTCTGGTAGAAGAACTTGCAGTAATTGACTGGTTCCTTCTTTCTGGGTTGTGAGGTAGAAGGCGATAACTACCATTGCTAGGAAAAATATTCCATTGGAGATTACGGTACCGATTGCTCCGGTAATTGAAGAAAAGCTTTCGGGAGTAAGGAAGCTTAGTCCTTCACGAAGGACACTCTCAGTATCGCTTATGACTCTTTCCGAGATCCCAATACCGGTAAAAGACGCGAGGACGTTGTTGATCTGACCTAAGAAACCAGAAACCTCGGTCACAATAATTGGAACAATGAGGTACCCTACAACTGCTATTAGGCATAGCACGAGAAGGAATAGAATGATTGTGCTTATCATTCTACTTACCCTAATCCTCTCCATCGCGCTTACGACTGGATCGAGACCAATTGAGATAATCGCGGCAACTAAAAACGCAACAAAGGCGTCCCTTGCAAAATAGAGGATCATAACAAAGCCCGCAAATACAAGGATTTGCCAGAACGTTTTCCAACTTATTTCAAATTGGGTAATTTTTCTATCCATAGCTCAGGTATGTGACTTTACTATAATCTAGAAAAGGAAAAGCACAAAATAGAGAATGATTACATTTGTAAGAGTCCGATGAGGGATTCTTTGGGAACAGGGCCAACTACCGAAAGATGCGTGTTCTCACTCGTAAATATTTCTCGCGCTACGCTTCTTATTTCCTCCGCGGTTACTTTCTGAATCTGCTCTTTGATCCAGGATGGGTCGTTCAATGGTAGGCCTAGTGTTTCCGCCCTGCCATAGAAGTGTCCGATCTCATCGGATGTTTCAAGGGACAGAAAGAGGGTTCCTATTAAATTTTCTTTTGCCCGAGTGAGCTCAGGCTCACTTACTAACACTTCTTTGCATTTTATGATTTCATTTCGTATTGCCTCTAACACTATTTCTACCTTTGTCTTATCAAGACCGGAGGCAATTACGAAGGATCCGTGGTCTGAATGAAGGGAGGCTCCGGAGTGAACATAGTAGGCACCTCCTAGTTCTTCCCTCACCTTTTGGAATAGGCGAGAGCTCATTGTTCCTCCAAGTACGTTTCCAAGCACACTTAGCGCGAAACGATTCTTATGGTGTGCGTCGTAGGCTTTATATCCTATCGCAAGATGGGTTTGGTCTATACTTTTCTCTAAAATAATTTCTTTTTTTTCTTCCTTCCCGCTGCTCGGTATTTTTTCCCATTTTCCTCCATTTTTATTTACATGCCCCATTGTGCTTTCAATAATAGGCAGAATTTTTTCTTTTTCGCAGTTTCCTGAGACTACTACAATAGTTCGCTCTGGAACGTAGTGCTCTTTGTAATACGCCAGAATTTTTTCTCGGTTAAGACTGCTTACGGTTTCTTTTGTCCCTAGAATCTTCCAGCCTTTTGGCGTGTCGCCATACATGCATTCTGTGAGGAGGTCTTGAGCTTTGTCGGATGGCTGATCTTCGTACATGTTCATTTCTTCAATTACCACCCCTTTTTCCCGCTCAATCTCTTCTCTATCAAAAAGAGGATTTACGTAAATATCTGAAATCACAGCAAATACCTTTTTCCAGGCCTCACTTCTTACTTTTGCGTAGTAGGCAGTATATTCCCTGCTTGTGAAGGCGTTGTATTCCGCACCCAGACCATCCAGCTCGGAAGCGATATCAAATGACTTTGGCCTTTTTGTTGTGCCTTTGAAGACTAGGTGCTCAATGAAGTGCGCGATGCCGTTTTCACTCTTTGTTTCATACTCTACGCCGGTTTGTACTAGCACCATCACAGTTACAGTAAGTCCTTTATCTGGGACATAGAGTACTCGGATGCCGTTT
>CAZGST010000030.1:6745-10750 GCA_964528655.1 uncultured Candidatus Saccharibacteria bacterium
GTATCAGGTATTTAAGAACCTATTTCAAGATTGTGTTTCGGCGCTTTATGATCACTCCTTCGGCTGAAATACAAGAACATATCCTTGAAATATCTTTCTATTGATATTCCTTCGTCTATGTTCTTGTATTTTATCTCGAAATATTGCCAAAATCGCTACGAAACACAATTTTGAAATAGATTCTGTGTATCAAGTATCGGATCCTGAAATAAAAATCCCGTTTTGGAACGGGATTTTTATTTCTATCTTTTTTCTGCTACTACTCGGAATCAGGCTACTAATCTCTGAATGTCACGGTTGCGAGCGCTGGTTTTCCATCAACAGGAAGTCCGGTAATTGTATCGCTTAGATCAATGTCGTTTGATGGATTGCCGCTATAGCCGAGGTTTGCTTCCGAAACCTTGTATTTTATGTCGCCGATCGCGTTAACTGATAGTGCGGCGTAATTATTATTTGAGGCAACATTAACAGTTTTTATGGTGAAGTATTTCCACGAGTCGCCCTGAATTGTCAGATTCGCATCTGTTGTTGTTCCAACAACAAAATTAAGCTTTCCATTTGAGAGTGACCCCGTACCGAGAAGTATTGAGGTGTCATTTGGCGCACCGCTACCAGCTGATGCATACAGTCGATATTGTTGAGTGCTTGCCATGGAACCATTTAGTGAGATGGCGAAATCCGACAGCGTCATTGCAGCAGAACCATTATTCATTACTTTGAACTTACCAAGTTCTGCACCCGCGCCGGTACCCACCTGAACACTGCTTGTTGGCGAGTAACCGCTTATTACTACTCCTTGTGGCACAACATATGTTCTTCCAGTTGCTGTGGCTCCGCCGGAGATTGTCGCACTCTTACCGGTTGAGTTGCCCTTGGCAGCAATACTTTTTACGCTAAACACAAAGTTGTCGTTTAGGTCTGCGGCGCCAGCAGGGCTCATGTCAGCTTTCAAGTAGATTGCAACTGGCGTCCCTGGTTGGATTGGAGAACTTAGGAGATTATGGGCTGCAGTGAACGCATACGAACACACACTGCCCGAACAAGTGAGCTGGCCTGCTGTGGCAAACGGAGTCGTTCCAGCGTCTTTGTATAAACGAATGTTCTGAAGCGTGTTTACGTGAAGCATGCTCGCCGCAGAACTTTGTGGGTCAGCAGGTCCTTTTGCTTCGATAGTAATAGCTGTTACATTCGAAGCTTCATAGAGTGCTGTTAATCTAAACGCGAGGTACGTCTCACTGACGGTTCCTACTGTGCGGACTTGGTCGCTTGACGGCGAAGCACCAACGCCTCCTAGATTGCTTATTATTAATACTGGTTTGACTAATGGTTCTGCTGCTACTACTACTGCAGGTAGTCATACTTGTGCGTCTCCTCCTTGTTTCTCGTCGCTATCAATAACGCGTACGTTTATTTGGTGCGTCTTTGCTATCGAATATACATGAGAAAGATTCTGAGTGTTTGTCTTTCTTACCTTCGGATATGAAATAACTGTCGAAGACGACCCGTCTCCCCAGTCAACTTTTAATACGTACGCGTCTCCTGTTGGGTCGTACGATACTACTGTAAGGTTAACTGGTAGACGGACTTTTGTCTCTGCAGGCACTGCGGCTTTTGTGATGATTGGATGGAGGTTTGCTAGTATTTGTTTTCCTGGTACTGGAAGTGGCATTAAGGCTGCGTCTAATGGTTCTTCATCTGAACTTTCGAACAGTGTGCTTACGCTTATGGTTAGCGATTGAAGAGTGTTTGAGATACTTTCAAGCATTGAAGAGAGTTGGGCGATGAGGTTTGCACTACCCGTGCCTGCTTCCTCGGCTAAGCTCACGTTCGGTAGAACTAGGGCTGTCACTCCAAAGATTGCAATAACTGCGAAAATAATTATTTTTGTTTTCATTGTTTTATTTTATTTTTACTTTTTTCGAGGCGACCTTTCAATAATCTTGTCTTTATTATACTTTATACATAAACACCCCTCTTTACGGGTTGCTAGAAAACTCTATCAAAAAAAGGGTAAAACAAAATATACATGCTCCAGAAGAAAAAAATAATCACAAACAAAAAGCCCCATGCAAGAATTACTCGATACATTCTCCCACCTTTATGCAGTGAAAAACGCACCCCTACAAGAAGAGCTAGTGGAATAAAAGCAGGTAGTATGGTATAAGCCAAAATTTTCAAGACACTTACGTCACTCTCGCGAAAAAATAAAAAGAAAAATGCCGCAATCCCAATAGCCAAAACAACAAACATAATGAGACGCAAGGCCCTTAAAAACGAGTATCTCTCCTGATCACTAGAAAAAGGATGCCTCTTTTCGTAAGAGAGGATCGAGAGAACGTACGATAAACAAAATAATGGTGCTAAAAAAGGATAGAAGAAACTCCACGCGTTCCTAAAAATAAAAAAAGAGACTCCAAGAAAAACAAGAAACACGGCAAGCAATTTCAGATGGCTAACTGCCCTATTCATATATAACATTATAGCAAAATAGAAAAATTATTTTTTGTGTTAACTCTTTTTTAGCTATTCAATATGCTTCGTAATTGGAATCTCTATTGTTTTCGTGCTTGAATAGCTTTTTCCGTTTTTGTCGATGTATGTAAGCTTCAGACTGAACTTGATAGATTGTCCAGCTTTCGCGTTTTTCTTTATGGTTACGACATATGGTTCGTTATTTTCTTTCTTTTCCCAGGAATTGATCGTTCCGAATTGTTTTTCTTTTTCGTTCACGGTTACATACGAACTTCCCGATGAGAGTATGCCTTTCACATTTCTTGCTTCGCCTAATTCATTCTTGATCGTTACGAAAAGAGAGATTTTTTCTTCCGGCTCAACAAGGCCGTTGGGCCATTTTGCAGCAGAATCATCGATGCGGGTTTTAGTTTTCTGAATTTCGGGAGCGACTACTTCTTTTATCGCGTTTTTGAGATTCACTCTTCGTAAGTTTTTATTTGTAAAAAGATTATCAATCACACTTACTCCAGTGTGTTTCAGTTGTCCGTATATTTTTCCCGGTGTCCAGTCGGGGTGCGCTTCTAGAAGCAGAGCGGCAGCGCCTGCCATGACGGGAGACGCCATTGAGGTCCCTGACATCATAAAGTGCCGCCCTTCGTTTATACAGGGAGTGTAGTTTCCGTCTAGCACGTACGCACCTCCAAGGTAGTTTGCCCCGCAGATCAAAGTGCCTGGTGCGTATACATCGGGCTTTGTTATTGTTTCTTCACTTGAGGTTACTATTCCACGGGTAGTCCACGGAGCTACTTGGTCTTTCAGAGGATTGAGATCGTCCCAGTAGGTACCGAAATAGTTCTTTTTGTATGTGGCTCCTACTACAAGCGCCTTTTCCGTGCCTATCAAGAGATTCACGAATCCATTGTATCCGTTGTTGCCTGAGGCTAGAACCACAACTATACCGTTATCCATTGCTCTATTTACCGCTTTGGAAAGCGGATTTTCAGGATCATCAAATGAGAGAAGTAGACTCATGTTGATCACGTCTAAATGATCTTCGGAGTTGCCGTCATTGTTTGGATCAATCGTATAGTCAATTGCCGAGATGACAGAGTTTTCGGAGCTGGGATTAGTGCCGCTGATTTTCAAGGCGTAGATAGTTGCATCTGGCGCTACTCCCATTACCTCTCCCAATGGGTCCTTCCCCGCGGCAAGGGAGGCTACGTGCGTACCATGACCGTTATCATCTCTCGGGTCACTGTCACTTTCTCCGAAGTCGTACCCTCCAGCAACTTTACATCCGGAACCAAAACAGCCTCCTAGATCAGGATGAGTGTAATTTACACCGGTATCGATAATGCCGATTTTCACTCCATGCCCTGTGATACATGTTTCTTGATTTCCGGAACAACTGGTGAGAAGTGCGTTTTTTTTCCATGTCTCTGTAGCACCAATAAGGGGAGCTACTTCATGCATAGCGAGATAGACTTCTCTGTTGGCCCTCTGTCCGTCTCTGGGTTGGTATTTTCGGTAAATTTCACAACAAAATATGGG
>CAZGST010000031.1:0-1356 GCA_964528655.1 uncultured Candidatus Saccharibacteria bacterium
CAATTTTTTTCGACGAGGATGTCTATGCTGGTGCACTTCAGAACGGAAATTCGGTAACTTCCCTGCCGACCGCTAGCCCGTTGATTTTGGGTTTATGGTGGCGGGAAAAGAGGCGAAAAGACCTCATTTCATTGAGGTTCTTATCGCCAGTCGAGGAGTGTGTTCGTTGGTTGCGAGTCGGCGTCAGTTTGATAGCATGACTTCAGCAACTAGCCCTGATTTTCTTGGGTAGAACCCTTCTCCGGAAGAAGCTGGCCGCGTCGCTGCGCGGCGTTGCCTGGATAATGGGGCCCGTCATAATGACGGGTGCTCCTGGCGGGACAAAGATGTTCTCGTTCCCGCGACTCCGGCCTGCCCTGCGCGTTTTTGTTGGGCGGCCAGCTCTCCGAAATTATTTGGCTTTTCTTCTTGATATTTGAGAAGAAAGTCCATTACCGATATGGCTCCATGGTTAATCCTGTGGAGCCAATTTTTTTTTTATTCAGAAAAACAAAAACATCAGGATGCGTTCCTGATGTTTTTTGACTTTCTGATCTTCTCTACTTTAGGCTAACTCTACAATAGCACCTACTGCTTCCAGCTTCTTTCTCATTTCATCCGCGTCTTCTTTCTTCAAGCCATCTTTTACTGGTTTTGGAGCGCCATCTACTAGGTCTTTGGCTTCTTTCAGTCCTAATCCTGTTATTTCTTTCACGGCCTTGATAACGTTTACCTTCTGGTCACCAGCGGCTTTCAGTACAACAGTATAGGTTGACTTCTCTTCCGCGGCTCCACCTGTAGCACCCGCACCACCTCCAACTGCCATAGCAGCAGCAGAGACACCAAATTTTTCCTCCAGGGTTTTTACGAGATCTGAAAGTTCAAGTACGGTGAGTTTTTCTATTTTTTCGATTATGTCGTTAAATTTATCGTTCATATTGTTATATATTTATTCGACTTTTTTTGCTTTTTCGTTCAATACAAAGAGAAAGGATCTTATGGGAGAGGCGATCATGCCGACCAGCTGACCAAGGAGAACTTCCTTCGATGGGAGGCTGCCGAGTCTTTTTACGGTTCCCTCATCAGTAAATGAGCTATCGGTAAAGTTATATCCTCCAAGGATCTTCAGGCCGTCTTTTTTCTCTTTACTGAACTTGTAGACTACTCCTGAGATATCGAGGAGGTCGTTCTTACCAAAAACAGCCCCGACTTGTCCTTCGAAGTTTTTTACATCCATCTCTATACCACGAGCTTTCAAGACGAGCTTCAGGAGGCGTTTTTTCATTACGGTCACGCTTCCGCTTATAGCGGCTACTCTTCCACGAAGAGAGTTCATGTCGTTCGCGGAAAGACCTTTGAAGTTTATAAGGACCGCGG
>CAZGST010000031.1:1366-5466 GCA_964528655.1 uncultured Candidatus Saccharibacteria bacterium
TTGCGACCATAGAACCTTCTTTTACCTCAGTCTCTTTTTGTTTGCGTGTTTTCATTTTGTTTTTGTAACAAAAAACGACCTTTTCTCGGCCGCAATCGGTAGATACTAGGAACTAGACGTTGGGCTCGAATATTGTTTCAAACCAACTGTCTAACCCCTAGAATCTTCTCCTCGGTAGGTCTTATTTATGCCTACTGTCTGCGGACTTATGTTTTGTACACTAGCCTTGTTATAGCTCTTTGTCAAGATCTTCAAGGAGTTGTTTCGCTTTTCTTGTTAGGTTTTTGGGAGTTTTTGCGGTTAGTTTTACATAGAGGTTACCTCTGTTATTTTTGTTTGTTGAACCAAATCGAGGCATGCCTCTTCCTTCGATTTTTAATTCCCTAGTCAGGTCGGACCCTTCGGGGATCGTGAAAGAGAATGTTTCACCCCCAATGTCTTTCATATCCATTTTCCGCTGAAGGAGAGCGTCCGTGATACGAATTTCCCTAGTAGCGTAGAGATCGTCTTTTTTTCGATCGAATACCGCGTGCTTCGTTACCCTTACCACAACATACAAGTCTCCGCTTTCGCTTTTGTGTTCACCAGCTTCACCCATGCCTTTCAGTTGGATTATCTGTCCGTTTTCGATACCCATCCCCATATCAACCCTAACCTCGCGTTCTCCTGTAACCCTCCCTCGTCCTTTGCATGTTGCACAGGACTTGTTTGGAGTCTCTCCTCTTCCCATACAGACTTCGCACATTTTTACTTGGGAGAAGTTTCCAAAGAAGGTGTTTTTTTCAACTCGCACTTCTCCTTTTCCTTCGCATGAAGAACATTTTGTGAATCCTTTTGAAACATCGTGACCGACACCAGCACACTCCTTGCAGGTTATTTGGGTTTTGAAGCGCAAGTTCCTTACTACTCCATGAAATGCCTCTTCTAGAGTGAGGTCTTGGGCAATTTCGATATCAGATCCGTTTGTGTAGGTCCTTCTTCTCTTTGATCTTCCTCCAAATTGATCGAAGATTGTTTCAAAGATATCTCCCATATCTTCTCCGAAATTCACATTCCACTCAGTTCCTCCTCCTTGGAAGCCGCTGAAGTCCCCAAATCCAAAACCACCAGCCCCATGACCACCCGGCATATTCCCTTCAAAAACTTGACCATACTCATCGTATTGGGCCCGCTTTGTCTTGTTGCCAAGAACCTGGTAGGCTTCGTTTATTTCTTTGAATTTTGCCTCGTTGCCGTGGGCTTTGTCTGGATGATGTTCGTGAGCAAGCTTACGGTAGGCTTTTTTCAGTTCCTCTTCGGAAGCGTTTTTATTTACACCTAGTATTTTGTAGTAATCTTTTGCCATTGAAGTATTGTTGGTGTTCCGCAATTTATAGGTGTGTCTTTTATTTTATTACTGAAACAAGTTCTTTTTGTTACAGAGTAATGGTTTCTTGGTTTCTAGACTGCCAGGTTTTCTTTATAAATTCAACAGCAACTAGAGCTTTGAAGACGAGCGCACATAGTGGGCGGATGATGTACGTGAATATGGCTCCGAAACTTTTCAAGACCCAGAAGACGATAATCGCAACAATAATGCCGAAGGCGTCTTTTGACTTTTCTGAGAGGCTTTCGACTCTTCTTTTTATTACATCATAGAGAGCGTGATCTACTCTTTGGGTTTTTTGTAAGGACCCGAAGGCTTTCTCTAGCGATACTTGAACTTGGGAAATGATCTCTTCTATAGCTTTTTCTTTTGCAAGCGGGGGCAGGCTTCCTACTTGGGGGGTGGAGTTGCCGATTATTTCATTGCTTTCTTTTTCAATATTTTCTACTTCAGATTCCGCGAACTGTCTAAGCGCATCTTCAACTGTTATTCCAAACGAGAATACTGGTAAGTAGAGGCGCACAATTGATTCAGTGGGGCGTATGCTTTCTTCAAGGAGTCTCCGTCCCACATCATCATTCCAAGTGTTCCACCTGAAATAGTGGGAGTAAACTATGATAGCGAGAAACATAGCAAGACCGGTGACGGATTTAGTAAGCACAACCTTGCTTACATGAAGAACCTCGATATCAAGGCTATTTTCACTCACTTTCCGACCATTCATTACTCCTCCAAAAACAAAGATGAGAAATAATAACGCTCCGATTCCAATTGGCATCCATGCTGGGGCCCTCACAATGAAAACAACAATGGGAATAATCGTTTCTGCCAAAACCATCATGACAAGTGTTGTTTTTTCGCTTACTACAAGAGTCTGCATCACGAGTACGGTTCCGAAAATAGAAGCGAGCACAAGAACACCGACTATATATTTTGCGTCCGGACTCTCAAGGAGCTTGTCGAAAAAATAAACAACTCCCGTGCTTCCGATAACTCCAAGGACTCCGAGTAAGAATTTTTTTACGCCTTTGTATTCTCGTTCGTTTTTCTCGAGCTTGATCTCTCCTGTTTGAATCTCCATTTATGATTGTTCCTTAGTTAGGGGTTGGTTCGGAGGGGTTTGGATTTTCCCCGGAACCTTCTTCGGCTTTGTTCTTATTGTACATTGAAGCGCCTAACTTTTGAAGTTCCACAGATAGGCTCTCAGCTGCAGCGCGAATATCCGCTTCATTTTCAGTATTTTTTATCTCATTTACTTTTGCAATTTTTTCCGTGATGTTTTTCTTAACTTCTTCTGTGGCTTTTTCTCCAGCCTCTTTCAGAGTTTTTTCAGCAAGATAGACGAGAGAGTCGGCGTTATTTCTTGCTTCGATGAGCTTTTTCTTTTCTTCATCTGCCTTCATAAATTCCGCGGCTTCGCGTTTCATTTTCTCTATTTCTTCCTTGCTAAGGCTCGTAGTTGCTTCAATTTTTACGGACTGGGTCTTACCAGATGCCTTGTCTTTCGCGGAGACATTCAGAATTCCGTTCGCGTCGATATCAAACGTAACTTCAACTTGAGGGACGCCTCGGGGCGAGGGCGGAATACCGTCCAGAATAAACCTCGCGAGGGTTTTGTTGTCTGCCATCATTGGTCTTTCACCTTGTCCAACGTGCACCTCAACGGATGTTTGGTTGTCCGCGGCAGTTGAGAATACCTGGGTTTTTGAGGTAGGAACGGTTGTGTTTTTTTGGATCATGGGGGTCGCAACACCACCTAGGGTTTCGATGGTTAGGCTGAGTGGGGTTACGTCGAGAAGGAGGATGTCTTTCACGTCTCCTTGAAGAACGCCTGCCTGGACCGCGGCGCCAATGGCGACCACTTCATCAGGATTGATTCCTTTGTGAGGTTCTTTACCAAAGAGTTTCTTTACCGCTTCTTCTACTGCCGGCATTCTAGTCTGGCCACCTACCAGAACTACTTCGTTGATATCAGACATTTTCAATCCTGCTCCTTTTGGAGCTCCGGCAGTCACTGCTTCTGTTACGAGTTTGATGGAGCGGTCGATAAACTCATGAACAAGACTTTCAAGTTTTGCCCGGGAGAGTTTCATCACGAGATGCTTCGGACCAGAAGAATCTGAGGTGATATAAGGGAGGTTGATCTCACTTTCCATGGCGCTTGAAAGCTCGTGCTTTGCCCGCTCCGCTGCTTCCCTAAGACGCTGAACAGCGAGTGTGTCTTTCGAGATATCTATCCCTTCTTGTTTTTTATATTCCTCTAGCAAGTGTTCTACAATCTTTTTGTCAAAATCGTCACCTCCAAGATGGGTGTCTCCGCCTGTCGCCTTCACTTCCACTGTGTCATCCCCTACTTCAAGGATTGAGATATCGAAGGTACCGCCTCCGAGGTCATAAACAACAATCTTCTCATTTTTTTCACGATTCAATCCATAGGCGAGCGCGGCTGCAGTTGGTTCGTTCAGAATACGGCGGACTTTGAAACCCGCAATCTCACCAGCAGTCTTCGTTGCCTGACGCTCGCTATCGTCAAAATACGCAGGAACGGTAATGACGGCTTCTTCGATTTTCTCTCCTAGTTTTGCCTCCGCGTCTGCCTTCAGTTTCTGCAGAACCATCGCGGAAATTTCCTCAGGTTTATGCCACTTGTCTCCCATCTTTACTTCTATACCACCCGAATCTAGACCCCTCAACTCATAGGGAATCATGGAGCGATCTTTCTCTATTTCTGGAT
>CAZGST010000031.1:5476-10049 GCA_964528655.1 uncultured Candidatus Saccharibacteria bacterium
TTTCTGGATCGTTGAATTTTCGTCCGATCAATCGTTTTACGGAGTAGATGGTGTTTTTGGGGTTGACCACGACCTGACGTTTCGCAAGCAAGCCCACGAGACGCTCATTTGACTTATTCATCGCAACCACAGAAGGGGTTGTTCGATTTCCTTCTTGGTTTTCCAATACTCTTGGTTCACCACCTTCCATTACAGCCATTGCTGAGTTAGTTGTCCCTAAATCTATCCCTAAAATTTTTGCCATATGTTTTATTTTTTGTATATTATTCTTTCACTTCTGGACCTTTTGATATTTTCACTTTCGCGGGGCGGATTACTTTTCCGTGAAGAGTGTAGCCCTTTTCCATCTCTTCCAGTACACATTCGGATGGAACCTCGCTTGATGCAACTTCTAGCAAGGCTTCGTGCGTGTTTGGATCAAAATGCTCGCCTTGTTTCACGTTAATCTTTTCCAACCCTGCTTTCCGCAATATATCTTCAAGCTGACTCTTAATGAGGGAGATTCCCTTTTCCGCGGCTTCGTTGCCTTTCACGGCGGAGAGACCTAGCTCGAAACTACTCATTACTCCGAGCAGTTCCCTGATAAATAACTCGTTCCCGAATTTTATCATCATTTCAGTCCGGGCCGACTCCTCTTTTTTGTAGTTTTGAAAGTCCGCTTTTGTTCTTTGCCAACCTAGCAGATATTCATTTTTTTCAGACTCGCACTGCTCGTTCTTTTTTTCCAGTTCCTTACATGACTCACACTCCCCTTCTTTCTTTGTTTCGTCTTCATTCATGGGTTTTATTTTGAAAGATTATTTCTTTTCGCTCCTTTTTTTGTCTCTTCCCCTTCACCTGTTTCTTCTTTCAGATACTTGAAGAACGCGATTGATTTCCGATAATCCATGCGTTTCGGGCCGATAAACAGGAGGGTGCATTTTCTATCTTTTTCTCCGAACTCATCGATGATGACTGAACAGTGGTCATTTTCCGTAATGGGGCTGTGACCGATAAATACTCTTGGAAGCCTTGCTCTTGATTCAAGTTCTCTTTTACGCTCCTTCAGACGTTCATCTAGGAGCTCGATGTCCCTGATAACCTCAAGGAGCGTCTCGGCTTTTTCTCCTCCGAAGCTCTCGCATAGAGCTGTTAGTCCTTCTTCGTAAATCTCATTTTCATAGGGATTGTGATACACACTGAACACATTCAGTTCTTTTACAAGCTCATGAAGCATTCCTTCGATTCCAGAGTTTGATCTTGTTATTCCCTCCACCCAGTCTTCACTAGCATCTTCCTCCTCAATAACACTAACAAAGAATCGGTAGGCTTTGTCGGTTGGCATGCGACCAGAGGATGTGTGCTCCTGGAAAAGGTAACCTTGGTTTGCTAGGTCGTTTAGTTCCCAGCGGATCATAGCGGGCTTGATTCCAAAATTATACCGATCGTACAGATAGGTTGAGGTAATTGGCTCTCCGTTTTTGATAAACTCTTCAACCGCAGCACGAAGAATTGTTTCTGTTCTGTCGTTCATATTCCTTGTGTTCGTTTCTAGAAAACTAGAAGCGATTTATATAACGAGATTCTATCATTAGCACTGATGTGGGTCAAGTGCTAACGATAGTTTCTTGTTCATTGCTCCGAAAAACCTAATTTGCCGTGATTGTAAGGTAGTCCCAGCCTCGGCTCGCGCCTCCACATAGGTAGAGGCGGTTGTTGGTAAGGTCGTGGATGAACTTCCCTCTTTCGGTATCTGCGTCACAGTCGGCAGAAGGGGGAGCACCTGCTTCTGAGTCAATTTGGAGGTAGTGGTCAGTACTGTTATTCACTGAACCAATTTGTAATTTTGATATTGGAGCGGTGTTCCCAATGCCAACGTTTCCAGAAGCATCAATCCTCATTCGTTCACTACCAGCTGTTGTAAATCCTAATATATCTGTTCCGATTCGGTAGACTCCAAGGTTTGTGTCGTTACCAAACGTAAACGAAGGGGTTGTGACTGCTCCGTCTCCAGCGAAGATTCTATTCCAGGTTGTTGCTGATTGTTGGCCAATGTTGTATGAAGATCCGCCAGGAATAAGGTCCGAGTCAAAGGTTGTGGCATATAGCCTTCCAACCGCGAACTGGACAGTTTTATTGAAAAGATTCAACTCTTCCGTTGTGTTTGTATTTGCCACGAAGAATACGTCAACGATTGACTGTCCTTCGGTTCTTTCGAATTTGGTTGCTTCAAATTCACTTATTACCACATCTGAATCATTCAGTGCTATCGGACTGCTGCTACCTTGACGCACATAGACAAATGTTCCGCTTGAATAGATAAGAGTGGGATCGGTTGAGGTGGCTGCGGTACGGAGTGTTATTGAGGTGCCTGTTTCTCCGGAGTCCATATCGATCACACTTGATTGTTCAACAAGACGCTGGATAGCGCCTGAGACGAATGAAACCTCCCGATTCAGTGAGTTCGAGTAGGTTTCTCTGGAATCAATTCTTGTGAAGGTTGTGAGAATGAGCACAAGAAACGTACTCGTCACAGAAAAGATGGCAATATAGATGAGAATTTCCATTAACGAGAAGCCGGATCTGTTATCCTTTTTTGTATTTCTCATATATTGATGATACCACATGGTTACGTTTCGAAATGCGGAGGTTTATGTCGAAGAGTATTGAAAAAGATTTACTTATAATAGATCTTACTTGGGATACGGAAGTCTAGAGAAGAGATTTTTTCTTTCTTTATTTTTTCCTGCATTTCGTTAATTATTCTTTCGAGGTCTTGCGGCACGAACTCAGTGCTAAATTTCATTGTTACTCCGTCTCTTGTCATCAACTCCCACTCATGTAGTTTTCTCTCTTTCACACGGATACGCACTACTTCGCTACCACCTTTTTCAATCTGAGTCACGCTCTCCAGAATATTACCAATCTGACTTTGTCCTTTCATCGCGCGCTCGCCGAGGACTAAAACCTCTTCACTCTCATCATTCACTTTCAAGATGAGGCTTCCACTTGTTTCAGGGGCTTCTTTGAAGATTGTCCCTTCTTTGTCGAAAAGGTAACACTTTGATTCTTTTCCTCCGCACCAAATACCACGAACCTCTTTTTCAGTCACTTCAATACTCACGTGTCTCAGAATTGGTCTAGCTTCTATATGGATTGATTGAAATTCAGGGTGCGCTGCAAGGAGTCTTTTTATTTCCCTACTTGGGTACCAGAAAAGAATGTGGTCTGTACCCAGAAGAGCTCGAATTTTTGATTGTCCGATAATTTCGTTTTCGATAATGGTTAGTACCTCAGACTTTGCCCAGGCGCCATCACCAGTTATTTCTTTCTCTCTTACATTCCAGACTCTACCTTGAATGAGAAACCAGATAAATAGAATGGAGAGAGATAAAACTACCCCAGTTGTTATTATGATCCATATTCTAGTTCTACGTTTTTGTCTTTCGATTTTGCTTTCTTTCTTCATTCGTTTTTTGTTAGCCCCAAGAGAGTTATTCTTCCACTTTGATGAGGAAGGTTTCGGCGTGTGCTCTACCTTCCTTTTTTGTTACGATAATCACTTTGTAATTCCCCGCCTTTTTCCAGGCGTGAGTAATTGCTTTTGTGCCATCATAGGACACTAGGCCCTCATCCCCTTCCTCGTCTCCCCATGTCGTTGAGTAACTCGCTCCCACTTCGGATGTGATCAGAAAGTGAAAGGGAGTGTTTTTCTTTATTACAATCAGGGAGGCAGCGTCTCTGATATCTCCTTGTTTTTTTTCAGTACTTGAAGGGTTTGTTTCTCCGATTGAGCCCGCGATATTGGTTAACTGTTCTCCTAAGGAAGAGAAGACTTCGGCGGTTTTTTCCTCGGCGTAGGTTTTTGCTGATTCTTTTACCTTGTCTTCAGCTTTGTTTATTACATTTCCCGAAGTTTCTTTTATTTTTTCAACTATTTTGTCTTTCAGCTCCACAGCAGCAGTCTGAAAGACTTCTGTCACGCTTTTTCCACTCCATGAGACGCCATTCCACCAACTCATGTAGAGGACGTAGAAGCCGAGGATAATGAGCACGCTTACGATAAGCCAGGTGAGAAAGCGGAATATAGATCGCATGGGAGTATTATAACGTAAAAGAAGAAAGTAAGAGTTTTGGAGTGTGGGTTAGGGGGTTTATGGTTTGGATTTGTCAACAAGATGTTAATTTCTATTCGAAAAGAAGCAGAGGGTTATTACACAAACTATAGAGGTAAAATAAAAAGCCCAGATCCTATTTCACTTACCAGTAAGTAGGGTCTGGGCTTGGTTTTTTTTCGATCAGTTCCCGAGGTCGTAGAGTTTCTAGGCCGGGCGATCGTCGTCGCGAGACTGGTCAAAGAGGCCAGGAATATCCGTTAGGTCAATCTCTGCTGCTTTCCCCAGCGCAATGATGCGCGCTGGATCAAACCGAGCCTCGTTTGCGGCATCAAGTGCCGCTAACGCTAGAAGTCTTCTTATCTCATCCACTTGGCCTTTGGCTTTAAGGCCTTCCTCGAGGGCAGCCCGGATAGCTTCGAGAATTAGACATGCTCCCATATAACAACATCCAAAGACAAAAAACTCCATGCACGAAG
>CAZGST010000032.1:0-228 GCA_964528655.1 uncultured Candidatus Saccharibacteria bacterium
AGATATTGTTATACCAGTTTACAATGAGGGAGAAAATATTATTGATACCCTTAGAGCTCTTCAGACTCAGATAAAAACTAATTTTCGAGTTTTTATCTGCTATGATTTCGATGAGGATAACACCTTGGGTGCAATAAAAGGGAGCTATTTTTCTTTTCCGATTGTATTTACGAAGAATCGGGGGAGGGGTGTGCACGCTGCAATTTTAACGGGCTTTGCGGCAACTAC
>CAZGST010000032.1:238-1241 GCA_964528655.1 uncultured Candidatus Saccharibacteria bacterium
GGATAATAGATACAATGTATGAGAAACTGAGAGAAGGGAATGATGTTGTGGTTGCAAGTCGGTTTACTAAGGGCGGAGAGAATAGTGGTGGACCAGTTGTGAAGTCATTTGTAGTTGCTGTTGCTTCTTTTATTCTCCACACATTCGTACGCATCCCTGCAACTGACGCTACGTATGCTTGGCGGATGTTTTCGCGACGGATTATTGATGCAGTAGAGATCGAGTCTACGGAAGGTTTTACGTATGCAATTGAGTTACTTGTGAAGTGTCACAGGTTAGGGTGGGGTGTAGCTGAAGTGCCAGTTCGGTGGATAATGAGAAAAGCTGGAACAAGCCGTTTTCGTTTCTTGAAGTGGCTACCTCACTATGGTAAATGGTTTTTTTATGCACTGGGCACTACTTATTTGAGGAAAGGACCAGAAACGGTTAGATTGAAGCCTGGAGTGAGGATTTGAGGATATGGAAGATTCAAAAAAGAGGTATAAACTTGCGGTTTTGGCGTCTCACCCGATTCAGTATCAGGCGCCTTTTTTTCGGGTTCTTTCGGAAGACCCATGGATTGACCTAACTGTCTATTATGCTTGGGATTTTGGGGTATCACGACCGGAACTTGATAAAGAGATGGGAGTAAAGTTACAGTGGGATATTCCACTTCTTTTTGGGTACAAGTATGTTTTTTTGAAAAACTGGTCTTTGAAGCCAGGCCCCTCATTTTTCGGGCAGATAAATCCGGGAATATTATCAGAGCTTTCGAAGAATTCATATGATGCAGTAATTGTTCATGGGTACACGTCTTTTACAAGTTGGATGGTGTTTTTTTCTGAGCTGTTTTTGAGGCGTAGGATAATACTTAGAGGCGAGGCGGATTTGGGGAAGGTAAACTCTAAGGTGAAGCAATGGGTGAAAGGTCTATTCCTCCGGACACTGTTTCGTTTTATTGACGCGTTTCTTTATAGCTATTCTCAAAATAAGGATTTTTTTATGTTTTATGGAGTTCCGGAGG
>CAZGST010000032.1:1251-9390 GCA_964528655.1 uncultured Candidatus Saccharibacteria bacterium
GAGAAGCTTTTTTTTCTTCCGTGTGCGGTTGATAATGAGTTTTTTTCTTTACGAGCGGAGGAGCTGAAGGGAAAGAGGGAAGAATTACTCGGGTCGTTTCATGTCATAAACCGTAGCGCGGTCAATCTTCTTTATGTTGGAAAATTTATACCGAGGAAGTGTTTGCTTGATGTGCTCCGGGCGTACGAAAAGATAAAAGATCGAGTTATGGTTAATATATTGTTTGCGGGGAATGGTAGCGATCGTGAGGTGCTTCAGAGGTTTGTGGAGGAACATCACTTACAGAATGTGTACTTTTTGGGATTTATGAATCAGTCTTTGCTTCCTCAGGTGTACTCGGTTTCGGACGTGCTTTTACTACCTTCGGAGTTCGATCCTTCTCCTAAGGTCGTAAATGAGGCTATGAATTTTGGTCTTCCAGTTATTGTATCTAGTGGGGTTGGGACTGCGCCGGATTTGGTTCTTCGTGGGAAGACTGGGTTCCAGTACCCGGTAGGAGACATCGCAGAACTTGCGCGGCTAATTGAACTTATTGTAAACAATGAAGAGCTTCGGAAAACGCTTGGGCGTAATGCAGCACAGACTGTTCGGCAGTGGAATTTTTCAGAAGGGATAAAGGGTGTTCATTCTGCGCTTAGTTTTATTACAAATAACGCATGAAGCACTTTTTTTTACATAGATTAGCTAGGATCAGAGCTCTTACTAACGGGGAGCATCATTTTTTTGGTTATTATGATAAGTCGCCGTGGAGCCCGGATCACAGATTTTTACTTACACATCAGACAGATTTTTTGGATCGGTTGCCAAGCGTACATGACTTAGCACGTATAAAAGTTATTGATACAGAAAATCAAGGTGAGGAGAAGATAATAGCGGATACGCACGCTTGGAATTTTCAACAAGGGTCAGGCTTGCAATGGGTGGGGAAGGAGGGGCATTTGTTCGTGTTCAATGATTTTCAAAATGGGCATTTTGTTTCGATCTTGTATTCTTTGGATGACCACAAAAAAACGACGCTGCCATATCCTGTGTATGCGCTACATCCAGATGGACGCAAGGCGCTTTTTTTGAATTTCTCCAGACTGCAGATAGTTCGGGAGGGTTATGGGTATAATAGTAGGGACACGAAAACAGAGTTACCTTCTTTGGAGAGTGATGGGATTTGGGGTTTTGACCTTGTTAGTCCAAATGAGAAAAAGTTGATTATATCCCTTGCTGCATTACGGGGTGTTAACCCTATCAAATCAATGCAAGAAGGAGAACACTGGGTAGATCACATAACATTCAATCCTTCAGGAGATCGGTTTCTTTTCTTTCATCGGTGGCAGACTTCGGGGAGCAGAATGTATACACGTCTTTATACTGCAAATACCGACGGATCAGATTTGTTTCTGTTAATCGATACTGGAATGGCGTCTCATTTTTCATGGAAAAATGATTCTGAAATTCTTGTTTGGGCTAGACCGAGAGGAGTGGCAGAAAGTGTTGTGCGGAATCGTTTATTTTGGAGGCTTTTTGTTCCTATTTATCACAGGTTGTTTGCGGGGTCCCGGATCAGACAGAAGATCAGTGGTGATGGCTTTTTATTGTTTCAGGATCGGTCTTCTTTTTTCAATAAGATTGGGGAGGGGGTACTTACGGAGGACGGGCACTGTTCTTTTTCACCTGATCGGAAGTGGTTGCTTACGGATACTTACGCATCAAAGGATCATATGCGGAGACTTATTTTGTATAACCTTCTATCGAAAAAAGTTACAGAGGTTGGTAGTTTTTATGCTTTACCGGAGCAGAGGTTTCTAGTGGGAGAGCATTATGATTCAAGTAGTATAAGGACCGATCTTCATCCTCGTTTCAGTCCAGATGGTACACGTATTTGTATTGATTCGGTTCATGAGGGATCCCGACAGATGTATGAGATTGATGTGTCTCGTATTGTCGGTGGAGGCGTGAGTTAGAAGTCCCACTTTTTACCGTTGTCGTAGTAGTACTTTATGGTACGTTTCAAGGCTTCTTCGAAGGATACTTTTGGTCGGTAGTCTATGCGGGAGTAGAGTTTGGTGTTATCTGATTGGAGATGCCAGATTTCCCATGGGCGAACTCGTTTCTCATCGGTTACGATTTCAATTTTTGCGTGGCCCATGAGTTTACCAATGAGGTTTGCCAGGTCGTAGATTTTGATGCCTTCTTCAGAACCCATGTTGTATACTTCGCCGGGGTCACCTTTTTCTAACAGTTCTGTTGCCATGCGGACTGCGTCTCCCGCGTATTGGAAGTCTCGGAAGCTGTTGTTTCCGAGATGGACTACTGGACTTTCTGCGAGCTGTCCGATGATTTCTGGGATTACGTATTCGTGGGTTTCTCTTTCACCAACACAGTTGAATTGGCGCATAGCAACCGCTGGGACTCCGGCTTCCTTCCATCTTACTTGAACTAGTCCGTCGGCAGCGGCCTTGGAAACTCCGTAGGTCGAGTGGGGGGTTACTGGGTCGGATTCTTTGATTTTTCCTTTCAAGTCACCGTAGATTTCGGCGGAGCTTACTTGAAGGGTTTTTTTGATGCCGGCTTTTTCGGCAGCGTTCAGGACATTCAGTACGGCGAGCGCGTTTATTATGAAAAAATGTTTTGGGCGTTCAAAGCCTTCTGGGATGTAGGGTTCAGCTGCGTAGTTGAAGAGGTATTCTATCTGATGGCTTTTCAAGATACCTACAAGTTCGTGCTCGTCTTCTCGAATGTCGAACCAGGCAAACTCGGCATTTTTGTGGATGTGTTTTTTGAGGCCAGAGATCAAGTTGTCGAGGACAAGGACAAAACAGTTTCGTTCGGTTATGAGGTAATCAACGAGATGGCTCCCCAAAAATCCTGCGCCACCTATTACGCAGATGCGTTTCCCTTCAATATTTTCCATAAGGTTAGTAGTCATTTTATTGTACGGATTTTTGTATTTTTTTCAATATTTTTTGGGTTTACTTGTAAGATGTACGCGCTCTATGGTACGCTTTCCTTATATGAAGAATGGATCATTGGTAAACCATGAAAATTTGACCTTGTCTGATGTAGAGCGTCAGTTTTCTATGTGGAAGGGTCAATACGGGAGGTTTTTGCCGAAAGATAGGTCTGCGAAAATTTTGGATGTAGGGTGCGGGTATGGGGGAGTTGTGCACTGGCTTCATTCGAAAGGATATTCTTTCACGGAGGGAGTTGATCTGAATAGGGAGAAGATTGCCCTTGGGCATCAGTTGGAGATAACACATCTGCATCATGGGGATGCTATGAGTTATTTACGGGGAAAAGATAGAAGTTATGACGTGATTTTTATAATGGATGTTCTCTCAGAGATGAACTCGGAAGAAGTGAGAGAGTTGCTTTCTGTAGTGTATGTATCTTTGAAGGAGGGAGGGGTGTGTATAATAAAGAGCGCAAATGCGGAAAGTCCGATGGCAGGCAGGGTGCAGTATGGGCTTTTTGGCAGGGGGGTGCAGATTACAGAACATACACTGAAACTACTTCTTGAAAGAGCAGGTTTTTCAAAAGTTGCAGCGTATCCGCTTCGGCCGGTTGTTCATGGGGTTGTGTCTTTTATTCGCTACTGTATTTGGTTTTTTATTGAAGGGATCTTGAAGTTTTATAGGGTTATTGAGACGGGGAGTAGGAGGGGAGTGTTTACGCAGAGCTTGATAGCGGTTGCCTGGAAAAAGTAACTGAAATTTATCTAGTTGGCGATCTACCTACTCTTCGTCAAGAAAACAAGCTCGTAGTATTAATTCATACGGCTCGTATTTTTTTTGACTGCAGAGCTGCGCACTTCATTCAACTATATAAATTTTAGTGGTTTTGTTTGTGTGTCGCAGATCGAATTTTTTAGTTGTGTAGGATGTAGCTATCGAATTTTTTGATTGTGGTTTGCCAGCTTGCGTATGTGCGCCTCATCTTTTTTTAGGTTCGGGTAGGTATTGTTAGTATTTTTCTATTTTGGTTTTTGAGGTAAAAAAATCCATCGCGGTGGGGCGATGGAGGGGGTGGATGAATTGATTTCGGATCCGTTAGGTCCAGAGCTCTGATAGACCAGAGGTATCGTTAAGGTCGCACAACATGAAGAGCTCGATATTGTCCGGTTGCCCAGTAAATCTGGGGAGCTCAGCGATGACACGGAATCCGCAATTCTCATAGACCTTACGGGCTCTGTGGTTTGTGATGTTCGTTGTGAGGTGGATTGTCCTTACCTCGATGCCAACCTTTCTCACTAGTTCGGTTACCATTACATTTGCTTGCCCGAGGAGTTTATTTCCAACACCTTGGCCTTGCAACTCTGGAAGGACTCCGATCATCTCGAGGATGATCGTTCCATTGCTTGGGGGTTTGTTGATGTAGTACGCGAAGGCGATAACTTCTTCGTCACGCTTTACTATAAAAACGAACTCGTTCGGATCTTCAATGGCTCCCATGAACATCTCGTGGCACTTGTTTTCATCGAAGGCCCCATTAAACTGAAAATCTTGAGGGAATGTGGTTTTCACTAAATCCACAAGTCTCCAGAGGTCGAGTTGGGTGATTCTGATGATTTCCATTTTTGTCTCCCAATAGTTTTTTAAGGAAGTGATTTTTTGCTAAGTGATTTATAATGTTCGGGTGTTTATTTGTCAATTCTTTCTTTGAACTGTCCCCATCTATCGAGGTTGAACCTCGATAGATGGGGGCGTGGAGGTTTGGTTTTAAGGATAAAAAAATCCATCACGAGATGACGTGATGGAAGAAGATTCCTATTGTGCCGGAGATGAGCAATCCGGCGCAGATGATGATCCATGCAAATAAGAGCAAATGGATTTTTCTTTTTTGGTTCTCTGGATTTTTTTCCGGGATCTTAGAAAAACGATCCCATTTGCTGAAAAAGTACTGGATTGCTGTGCCTGTATACACAGGAAGTAACCCAGTAATTGTCTCAGAGAACCATTTGAACGTCATGGAATTTACCATTCCATGCAGAGAAGAGAACGGATCGAGAACCAAGACGAAAGTGAGGTAGCTGAAGACCAAGGATCCCATGAAGATCCAGTCTCTAGCACCTGAGCTCAAGGCTGTTAATTTGAGTCTCAGAAGTTCGATTTTTTGGAAGATGAGGTTCAATACGTTATCCTTTCCAGTTTTTGTGCTGGGTAATTTATGCTCTTCATTTTTGGGCTTGTCAATATTAGTGGGGGAATTAGGTAGGAAAAATGCGGATTTTTTAGCTTGCTAATTTTTGTTTTTGTGGTATAGTTATGGATAGTCAGTGCTAACTGGCCTTTATTGTTTTATGAGGTCGGATTAGCGAGGTTTTGAAAAAAAAGAATTTGGAGGTGTGTTTTGGATTTGTTTGAATTAGATGGCGCGGAGCGGTTTTTTTTGGATATTGAGCGTCGGTTCTCGGCATCGGTCCTCCTTGATCTCGGGAAGCTCCAAAATGATCCCGAGGAAAAGGGTGGAGACTGGTCCAATGTCCGCCGGCATTGTCTAGTGCAAGCGGCGGCGATGGAGGTGATCGCGCCGTTGCTAGGATATGAGCCGGGAAAGGTTTTGGTGATGGCCAATTCTTCGCTTTGTCACGACTGGGATAAAAGGATGGCGAAGGGTCACCAGAAGCGTTTTTTCTCTTCCGGGGAGAAGGAGGCCGCAGAGCGTCGGCTCCAGAGCCTGATTCAGCAACAGACCGTGAGCAAGGTGCTCATCGAGGCTTGTTCGCCTCGTTTTAATCTCCGATTTCTTCGGGGTGAGGTGAGTGTGGCCGAGGGGTTGGCCTGGTACCTCGACGACTGCACGAAAGGGGACGAGATCGTTCCCTTTGCGGAACGGATCGAAGAAGTCTCTCAGAGGAGTCCTAATCCGGAACCGAGCATGATGGCGGAGCTCGCCGAGTTTGGTTTCGACGATTATTGGGACTCCGAGCGGGTGATTGGCGCCCGCGTGGAGCACTTGATCTTTGCGCTACTTCGGTTCCGGATGCAGGATGTTTTGTCAGCATCTCGGTCCGAAGACTTTGTTCGTTTTTTGAACGAACAGATCATGGCGCGGATTGAGGTGGCGTAAAGTGGTCGGCGGCTTCAGAGTACCAACCCATATGCTGGATTATTAGCATGTGGGTTGTTTTTTATCTTAAAGGGCTGATAATGATGAGGTTTTGGAGGTAGGATTTTTATATTTATGAACTCAAAGGAGATGGGTGCGGGTTTTGGAAAAAAAGAAAAGAAGGCCTTTGATCATGCAATAGTTTTAGAGGAGAGGAGAGGAGACCCGAAGAAGAATGAGGATCAGGTTTTTTATGAGGAAGATGAGAATGTAGTTGTTGCGTCTGTTTTTGATGGGGCGACGATTTTGGGGGATGTGGAGTATTTTACAAAGATTGGGAAGACACCAGGTAGGCTTGCTTCGGAGATTGCAGTTCGGGTTGTGCGAGAGGAGCCGATGGATTCTAGTCCGGCTGCTACTATTTTGAAGGTGAATGAAAAACTTCGAGAGGAGGCGGGAGAGATACCAGTTACGGAGAAGATTAGATCGGAGCTTTTGAGTACGACTGGGATTGTAGTGAAGATTGATAAAGAGACAAGAGTACTCACTTTCGCGAGGGCGGGAGATTGTATTATGGTTATTATGAACGAACGGGGAGAGTGCTCGTGGAACACAGATTCACAAGCGGAGAAGTTTGAGGCGTTAGAGATTCAGAAAGCGGTTGAGGTATCAGGACGTGAGCAAATGTCGTTGTCTGCAGTGCTTGGTCATCCGGAAGTTGTTTCGGTCATAGAAGAGAATCGACGTCGGGAGAATGACCCATCAGGTAATGGTTACTGTAGTTTGAAAGGGAGCGCGGATCAGGTCATGCTGAAATACCTTGAGATTGGACAAGTGCCTTTGCGTCTGGGATATAAAGTTTTCATTTTTACAGATGGGATGCTTGTTGCACCGCTTGCGATACGAGGTAGAGAGCAGAAAGCGATGGCGGAAGATGCTCTTCGGAGAGGAGGTATCCATATGCTTCTTCAGGAAGTGAGACGTATACAAGAGCAGGATTCGGAATGTAAAGATTTCAATAGATTGAAGCAGTTTGATGATGCGGCGGGGGTGGAGATTTCTGTGTCCTAGACAGAGATTTCTTGTCTTTTCTTGTCTTTGTGATAGGTTTGTACATATGAAGAAGTCCTCACTACATTTTCAGTTGCCGGTTACTATTCTACGTGAAAAGAAGTCTTTCGTAGCGTATTCTCCTGTTATTGAACTATCTACCTCAGGTAAGACATTTGAACAAGCTGAGCGTAGGTTCGTTGAAGCGGCAATGCTCTTTTTTGAGGAAATTAACAAAAAGGGAACGCTAGAGGATGTGCTCAGTGAACTGGGATGGCAGAAGATAAAGAAGGGGTGGAGTCCTCCGTATGTTGTGTCTCAACAACAAGAGACAATTCGTGTACCTTTGAATGCGTAGGAGCATATTTTTTATGCCTCGAATTGTCCCAATTCATTGGAAACGTTTTGAAAAGTTTTTACTATTTGTTGGTTGTGTGTTCGAGCGAGAACGAGGTGATCACAGGATTTATTGGCGGGAGAATATTAAGCGTCCGGTTGTTATTCCGCGAGATAGTAGTTTGCCTGTTTTTATAATTAGGAATAATCTTAGGGTGTTAGGAGTTTCTCCTGAAGAGTATTTGCGTATCTTGAATAATCTTTAGTGGAGATTGTTTTATTTTCATGGCGGAGGAAATTTTATACAAAAGATATTGGGAGGTGGAGCCGAAGGTGGTTTCTGAGGTAATACGGGATCACAAGAAGTGGGATGAAAAAGTTAGAGCTCATCCATGGTGGCATGCTGGGGTGGTTTCGGATTTTACGGGAAGGCTTCTGTGGAAGAAGACTGAGGATGAGCGGCAAGCACTCATTGGGGAGGCGGCGGGATGGTTTCATTCGGTTGATTATTATGGGGATTGGGAAGAGTGTTTTCCGCGTTATAGGGCGTTGTCAAATTTTTTTACAGACGAAGAGTGGAAGATTATAGCGCACGTGGCGCAGAATCATGCAAAGAGACCGGATGGAAGCGAGAGTAAGATTATGAAGTGTTTGCAAGTGGCAGATAGGTTTGCAACTATGGGTCTTGTGGGTGCATTCCAAATTACGGTGCAT
>CAZGST010000033.1:0-425 GCA_964528655.1 uncultured Candidatus Saccharibacteria bacterium
ATCAAAGCCGAGGGATTTTGATTGATGGACGTTCTCAGTGCCTGACGGGAGAAGAATTGAGACAAGGTAGGTAGCACTTGCTCCGTTTCCTAGATTTGAGAGCAGGGTCTCACCGTTTGAAAAGAATGCGGAGAGAGTAGAAGTCGCATAGCGGAAGATGTCTCCTTCGGTAATGGATATTTCCAATACATTACCGAAACTATTTGGATCAGATATATTGACGGATTCGATCGCAATTGGTTGTGAAGAGAGGGTGTTGTTCGTAACAATGATAGTACGACTTACAACTTCGCCTGGCAGAAGATTGGTGTCGGAAAAAAGAGGGGTTTGTTCAAATTGGACTTCCAGGTTTGTAGCTTGCGCGTTCGCAATACTCGTAAAACCAAAACTCAATGCTAGTAGGGCTGAGACGAGGATGGTTTTGT
>CAZGST010000033.1:435-8479 GCA_964528655.1 uncultured Candidatus Saccharibacteria bacterium
ATATTATTATTCAATCACATTATTTGATTCAGCTCCAGTTTCTTCGGGATCATCAGAATCATTCCTGACCGACTGTTCTTCAACTATTTGAATCTCTGATGAAGTCTGGGTTTCTACGTCTATGGGGACGATTTCGGGTTCAGGAGTTTCTGAATTTTCAGTTTCTGGGGTTCCGGGCTCTCCTTCGCTCAACTCCACAGATTCAGAAGGTGGGGGCTCGGTTGTAGTCGCTGATTCGAGGGTTGTTGTGCTTTCTGGCTCAAGAATTATTTCGGTTTTTATATCCGGAGATGTTTCCTCCTTACTATCTGTAGTAGGAGTTGTTGTTGTTTCTTCAGGAATTCCATTATCACTCTCCATACCTTCGGTGGAGGTTGGGCTCTCTTCTACGCTTGGCGCTTCATTTGTAACAGGAGGGGTTTCTTCTGGGCTAACTTGTTCGGGGTTAACAACCTCGGGAGTTGTCAGGCTTTCTTCAACTTCTTCTACCGCATCTTCGGAAAGATCCTTTTCTTCAGTGGATAAATTATCTTCTTCAAGAGTTGTCATTATTGGATCGCTTTCCAATTCTTCAGTATCAACTACGGGTTCCAATCCAATTGCCAATGGTGCAATTGCTAATCCATCTTCCGCGAAACGGATTATTTCCACTCCGTTAGAGCCTGGGTTTGTACCGGGGTTCGGAGTCGCGTTCAAAATCCACTCCCAGAAAGTATCGGTGTCATAACCTTTCACAATTCGAGCAAGGGAGATGCCTTTCTTGGGGTGAAAGACAGGGGGGTCGAACTCGGAAGTTTGATCTCGGTAGTTCATGGAATCAATTTTTACATTTGAAGCATTTCTCAGAATCGCGCTATCCCCTTCATCACGAAAGCCGTTTCCAATTGTTCCGCCAAGAACAATTTTGATTGCTTCTGCTGGTAGATCGGGCCAGAAATCCCAAGTTGAGGAGTGGGTTGTGATTACCGCAAAACCTTTCCCGGGAATCGCTGGACTTGCAGGAATCGTGTCACAGGATGAAGAGTCGCAAATTTTCCAGCCGGTAATGTCCACGGGATCGTTTGTTGGGTTGTAGATTTCTACCCATTCATTTTTCGAGTCAGTACCCTTCCCGTTTGCAACGCGGGGATAGACCTCGTTTATAACAAGATGGTTTGTTGATACCGGAGGGGTAATAAAAGCAATCTCGATAAATGGCTTCTGGGATACGGCTTTTGTCTCTCTTGATCTGAATTCTGCTTGCTTCGTCGAGTTGTTATCTTCCGCGTTGTCACGTATCTGCCAGCCGAAGTTTCCGTAGATTCCGGATACGAAATTTTCAACATCGTTTGTTACGTCCCAGGCGAGTCTCACTTTGTTTGTAGTGCCTGTTTCTATGATGTCGGTCGCCCCACCTGATACGTCGGGTTGATTTTCCCAGGTGATATCATTTTCATGCCAGACTTCTTCAACGCGCCTTGCTTCATAGAGCCGAGACTCGTTTGGAGCTTTTGCCATGTAGAGCTTCAGGTTCGCGGAGAGAATAGTCGTGCTCGTAGGAAACGGAAGATGGAAACGGATCAGGGTGCGCGCGTTCGCATTCTTTTTTGATTTCACCAAAAGCTTCGTGCTTTCACCGAAGTTCTTATCTTCATGGTCTTCGTCTATGTAGAGATCTTTGATGGGAGAGATCTTCAGAGTGTTATCGTCAGGCTCAGTTGACGATACAGTGCCGGCGCGGAAAAGATTCGACACAATTCTTGAGTCTGTGTAACCCCATTCACCTGAAGTCGCGTTTTCTTGAGAAGCTTTGTAGATAAAGTTTATGGCGCATTCCTTGCCACTGAAACCGGTAGAACTTGTTGGGAGAGTTACGTTGAAGATCCAGGTTTCAGGACTCTCAAAGAGAACGGGACCGAGGTTCAGATTCAAGACTGTGCCAGAATCAGAAGTTGAGGAGTTTTGAAGCGTGGACTCGAGAAGCAGAGCGTTGCAGAAAGCGTTATCTCCTCCCGTCTCAGTTGAACTCACGGTGTAGATGAGGGGGAGGGAGCCCTCGTTCAAGAGGTCAACAATTTTTTCGACAGTATCTCCCGGTAAAAGATCAAGCTCCTTACCAGTTGGATTCCAACCGGTTGTACTTGCTGTTAGCACAAGCTGCAGGGTGCCGCTCTCGATCACGTGATTTTCGGTTTCTTCAAGGTCGCTCATACGGGCAACGGTTTCGTTGATGGAAAAAAGTCCGAGATGAGCTACGCCCGTGAGGAGGAAGATCACAAAAATCGCGTTTATTCTGAGAAAAATGAGTCTAGGACGCAGGTGATTTTTGTGCGTGTTCTTCTTTCTCCTCCTCAAGGAGTAGTAAGGGAGGGAGGAGGCGGTTTCACTTCCCTTGAGGAGCAGGGAGAATATTTTCAAGAATGACGCGTCTTTGATAACTTTTTTTCTTTTTTCCGTACCTAGCGGAATACTCCAAGAAGCATCATTGTTGAAAACAATTTTCAGTTTTTTTACTTTTACTTTGCTCATTCTTCTTTTTTTCTTTTATGACCGAGTTCTTTTCGGATCTTTTGGACTTCGCCCCAGATTATGTAAACCCCTGGGATTATGATGAGGGCGGCAAAACCATACGGTTTTTTCGCGGTTTCTACGAGATAGCCCATGTAAGGAACGTGGAGAATCTTTTTCCCTAGTACGTTCCTTTGCAGAACTTCTGCTCTGTCAGCTTCTTCATTCGCGTCTCCTTTTACTCTGTAGATCGGCTTTCCGGTTTCAACTCTCATTTCCACAATGCGGTGAGTGGTTGGAATTTCTCCTTCACCTTTGAAGGTGATCACGTCTCCAATTTGGTAAGAATCGAAGGGTTTGATCACAATCAGACTCCCGGTTTTCACGGCAGGTTCCATTGATCCTGAGAGAACAACAAGGAGCTTCACATTTCCTTGGATTGGAAGGAGAGAGAGCGCAAGACCGATCAGAATAACGGCAACTACAGAAGTTATGGTGTATGAGATGACCTTACGGAGAATGTTCATTGGAAATAACAAGAGAGTAATGAAACTTTTTACTTCCGGAGAGGACGGGAAAAGGCTTTCCTTTTCCCGTACTTCCGAGAGGTACTAGAAACCGATTGCGTCGCGGGTCGCGATTTCCGCTCCCGACAGGACTCTGTTGTAGACTTTCACTTCATCGATGCTTCCGTTCAGATAAAATCCGCTTCCAGTGCCGTCGTTCCAAGCGCCTAAGAAAAGATCAAAGGCGTTTGACCCTAGGGAGACTGCGTAAGCAGATGACGCATCAAGCGCTCCATCAACATAGAGTTTCAGTTCGTTGCTCACATCAGAGTAGGTCATTGCAACATGGTGCCAGGCACCATCCGCGATGTTTGCTGTGCCTTCGACAATGTCTCCTCCTGACCAAGTAGTTCCAGTCCCTAAGAGCGCACCAAGATGACCATTGTAGACAAAGATTTCATACGCGTAGGTTTTACGGGTAATGATCTGAGTGCCACTTTGGCTCGTCTTTATCCAAGCTTCGAGCGTAAGATCACCCGTGACATCCAGCGCACTCTCATCCGCAAAACTCACATAGTCATCAACACCGTCAAAAGAAAGCGCAGGATTCCATTTACCTGGAACCCAGGATGGGTTACCGGCAAAAGAACCTTGTGAGCTAACTCCGGCGGAAGGACCGGCTGCTAACCCAGAATTTTCATTCAGGTGCCAGTTGCCGGCGATTTGTACGAGAGTCTGGGAGAGTTCGAATGTAATATCGAATCCGATCTTGTCACTCTGCGCTATGTTTCCAGTACCTGAGGGGAGATTCCACTCAAAGCGGAAATCTTTTGTCGTGGTAGTTGGAAAAGGATAGTTGAAGAGGTCACCCTGCAGGAGACCCTGACCAAGACCTTGGTAGACGAGAGTATCAATACCTACGTCGTAGGCATTGTTACCATTTTCATCCAAATACACCAAAAAGTTGATGCTTTCTGGAAGCTCGCCTTCACCAGTACCTGGGTTACCACAGGTAGCATCAGGTGCGGATGATTCCGGCTCGTTACATCCAAGATCTTCATCAACAAGATTCGAGAAAGTTATGTTCAGGAATCCGTTAATGGAGCCGATGTTCGAAACCGGAACTTCTACTTCCCCAATATCTCCAGGCTTTATGTCAGTAGCAGTAAAGTTGAAGGTTGTGGGGTCAGTACTCCCTACCTGCAAGTTCAGAGAACCAGCGGTCAGTATGTTACCGCTAGACGTTTCTGTATCAGAGAAGAAAGCGCCTGTACCAGCAACGCTAATAGTTCCAATTGTTGCTCCTATTATGAGGAGGCTGGTTAATATTCTTTTCATAGTAGATGAACTTCAAAATAAATATTTTCATTTATAAAGTTCATAAATAATTTATTCGATTCGCTTGCTTTGCATCCTCACGATCTCTCACACCATGACAGAATGCCATGGTGTGAGAAGGAGGGTTAGTTCTGTGGGGAACAGAGGAAGTTTGCGTTATTTCTCGCCTGTTCTGCCATAAACTCGACGCTACCAACCCATTTGTCAGTTTGAGTCAGGTTTGATGTTCCTTCACCACCACAATCAAAGCCTGGATCGGCTGGATTTAACCCTCTTGGATCATCTGGGCCTTGTGTTATTTGTCCGTCTTGGACTACCGGACTTGTAGTGAGTGCTCCGTAACAGAATGCTTTTCCAAGGAAAACTGGAGCTTGTGAATTTGCTACAAGAGGCGTATTGGCTGCCCCTCCAGCAAATATATTCTTTGCGGAGTCGGCTAGTGTTATCCACGCCCCATTAAAGAGCCCTGCCGCTGTGGTTGTTGTAAGGCTTATTGGAGTTTCGCCTATTTCTAAAACATTATCTCCATCATCTGCCCAGAACATGAAGTTAAGTTCGCTTGCTAATTCGCCATCGGTTACAACTAACGGATCAACATCCTCAGTGTCGCCTAAGTTCGTTTCTGGTTCAGCTAGACTATTTTCATCATTTTCAACTGTCTGCCATCTCATACATGCCCATGCATCGTTTGATCCAACACGAAGCTCAATAGTGTCCTCTTCCCAGTCGCCCGGTTTCAGGTCCCCAAAATCTGCTGGATTGAAGAAAAACTCCCCTTGTGTTATATCGCCTAATGCCCAGCTGGAGTTTGTCTTTAGAACCCCATTATAATAGGCAGTATTACCAACTTGAAGATCAATATCTCCGGCGGTAAGTGTATTCCCAGTTGAAGTCTCTGTATCGCTGAAGAAAGCACCTGTCGCGGCTGCGGCCGCTACTGATCCGACTACTGCAATTACTCCTAAACTAAGTAGTATTTTTTTTGTCATAATTATTATTTTATTTTTTCGACTAATTTAGCTTATATTTTCGACCTTGTTTCCCTGTGTCCCTTTCCAAAGCTCGAAGGATTTTTGAATTATTCCCTCCAGCCTTGTAAGGGGTCAGGGATTTTTTTATTTTCGACCTTTTCAATTTTCGTGCTAACAAGCCATGCTATGCAATAAACTTTACTTTTGAGCACGCTTGTGTCTTCTAGGAACACAGGACACGAGCGTAGTCAAAAACAAAAAACCGCCTTAGGTAAAGCGGTCTTTTGAACTTTCGGTGAGTAATGTTTCGTTTGCCCAGAAAGAAATCGGGCTTCGAGTATTCAGTTTGTTAGAGAGGAAACACTGCATACTCCGTAAAGTGATTTTGAATTGATTGTTGATAAATTTCGTTTTCGGTTTCTCTATCATATGCTTCTTTTTTTTGGAGTCAATAGGGATTTTGGAAATTTTTATGTCTTTTTGGGAATAACCTGTGCAGAACCTGGGGATAAGATGAATTATTTTTCAAACTAGAAACCAGAAACATGAAACACGCAACCTGATTGAAAAGAATAACGGAGTGGATTTGCTTTTGTGACCTGGTTTGGGGTAGAACTTGAGTAGATCTTAACCTATAGGAAGGAAGGTTGTATGGACTTCTCGATCGAGAGGTTTACGTACGGCCTGCCGGAAGAACCGAAATTCCAATTTCGGATCCACAGGGATGATAATTTTCAGAGCAGACAGACGAAGTATCGTTTGATTGGGAACCCAAATGAAGGGATGAGGCTGATTCATAAGCGTTTTTTACGCTTTTTGAACTCTCTCCACATTCATATGCCGTTAGCGACTGGATGTGTTAAGGGTTCAGACCCAACGAGGAATGTTTTGGCGCATAGAGGAAATGTACTTTTCTATATTGTTGACCTTTCGCGTGCATACCAGCACGTAGAGCTCAATAAGATGGTCGAGGCTTTATGTGCCGTTGTTCCTGCTCTTAATAATTTTCGTTCCCATGTTTCTGAATTCTTGCGTAGATATTGCTTTCTCCAGAATGGGGACTCCTTGGGCCTTGTTACGGGATCTCTCTCTTCTCCTTTCCTTTTTAATATTTATTCCCATCACTTCATTGATCGGCGTATTCTTGAAAAGATGCAGGGAGAATGGAGCCACCTTCGAGTAACCCGCTTTCTTGATGATATCGCGTTTTCCTCTCCTCTTGTTTTGGACTTTGGTGAAAGAAGGAGGAGGATTATGCGGAAATTTGTCACGGACGCGGGATTTCCGATCAACTACCGGAAGTGCCAACTCGTTGATCTCCATAAGGGACCGGTTATGCTAACTGGTCTTCGGATGGATATCGATGGTCGGATCATGATCCCTGGTCATTATCGGAGGCGGATCCGAGGACTCCTTCATCTTGCTCGGCAACACCCAGAATTGGTTTCCAAAGAAAAGATACACGGAACAATGGGGGCATTCTTGGGTGTTGTACCTCAACTTGACGCGTGCGAGACGGAGGCGGAGAGGCACATCCTTTCTTATTGGGCAAAATATTTTGCCCGTGGAGGGAGGAGGCGCAAGAAGCGTAAAAAAAAAATCTTCGGCAGGTAAGAACCATGGTGTGCATTTGTTGCAGACCATGGTTTTTTGTTTCATAATGCTTGTAGCGTTTGGGCATGCCTCGGCCCCATTCCTCCGGTTTAGACCGAGAGGATCAAAAGCATGTGGGGGTTGAAATGTGGAGATTGTTTCTTGCTCTGAGGAATATGTAGAGCCCATCATCTATGTGATGGGAAGGGACCTTCCTAAAAGGAGGAGTCCCCAGATGGTCGCAACGAAAGGCGTTCCTCCCCTTTTCTTCTTGGTTACGCCAGCTTATCACGCGACCTCAGCTTGTGAGGCTCTCCAATTATTTCAACCCCTAACGCTGAAACTTATAGACAAAAGCACGCTATTGTGCTTTTTTTCTTTGACAATTATCTCTGGTTTCATTAGGTTGGTAGCAGTATTTGCATATAACATTTTGGATTACTGGAGAGAAGACTATGAAAAGTCTGCCTTTTTCGCAGAAACTCGAAAGATTTTGGAAGGTGCTCTCCTTGGGGGTTTCTTTGTATCCTCGGGGAGCTGGACCGGAATTTTTTTCGCATGGCACTCTCCCGGGTGACGTGCTTGAAAAACTCATTTTCTTTTTGGAGGCGCGGCCATTCGCGGTATTTTTTTTCGAATCCGTCCCATATTGGATGGATCTGAAAAAAATAAAGTTTAAGTTTCCCTTGGGGAACGACTACCCTCCGCTTGTTCCTCCTTCTCCCTACAAGGGGTGGCTCACTACTTCCTCTCACAAAGGCCGGATTGATTATCTGCTTGGTTTTGTGAGTGGCGGAGGGGCTTCGGTATCTGGAACGCATATCATTCTGAATGCGCGTGAACTAGGAAAGTTCTCTCTTCTCGAGAGGAAGTTTTCAGAAGCCCGGTATCAGATTTATCAGATTCTTTTAGACGGGTTGGAAACAGAAAAAATTTTCATCCGAAGTCGGGTGAGACTTTTTACTCCGTCTGATAACATGCCTGCTCTATTCCCTTCAATTAAATATGTTGTTTCTATTCATGATGAAGGGAAATCATTTTTCTTCTGGCTTCTCGATGACGGAGGGCTTTCTTTTCCTCCATTTTCTTACTTTTCTTTAGCCTCAAAAAATGAGAGTGTGGAGAAGGATAGGGGGTGGAAATCTGTAG
>CAZGST010000033.1:8489-9300 GCA_964528655.1 uncultured Candidatus Saccharibacteria bacterium
ATTTTTTTCTTCAGGAATTTTTGTTAGCAGAATCAACATCTTGAGTTGTCGTTTTGACAACTTTGCTCTTCTTCGTTAGGTTGTACATGGAATCTTGAGCACAATTATATTTATATTGGAGGACATGTGAATAAGCATCTTGTCGAGCCGTCGGGAGAAACGAAACTGAGGCTCAGCGACTTGGTGTCGTTTGGTGCTTCGTTTTTTTCTCCAGATGTGGGGTCGCAGAGGAGTCTACCCGATGATTCCTTCTTAAAAATTTTGGAGGGCTTGTTCGATTTTTCTGAGCTTATCTTAACTACCGCTTTTTTTGTTGGCGGTAGCGAGGATTTTAAGGTTCAAGAGATTCGAGGGGTGCCGGGGAGGGTCTTTTTCTCCCATTTTCTCGATACTCCTCAAAAAAGGGAGCTTCACGTGGGGGGTTCTTTCTATCACCTCCTTACGAAGAGGCGGCCTAAAAATTGCCTCTTCTTGAAGAGAGGGTTCGGCGGACAGGGCGATTTTTTTCATAACGGTGCGGTGGATTTTTTCTACCCATACCAGAACGTGGGGAGATCGCTTTTTCTTCCAACTTGCGGTAACTCCCTTGCGGAAAATTATGGGTGGATTTTCCCGTCTCTTTCTACTGGGGGATTTTTAGGATTTATTGTGTCGAGGGAGGGATCAGTTAAGGGGATGCACCTTTTTCTCTCCACTTCCAAATTTCGCGGTGATTTGGAAGGATCGCTTTCATGGTCTCATTTCCGGATCCAGACACATGCGCCTAATAATAGACTTGCTCCCATTTAGTTCATCTGAGAGAATAGGAGCA
>CAZGST010000034.1:0-6624 GCA_964528655.1 uncultured Candidatus Saccharibacteria bacterium
GAGATATCCATGCTCCTATTCTCTCAGATGAACTAAATGGGAGCAAGTCTATTGTCTCACGCTCTTGAAGCTTTTTTGTAGCGGCTTGCCGTAACTGCTTGTCGTCGGCTGCGTTTTCGATTGCCTGCGCGACCTTTTTGTTTGCCGCATCAACTTCTTTTTTTGCTCCATCCCGAACCCCTTTTATGAGTGCTCGAAGTTGATTCCGTTGGGCGCGAAACCCAACCGCAAGAAAAAGCAGAACAACTGAGAACGCAGAAAAAATCAGAGCAACAACTACACTGGCTTCCATAAAAATTCCTCGAAGATTTTATTGTAATTGAGTGGGATTTTGTTGGTTAAGAGTACCCACCGATGCTACGGGCAAAGTAACTTATGATAAGGATGGGGTCAAGTCGGGTAGGGCCTGGAGCGGAAGACAAGACTACCCTATCACTTCTTTCCCTAAGTAGGAGTGGAGGACTTTGGGAACACGGACAGTGCCGTTTTCCTCCTGGTTGTTTTCGATAATGGCTATCAAGGGGCGTTCGGATAGCACGGTTGCGTCGTTTGTATGCACAAGCTCAAGAGCTCCGTCTTTACGACGAACCCGGGTGTTGAGGCGTCTTGCTTGGTAGTCTGTCATATAATCAGCAGTATGAGTTTCAAGATATTTTTTATGTCCCGGAAGCCAGGCGTCGATGTCTACTCCGCGAACGTTCGGTTTTCCGATATCAGCGGTGCATTTCATGATAACTCGATACGGAAGCTCAAGGCGCTGCATTATATATTCTTGGATCGCGATCATAAAGAGGTGCTCGTCTAGCCCTTGTTCGGAGAGAGAAAAACTCTCCATCTCCATCTTGTTGAATTGGTGCAGGCGGATGATTCCTTCCATATCTTTGCCATAACTCCCGGCCTCTCTTCTGAATGAGGTCGCAAAACCAACATATCGTATCGGCATTTCGTTTTCAGTCAGGGTTTCCCCCACATGCATACTACCAAGAACGTGCTCAGCGCTCCCTTCTAGCCACAATTCTTCGCCCTCGATTTTATATCTTTCCTCGCGCGGTTCGAGACGATCCATGGCTTCATAAGGCTCTGTGCGGATGAGAAAAGGTGGGAGGACGGGGGTAAATGGTTTTCCGCTTACTTTCAGGTTATTTTCGGAGATGATGTTTTTAATTTCGTCTTCGTTTGTTAATATGTTCATCGCGAACTGCATCAGTGCCCACTCTAGCTTTACCAAGTCGCCTTTCAGGTAAGCAAACCTTGCTCCAGATACCTTTGTGGCGCGTTCTTTATCAATCCAACCTCGCGCTTCGCCAATTTGCCAGTGATTTTTTGGTGCGAAATCAAATTCTGGTTTACGCCCCACTTCTTTTGCAACCACATTTTCGTTTTCGGTCTTTCCCACGGGTACATCGTCAAGTGGGATGTTTGGGATTGCATACAGAACTTCTTTTCTTTTCTTTTCGATCTCTGTAACCTCAGTCTGCATCTCAGCAAGTCTCTTTTTCAGTATCTGGGCTTTTGAGAGGAGGTCTTCAGTGCGAACTTCAGAGAGTTCGCGGGTAAGTTTGTTCTGTTCTGACTCGAGTTCGTTAAGCGCTTTTGTTTGCGCGCGCCAGTCTTTATCAAGACGCAAAAATTTGTCAACGAGTTTTGGATCGGCATTCTTTTTCACAATTCCGTCTTTGACAAGATCGGGATTTTCGCGAATAAGGTTTATATCCAACATAGCGTTAATTATTTATTTTTTTCGTTACGCATAAGGGGGAAAAAAACACACTCTCTGATCGGCTTATCCATCAGAACCGAGAATACCCTCTCCGACATACCGAATCCGGTATTTGGCGGCATGCCGTATTCCATTGCTTCAATATATTCTTCATCGATCATTTGCGCTTCCTTATCCCCTTTTTCACGCAACCTCATTTGCTCTTCAAATCGCTCCCTTTGATCAAAAGGATCGTTAAGCTCTGAGAAACCTTTTCCGAGTTCCGTGCCTGCGGCAAGGATCTGGTACCTAGCTACTCTATTTCTATCTCCTTTCAAACGCTTTGCGAGAGGTTCGATTGTAACTGGAGGATTTATGAGGAAACAAGGATCGATAAGAGAAGGGCGAGTGGTTTTTTTGAAGATGAGATCAATGAGTCTTCCTTTTCCTAAATTATCTTCACTGGTAATTCCCAATTTGTTTGCTTTTTTGATAAGATCACTCTCCGAACTTTCGGCAGGATCAATTCCCGCGTGTTTTTTGAAAATGTCGCTATATTCAACTTTTTTCCAGGATTTTCCCCAGTTAATTTTTTCTCCTTGATAGCTTGTCTCTAACCCGCCAATAGTCTTTTTGACTACTCTTTTATACATATTTTCCACAAGACCCATGCCTTCTGTGTAGTCCGCGTAGGCTAAGTAGAACTCCATCTGGGTGTAGTCCTGGAGATGGTCCCTGTCTATTCCCTCATTTCTGAAGATTCTCCCCATTTCGAAGACTCTTTCAAAGCCACCCACAAGGAGTTTTTTCAAGGGAAGTTCAAGTGAGATTCGCAAATAGAAGTTGGCGTCAAGGGCGTTATGGTGGGTCATAAAAGGCTCTGCTTCTGCTCCACCAGGGACCGACTCCAATACATTCATCTCAACCTCGGTAAATGAGTGCTCAAGCAGAAACGCTCTTATCTCGTTCCAGAAACGGCTTTTCGATTCAAACATGGCCTTTACCTCGGGGTTCAGGTGGAGGTCGAGGTATCTGTTGCGATACCTCGCTTCAATATCCTCAATCCCATACCAAGTCGATGGCCATGGTCTCACACTTTTCGCAAGTAGTTGATATTCTTCAGTCTGGACGCTTTTTTCTCCGCGCGCAGTTACAAAGAGCGTGCCTGTAACGCCAACGATATCTCCGGAGTCTAGGACCTTATCTACTTCCTTGAATTCTTTTGTTTCATCTGCTTTCCAAACTACTTGCATCTCACCTGATTCATCTCTCACTGTACCAAAAATAATTTTCCCTTGGCCTCTAATAGATATAAGGCGTCCGACAATACTTACTTTCACCCCTTCTTTCTCCGACGTATCGAACTCGCCCAGTGCTTCTTTTATTTTGTGGGTGCGAGAAACAGCCGCAGGATACGGATCATGAGACTCCTTATATCTATCAAGTTTCTTTTTTCTTTCGCTGATTAAATCCTCGAGCATGGCTTAGTTCTGCTGTTAAGTTAACGGGATAGCCCAAGAAGGATTCTACTTCTTTGCTTTTATGTTGAACCACCTTACTCAATACCAAGTATTTCAAATGTAATGTCTCCCTTGGGGGTTTTCATAGCCGCCTTCTCTCCCACTTTCTTCCCTAAAAGAGCATTACCAATTGGGGACTCGTTTGACACAAACCCTTTTCCAGGCTCCGCATCACTCGAACCTACGATTGTAAACTCTAGTATATCACCCCCTTTCTTTACTTTCACCTTTGCTCCAACACGGACAACCGAGCTGTCATCTGATTTTTTGATAATTGATGCTACGCGGAGAAGCTCTTCCAGCTCCAGAATGCGCGCTTCTACCTGGGCTTGGGCTTCTCTTGCTTCTTTATACTCTGAATTTTCAGATAGATCACCAAGTTCTTTTGCAAACTTCAATCTAGCCGCAATTTCAAGTCTTCCGGTTTTTTTGAGGGCTGCGAGCTCTTCTTGGAGCTCTTTGAATCTTTCTTTTGAGATGTAGTTTTGGTCCATTGGCTGTTATTGATTTTTTCAGTCTTCTTTATTGGAAAAAGCCAGTATACCAGAAGGCTTTTCTCTCGTCTACTTCATTATAGAGGAAAGGGAGTAATCAGCTTTTGCGGAGGCGGTTTTCGTAGTACCAGTTCAGAACGTCGTAGGCAACAGGGACAACGTTCAAGCTTCCTTCTCTCGCGTTTTCGATAAGGACGAGGATCGCGATTTTGGGGTTTTCAAATGGCGCGTATCCCACGAAAAAGGCATTTACTTTTTTATTGTTATCAACTTGAGCGCTTCCGGTTTTGCCGGCGGATGTCATAGGGAGTCCGTCCAAAAGATGTGCTGTGCCGTATGACTCTTTTACCGCCCCTCGCATACCAGCTTGAATTTCTCCGATTGTATCCTTTATCTCACTCGTCAAATCCTTCGCTACATTTACTGGGTTACTCTTCTCTACTCTTGGAGTAAAAATTCTTCCTCCGTTCGCGATCGTTGCTACGTAGTTCAGGAGTGCGAGAGGGGTGATCAGTAAGTCTCCCTGACCAATACTTGCGTTGTAGGTATCCCCTAATTTCCACGATTCTTTTCTTGTGCGTTCTTTCCATTCCGGATCTGGTAAAAATCCGCTTTCTTCTCCTTTCAGGTCAATGCCAGTTTTTTGATCGAGGTTAAAATTCTCCCACCATTCTTTCAGCTTTGAGATTCCTAGTCCTTTTTGATCCGTAAAGCCACCCCCAACTTCGTAAAAATATACATTACTTGATCTTGCGAGAGCACTCCTCACATCTACAAAGCCATGCGCTTTCCAGTCAAGCAATCTTGTAAATTGTCCTTTCTGATACGGATTTGGAATTTCAAGGTATCCAGCTGAAAATATTTTTTTCTCTGGACTGATTATTCCTTCTTCAAGCGCCGCAAGAGCAACCAAAGGTTTTATTGTCGAACCAGGATTGTAGAGACCGCTTATTGCTCGATTGAAAAATGGGTTGTTCCCTTCTAGCAGGGATGCGGAAACGTCACCCGCGTCAAAGGAAGGAATGTTTACTAGCGCTAGTACTTCACCGTTCTCTGGGTTCACGGCAATACCAACTCCGATATCTCTTCCTAGTTCATGAAGCGCATTTCCTAACCTGTCATAAAAATACTCCTGAAATTCTCTGTCGATAAAGGTTGAAATTGTTTCTCCGGTTTTTGGGATCTGGAGTACTTTCGCGTCCTCTACTTTTCCGCTAGAGCTCCGGAAAAATGCCTCTTTTCCTGGTGTACCTCTCAGGGTTCTGTCATACGTACTCTCTAGCCCAAGTCGTCCAATTTCATCATCAATGCGGAGCGCTTGGTTATTTTCCAAGTCTTTTTTATTTACCAGACCAGTGTACCCGATAATATGGGCGGCTTTTTTGGGGCTCTCGTGGACACGGGTAAATCCGGGGTCGATTTCAATCGCATCGCTGTTCAGTGAGGTGATTTCGATAAGGTCGGCATGGGAGATGTTTTGGGAGATAAGAATCCTGTCAGACCATCTCCAATCTCTTTCTTTTATGTCCTGTAAAATCTTTGATTCGTCTATCTCAAGAATTGTAGCTAGTTTATGAATAATACTAAGCCTCCCACTAGCTCCTGCGGGGAGCTCGTGCGGAACGATAAATACATTGAAACTTGATTCGTTTGACACGAGAACTTTACCAAATCTATCGACTATCTCTCCCCGAGCAGCTCCTTCAGTTTTGATTCTCGTGATATTTTGCGTTGCTCTTTTTTTATATGAGGAGCCTTCGGTTACGCCTATGTTCGTAAGCTGAATAATAACGAGGATGGAGAGAATGATCGCAACTCCGAAAAATAGCTTGAATACCCGATCGTTCAGCGGGACTTCCAAGAGTTCATCGTCAACGCTTTGATCAGCTAAGATGTCTTCTATGTTTATCTGGTTCTCTCTCATTATCTTACGATCTGAATAATGTTTCGGGTTCAATATATCGTTTTATCGCTTCATGGGCGAGTAGTAGCACTACTCCATTTGCAATTGACTCTCCGATAATACTTCCAATGGTTGGGAATGGTTCTCCGATAAATTTCAAAAGACTATAAAAAATGAGTGTTCCTCCCACGCTACAGATTACTAGATCGAAATACTCGTTACCGGTTAAGTAGTGGAAAAGAAGTCCTAAGCACGCAGCAACAATAACCGCAATTACTACTTCTTTTATCCAAAATGGAAAAAATATAATTGGCAGTACTACTCCCCCTACTCCATAGACCAGCCGTTCAGTACGGCTGTATTTTTCTTCACAAGCAAGAATAATGCCAAGTATCGGTACTAGAAGAACAAAGTTAACTACCACTCCTTGAACACTAAGGATTCTAGATGAGGTCCCAAGGAAGAGGAGTATGACGCAAACAGCCACTATCCACTGTCTCATGGGAAATTTGTAATTATTATTACTCCGTCCACTTTTTCATACTGCACCCTTGGCTTCACCTCTATGTTTTGAAGACCTCCTTCTCCACCCTTCTCGATTTTCCCTGAGACGCCGACAGGTAGATAGAGAGGAAGCTCGGGAGAAATATTCATTACTACGTCACCTTCCTGAAGAGACGCTGATTCTGAGATAAACTCTACTTGGGGAATGCTTCCGCCTTGCAGAACACCGCGGGCGCCGGCTCTGCCTACTGCCACACTACTTTTCCATTCCGAGTTAAAGATAGTATCAACCTCGCTCTGTATTCGCCAGACTGCTTTTATTTTTCCAAGAAGGGTTCCTTCTTTCGTGAGCACGGGCATGCCCACTGTTACGTTGTCTTCTCTTCCTTTGTTTATAATGATGCTTCTTTTATTATTGAATGGATAGAGCGTGTAGGTTTCGGCTGTTAGCCTGCCGATTCTAGTTTCTTCTCGCAGGTTTTTTGTGAGCAAGGATAATTCATG
>CAZGST010000034.1:6634-9232 GCA_964528655.1 uncultured Candidatus Saccharibacteria bacterium
CATGTTTCAGTTTCTCATTTTCTGACTCTAAGGAGGCGAGTCTTTCAGAATAAACTATTCCGTTTTTTATCTTTGTTATTTCGGACTTTACCTTCTGGAGCGCGCTCACGCTCGGACCCCAATAGAGAAGGGTGATGAAGATAATCCCTAGGCCCACGATCGTCAACGCTGTTTTTTGAAGCAGTCTTATCATTGATTCACGAAGTGGTTACATTCTTGGCTTGCCAAAGGAGTTCAGGAGGTGATGATATCCTTCAATGTTCTCGGTAACAGTTCCAATTCCTCTTGATACACACATCATCGGGTCCTCGACTACCCTTACGGAAACTCCGACTTCCTTTTCTGTAAGCTCGCCAATTCCTCTCAGAAGACTTCCTCCACCACTCAGGTAAACTCCGTTTTTATAGATGTCACCGACTAGTTCTGGGGGGGTCATCTCGATAAGGTCTTTGATGCTCTCAATAATTACCTTCAGGGGCCTAGATAGCCAATTTCTTACCTGAGTGTCCTTTATTATTATTTCGCGAGGGAGACCGGTAGTCATATCTCTACCTCTTACCACTACCTCCAGTCTTTCCGTGAGGGGCATGGCGGATCCAACCGCGATTTTCATTTCTTCAGCGGTTGGCTCACCGATAAGGAGTTTCAATTCTTCGCGTACTCCTTTTATTATTTCATTGTTCAGATAATCACCAGCTATTTTGAGGCGCTTTGACACAACTATGCCATTCATGGAAATGATGGCCATATCAGTTGTACCAGCGCCAATATCTACCATAAGATGAGCGGTTGGTTCTTCAACGTTAAGTCTACTTCCTATTGCTGATACGATTGGTTGCTCAATGAGGTAGACTTGGTTCACGTTAGCTTCCTTCAGTAAGTCCTCCACGGACTTACGTTCAACTTCCGTAAGGTTCGTGGGAACACTTACGACGGTTTCAGTAAGCCATGACCAGGGGAGCTTTTTATCACGTAAAAGCTTCTGGATAAATTCACGGGCCATGTCAAAGTCTCCTATCACTCCGTGAACGATTGGACGCATGGCGGTAATATGCGCTGGGGTGCGGCTCAGCATTTTTTTTGCTTCAACTCCATGCGCGACAATTCTGTTTGTGCGGTTGTTGAAGGCAACGATGGTTGGTTCGTTTATGATAACACCAATTTTTTTGAGATAGACTCTGGTGCTGTCTGTGCCTAGGTCTATGCCAATGTATTTTTTTATTGCCACGGATTTTTTATAGTTTAGCGGAGAGTCTGATAAAGAAGCGCATTTTTGATGCGGTTACTACCTCTAGATTACATCAAGGCCAGAGTCAAAGTAAAGGAGAGGGGAAAACAATAGTAAGGGCCTATAGTAGCTGACGAACATCACGGATCGTGATTACGATTGTAAGAAGAATAAGGACTGAAAAGCCCGCGAGATTCAAGTACATTTCCCATTTCTGGGGAACACGCTTTCGAATCAGCTTCTCAATACCTACAAAAAGCAGCCGTCCGCCATCTAGGGCAGGAAACGGGATAATGTTCAGGACAGCAAGATTCAGAGATATAAAGGCTACAAAGTGGAGCAGGTAGAGCACGCCAAGAGTGCTAAGACTCATTGCTATGTTAAAGATTCCGACCGGACCGGTTACGTTTTTGAAGACCTCGTGATCTCCCCATATTCCAGCGATAAGGGTTCCAAAACCAATTACAATCGATTTCAGTACCATTCCAGTTTCTTTCGCTCCTTCTATAATACTTGCCCCGATTGATTTTTTTTCAATGCCAACTTCAACGAGCCCAATACCTAACGGACCTTCGCCTTCTGGGGGTCTTAGCCTTCCTTCGAGTTCTTCTGTAATCTCCTTCCCATTTCGTTCAAGTGTGAGTAGGATTCTTTCTTCTTTTGCTGCCTCAATCGCAAGCACAACATCTTCTGCGGTTTTTGGAACAATTGTTATTTCTCCGTAGCTTATACTCAAGACGGCATCCCCTTTTTCAATTCCCGCAAGTGAAGCGGGAGAGCCTTCTCTCACCTCGCTCACAAACACACTCTGTGGCACCCCTACTGCGGAGATGATAATGAAGAGAAACCACCCAAGGACAATATTCATGAGCACTCCACTTACTAGTACCAGTGCTTTTTTCCAGGGAGCTTTCTTGATAAAACTTCTTTCAGACTCGTGATCTACTTCTTCATTCTCACCATGGAGTTTCACGAAGCCTCCGAACGGAAGGAGGTTTATGCTGTAGACTGTTTCTCCCCACTTTTTTGATACTAACTTTGGAGGGAATCCGATTCCGAATTCATCCACCTTTATTCCGCACCACTTGGCAGCAAAAAAATGTCCGAGTTCGTGAATAATAACGACACAAGAGAGGATAATAATGGTAATAAGTAGGGTCATAAATTATTCTTGGATTTCTTTTGTTTTCAATCCGACAATTTTTTCTATCTCGTCATTTACCCGATCAACCTCTTTTTGGATGGTTTCTTTGGTTTTGAATTTTTCGTCCTCACGGAGCTCCCCTTCGTGAAACTTCCTCTCAATGCTTTTCATTGATTCATCTCTTGCGTGACGAAGCTCAATGCGAGAATTTTCAGCTATCTTGCCA
>CAZGST010000035.1:0-1262 GCA_964528655.1 uncultured Candidatus Saccharibacteria bacterium
TCAATTTTTTTCGACGAGGATGTCTATGCTGGTGCACTTCAGAACGGAAATTCGGGATCGGCGATGTACCAAACGGAGCTACAGCCCACGAGAGAGTCAATCGGTACTCGGCTCTTGCTGAAGAAAAAGCGATCAGGCTCGCCGCAAATCACAGCAATATAAGCAGTTGGGAGAGTCGGCAAAAGCTTGCCGAGAAATTCGGCGGCGCAATCCGCGTCGACAACTCTCTGATTTTCTCCTTCAGCGGCCACTTGGAGTTGGTCGACGAAGCTCTCATGCTTCTCATCGGCCCGCTCGCCAGCATGCAGAAGTCGACAATCGACCAAATCGTCGGTATCAGCAACAACGACATCTATCACCAACTGTCGAACATGCGCGGTTGATCTAAAATCGTCAAACCTCCGCCTCAATCTACAATTCCCCCCAGGCAACCCGCCCTCGGGGATTTTTTTATTCATTTAAACGATGTTGGACATCACTCAAAATCTAACGTTGATCTAAATCTCATTTCCGTAGACATTCGCACTTATTTGACTAAAAAAGCGAAGTTTGACACAGTACCAAATAGTTACATTCCCAAAAACCAATCACTCTAATCACAGAAAGTGAAGGCGCGTCATGAACAAGAATATCCTCGGTATAGCAAAGACATCAAAATTCTCAGACAATCAGTGGGTGGGAATGATGAGGGTGCCGGGACAAGGAAATAAGAAAATATCCTTTATTTCAAATCTTCCGGTGAGTGTGGACGACATCATTGTCTGCAAAGAAGTGTTTACCAACGAAAATTTCGGTTTCGTTCTCCAAGTCAAAGGCCCCGGCAGTATCGAAAAAATCTCGGTTGTCGCCAAAATTCACTGGCAAGAAGAAGAGATCCAATACATTGAAGCCAAAGGTTTCGACTATCCCGGCTTCTCAATGAAAGTCGAGGTAAACAAATTGAAGATAGCGGCCGACAACAAATACAGACCGTTTCCCTTGATCTCCAGAAACATCGACGGATATTGGGCCGATCCGTGGCCGATCACATCAAACTGGTTAGCCGAAATTTACTTCGCCAATCGTGAATCAATCATGGAATGCTCTGGATTACGGAAACGTATCGGCATCGTCGAAATCCTCCAGGCGCCCGAAGAAATCTGGACCTTCGTCCCCGCCAGCATCCGCGGTTGATCTGGACGCCTCACACCACCCCCCAATCGCAACCCTCCTCGAGCCGTAACCCGCCCTCGAGGATTTTTTATTCCCTACTACCTACTACA
>CAZGST010000035.1:1272-8801 GCA_964528655.1 uncultured Candidatus Saccharibacteria bacterium
AAAACCGTATGCTAAAATGCTCCTGATGATCCCACTTCTAAAAAAAATCAAAGAAGCAAAAAAATATACAAAAACATACCACGTAGGCATGCTCCAAACCCACGCCTTCCGAACCCTGAAACAACACACCTCAATAATTTTAAAAGAATTCCGTATCACACCCCTCGACTGGGCCATTCTCGGCACGCTCTCTGAACAAAAAAAGAACACGTCCCAAAAAAAACTCGCAAAACTTCTGAATATTCAAGCGCCGCTTATTACCCGAAGAAGTAAAAGATCAACGATTCAAAATGGTCTCGCTTTCAGAAAAAGGCAAAAATCATGTGCCGCTGATTGAAAAAATGCTTAAAAAAAGAATGAGACACCTGATCCAAGGAGTAAAATTCCAGGAACTATACGACTACCTCCGCGTGCTCCAAGCAATCATAAAAAATAACGACACTCCTAAATAAACGCTAACGACACACTCACACCTTGACGAATAAATCTTTAGAAATATAATTAACTAGGTTAAGTATTTCATCCGCAAAGGTCGAGAGAGTATACAGTCCAAAATAATAAAATAAAAACACCACATGAAATCAAAAATCGCAGCATTACTTGTGATCGCTCTTGGCGCATCACTCGCAGGAAGCATTACCGCAAACGCCTCAAGTTACAGAGAAGCCCCTTTGATTGCTGGCAATCCCCGCTCTGACGGCACTGACTTCTACATGTTCGTAAGTCCCGATAAGCCGGATACCATAACCATGATCGCGAACTACATCCCCTTTCAAGAGCCAGCCGGAGGTCCAAACTTCTACACCTTCGACGACAACACCTACTACGACATAAACATTGATAACGACGGGGATGCAAAATCAGACATTATTTACCGCTTCAAATTTGATACCCGAGTAAGAAATGACAGGACATTTCTAATGACAACCGGCGCCGTAACCTCCCTTGATGACGAGAATCTAAACGTCTATCAGAGGTACAGTGTCACAAAAATCGAAGACGGTGAAGAAAAGTTAATGGTCGACGGTCGATGGACTGTCCCCTCAAACGTAGGCCCAAAGTCAATGCCTGACTACGCCAGTCTGCAAACGCAAGGCATCTACGGAATTGGCGAAAACACAAAAGTCTTTGCCGGTCAGAGTGATGATCCATTCTTCGTAGAACTTGGCGGTCTCTTTGATCTCTTAACGATCAGAACTCTCCCAGGGAACGTAGGAGACGGTGTTGATGGTCTGAAAGGATACAGTGTTAACTCTATCGCAATCCAAGTGCCAATAAGACATGTGACGAGAGACGGAAAGTCACCCCGACCTCTTGAAGCAGAGGTGGAAAGCGCAGGCGTTTCAGCTGCCTCGGAAAATGCGATAATAGGCGCCTGGACCTCAGCCTCACGAATGTCTACCCAAGTCATTCGTGATAATGGCAAGGTAAACATGCGCGGTAACCTTGTTCAAATCTCAAGACTCGGTTCCCCGCTTGTAAATGAAGTCGTAATCCCACTTGATGATAAGGATCTATGGAACGGTTCAAAACCGAAAGACGACGCTCAATTCTTGAGCTATGTAACAGACCCAGAGCTGGCAACTCTCTTAAATGCCCTCTATGGAATAACGGTTCCAACTGACACAAGAGACGACCTCGTCGCAGTCTTCTTGACTGGCATTCCAGGTCTTACTATGGGAAGTTCTGTAAAGCCATCAGAACAACTCCGTCTGAATCTCACAATTGCCCCAGCAGCAGTAGAGAATAGGATGGGGGTCTTGGGAGGCGACACTGCCGGATACCCAAACGGAAGACGACTCGCGGATGATGTAACAGACATCTCGATTCAAGCAGTCGCAGGCGCAGTCTATCCGCTCTTCCATCCCGATTTCACTCCTGACCCACTCGCTACAGAACTCGGCGACGGTGTTGATACGAATGACAAACCCTTCCGCGCAACCTTCCCGTACCTCGCACTCCCTGGAAGCGGCTTTGACAGCATCCCACACTGTGCCTTGCCGTAATGGAACGAAGGCAGTCTCAGTCTGTGTCTTGCCGTAAATTTGCAATTTCTGGAACTATAACCGAAATGTGATAATGATAAACGGAGCCCAGGCTCCGTTTATCATTACGTCACAACTTCTAACCACACATGAAGAAGCATCTCTCCACTCTCATTATCGCTTCAATAATAAGCCTTATCCTCATAGGCTCTCTTCTTATTCGTCTACACCAAAACAAAAAAAACACCTCTTTCTCAATCGCCTCCCCCGAAACAGAATCTCTCATCCAAAAACTCGAAAAAGATTCAGAAAGAAATCCTAAAAATAAAAACCTAAAAATTCAACTCGCACACGCCTACCTTCAAAAAATACGAGAAACCGCTGATATTGCACTCTATCAAAACTTAGAAATACTAATATCCCAGATCCAAAAGGAGGACCCCAAAAACGCAGAGAGTTACAATATCCTCGCAACAATCGAAGCCGGCCGCCATCACTTTATAAAAGCGCTGGAATATGCAGAGTACGCTCACGCCCTAAACCCCAATAAAGCCTCCTACCTAGGACTAATTGCTGACTCGCAAATAGAACTAGGAGAGTATGAAAAGGCAAAGAAGACACTCCAAACAATGGTAGACACCTTGCCCGACTTCAACTCTTGGAGCCGGATCGCCTATATCCGAGAACTCTACGGTGACACAGAAGGAGCAAAAATTGCCATAAAAAACGCGATAGACTCTGGGTCAAATTTCAAAGAAAATGTTGCCTGGGCTGAAGTGGAACTTGGAAAAATTGAATCGAGAAGTGATTTGACAGCAGCCGATCTGCATTTCAAAAAAGCTCTTGCCTTATTTCAAAACTATCCCCCAGCCCTAGAAGGACTGGGTAAAATCGCATTCGCAAAAAATGAGCCTCAAGAAGCACTTGCTTATTTCGAACAAGCATTCAGCATTCTCCCGATTGCACAATACGCAACGGCGATCGGAGATATACACATCTCACTCGATAATACTACAAAAGCAAATCAGCAATACTTCCTCGCAAAAATAGCCTTTGAAAGTTCAAAAAAATCAGGTGTAGACACAGACCTTGAATACGCGCTCTTTCTCGCTGATCATGATCTTGATGTGGAATACGCGCTCACCCTTGCTACACTTGGATATAAAAACCGCCCGAATGTAAACGCAGCCGACATCTTAGCTTGGACTCTTTATAAAAACAAAAACTACGCGAAAGCCGAAGAGTATTCTAAAAAAGCCCTCACACTAGGCGAACATGATGCCCTTGCGCTCTTCCACTCCGCAATGATTAACAACGCACTAGGGGATACAGACAAAACAAAACGTCTCCTTGAAAAAGCATTTCTCCTTAACCCTCACTTCTCAATTCAATACGCAAAAATCTCACACTCCATAATCAACAGCCTGTAACTCACCCAGCTGGCGAGTTGTAAATCGACTGAATATGAACAAAAAAATCTTGCTGTGCATCGTAATACTCGTTATCTCAGTAATAGTGTTCTCGCCTCCACTTCACGCCCACGAACTCCTCCCTGAAGATATCCAAAAATACCTCGATAAAAACCCAAATTTAGACATTGAAGAAATCCAAAGACTCATGGATCATGAGAAATCCCCCTTAATCTCTCTTACCGAGAGCATCCGCTTCGTCGGATTAGGCATCAAGCACATCCTAACTGGTTACGACCACATCCTCTTCCTCATCTCCCTCCTCCTCGTGTTTATCTCCGTAAGAGAAATCCTGAAGCTCACCGCAACTTTTACTCTAGCCCACACCACAACCTTCATTCTCGCTGGCACCTCACTCTTCACGCTTACGTCAAAAATTGTCGAACCAATGATTGCTTTTTCAATCACCTACGTGGCCCTCACAACCGTCTTCCTGAAACATATCTCTTTTTTCAACCAAATGAAGAATAAAATTGCAACCGTATTTTTCTTTGGGCTCATCCACGGCCTAGGATTCGCCGGTCTCTTAGGTGAAGTCAAGATTCCCGAAAGTAACTTTCTTCCATCCTTGATCTCATTCAATATCGGTATTGAGGTTGGACAGCTCCTCATTCTCGCGCTCGTAACCCCACTTCTCCTTCTCCTCAAAAAAACTATTCATTACGACCGCGTTATAAAAATAACCGCAATCACAATCGCAACGTTAGGTCTCGTCTGGGGCATTCAAAGAATCTTCTCTTAGCGTGATTTGAAAAGCCTGACGTCGACTGGAAACCAGGTTTCTAAGAACCCAACAAAAACCTGGGTGTAATCAAGCTATTACTAATTAGACATTACTTCCTTTTCCTCATACAATACATGGCGATTGTATGGAAACAAAAAAAGCAAACCACTCCCAAAACCTTAGCACCATCTCAAAAGTTGCCCTCTTCCTCGCAACCCGCCAAATTCGCCGCAGTAGCCCGTGGACCAACATTCTCATCATCTTCATCATGACACTCACATTCCTGAATCTTGTGATTGTGAGTGGTATATTAGTTGGTCTCATTCAAGGCGCCGTAGAAGCCGTGCAAACTCACTACCTCGGTGACGTCTTCATCTCTGCCTTGAAACAACGCCCATATATCGAACAAACTCCCGTAATTATAAAAACCGCTGAAAATCTCCCTGGTGTAGAAGCTGTGAGTGCCCGCTACATTGAAGCAGGGATCATTGAAACAAACTACCAAGTATCACGGAAACCAATCGAACTAGACGAAACCGTAGGCACCTCATTTGCTGGCATTGACCCAATAAAAGAAGATAGAATCACAAATCTCTCCAAAAAAGTAGTAAAAGGTGAGTACCTCGAACGTGATGACTACGACGAAGTCCTCCTAGGAGCCATGCTCCTGAAACAGTATCTTGACTTCGAATCCCCAAACTTCCCAGTCCTTGCAAATGTTGATGTCGGAAGTAAAATCCGCATCAAAATCGGGGACGTCACCCGTGAAGTAAGAGTCAAAGGGATCGTAAGAAGTAAGGTGGACGAACTTGACCGCAGAGTTTTTTTCGTCGACTCCCAACTCCGTACCTTTATCAACCGCTTCGACTACAACGTAGATGAAATTGTTGTGAAAGCCAATAAGAACGTAAACCCCCTCTCTATCAAAAACGCCCTTATCACAAACGGTCTGGGAAAATACGCCAAAATCCAAACCGCCGAAGAAGCTGAGCCCAAATTCATCAAAGACATGAAAGCCACTTTTGCCCTCCTCGGAAACATGATTAGCTCAATCGGCCTTGTTGTGGCCGCTATCACCATCTTCATCGTTATCTTCATAAACGCCATAACTAGAAAAAAATTTATCGGAATCCTGAAGGGGATTGGCATCAATTCTCACTCGATAGAAATAGCCTACATCTTCCAGTCCCTCTTCTATGCTGTAATCGGTTCAGTAATCGGAACAATAATAGTCTTCGGTCTCTTGAAACCTTACTTTCAGGCCCACCCAATAAACTTCCCTTTCAGTGACGGAATCTTGGTTGCAACCTTTGAAGATACATCCATAAGAATCCTGATTCTGCTCATTGCCACCTTCATTGCTGGTTATATTCCTGCCCGAATGGTCGTGCGTCAAAACACCCTCGACGCCATTCTTGGTAGGTAACCTCTATGATCGAAGTAAAAAACCTCAAAAAAGAATTCCAATCTGGTACAACAACCCTCCGTGTCCTGAAAGGCCTCGATCTCCATGTAAAAAAGGGGGAGTTCATCTCAATTACCGGTCGTTCTGGTTCCGGGAAAAGCACCCTTCTTTATCAACTCGGACTTCTCGATACTCCAACTTCCGGCACGATAATAGTTGATGGAACCGATGTCTCAAAACTGAACGAAACTGAACGTACCCTCTTTCGCTTGAACGAACTCGGCTACATCTTTCAAGACTATGCTCTGGTACCCGAACTAACAGCTATTGAAAACGTTCTGATCCCCCTCCTTATGCAAGGTATGGAAAAAAATGCAGCTGAAAAAAGAACCTCCGAATCCCTTACAAAAGTAGGCCTAGGGGATAGGTTGAAAAATCTTCCGAGTCAGCTCTCTGGAGGAGAACAACAAAGAGTCTCAATTGCCCGCGCCGTCTCCCACAACCCCAAAATAATCTTTGCGGATGAACCAACCGCTAACCTAGACTCTGAAACTGCGGAAACCGTATTAAAAATCTTCCTTGACCTTCATAAAGAAGGTCAGACAATCGTAATGGTAACCCACGAGCCAGAATATGCCGCTCTCACTGACCGCGTGGTCCACCTCCAAGAAGGCATAATCCCGGAAGAGGAAAAGTAGACACTCTTACATACAAAAAATCCCGGCTTTCGCCGGGATTTCTACTTCTACATACTACTTCCACACATCTTGCAATTACCCTTATGAGTAAAAAGCTCATAAAGCGCTGACAAACCAACCAGAATATAAATTATGCGGGAAAGCCAAGCATCCATTCCTCCGAAAAGCTGTCCAATATCCCACATAAAGAGTCCCTGCAAAAGCCAGTTCAATCCTCCAACAATAAGGAGAATCCAGGCAACCATGTGTAATCCTTTCATAAAGTCGTAATATCTGTTCAATAATCCGACCTTTTAAGATATAAAGTGGAAATCCCACCTACTCCTTTATTATACCATTTCTAATAAGGTTTCCTCACACGAATCACCAAGATAAATGAAATCAATTAGTTATCGAAAATATAAAAATTACTTAGATTGAAATCGAAAAATACCAAAAATTATTCACCGTTCTATGTGTAAAAAAATAAAAAGTACCCGTTTCCACATGGAGTGAAAACGGGCACCGTACAAATTTGTTGAGGCGCAATCCGCTATCGCCAGCGCTCTGCTTCCAGCAGAGCCTGCGCCATCAGGAACCATCCCGGCGGCACAGAAACGAAGGTCGGTGTCGATGGCGGCATTGTCAAAATTGAGATGGAAAGCAGAGGTGTAACAACCACCTCCGGCGTTATGCACGGTAGAGTATAGTCATATTCCACGAAAAAAATCTCTACCGTCCCAGCCCCGTCCCAAGAGGCGCACAGACGATCTCCCGTCGCTTTCTCCCCGAGAGTCACTGCCATCCCTGGGGTGAGTTCCACCGTCAGCCGAGAAGTCACATGCTCTTCAATCCGGACCAACGCAACCCGGAGAGTCGAGTCTAGCCGCGCAGAATCCACGGCAGAAACAACCTCCGGCGGTGGCGTCGCCAAAAACTCCTGGATCAACGCCTCCTGTGTTGAATCAGACGGAGCCGGAGCCATCTCCACCTCCAGCTCGGCGATCCGAGCAAGGAGGTCGGAGCGATACCACTCGAACCCCGCAGCCTCCTGCTGCCCAAACACCGAAGCGAAACCGAGAATCCCAGCCCACAAAAGCAGGCCGATCGGCAAAGCAATGCGCAATCCTTTCATCGTTAAACTCCTCTCAAAAATTGAAGATCAGAAACTGATGCTTTAATTATTTTCAAATCAACGATAAGAAAAGGTAAAATTTTAGGTCAAAATTCAATCCCAAACTCCCTTCCGAATTTCCGTTCTGAAGTGCA
>CAZGST010000036.1:0-2524 GCA_964528655.1 uncultured Candidatus Saccharibacteria bacterium
TCCCTACCCGCCCTCGAAACTGATATAATTGCGCGAGTCCAAATCTTTCCGAACCCTCAATCATCATGATTGTTGCGTTAGGCACATCAACTCCGACTTCGATAACAGATGTTGAGACCAAAATATCAAACTTCTTTTCAATAAAAAACCTCATTATCCCTTCTTTCTCTTTCGGTTTCATCTTCCCATGCAGCATCTGGGTCCGTAAGTCAGGGAACACCTTTTTCGAAAGCTTCTCGTACTCTTCCTTAACGTTTCTCACCTCTACCTCCCACAACGCTAACTGCTCTTTCTGTGTGCGTGCGTATAATAAACCTTTCTTTATCTTTTCTTCCTCCGTCTCTGGTTCTATGCGAGGACAAACAACAAACACCTGTCTCCCTGCTTGAACTTGTTCCCGAATAAAAGAGTAAGCCTTATTCCTTTGACTCGGTGCTACAACCTTAGTAATAATCTTCTTCCTATTCTTCGGGGCCTCAGTAATAAGGGATACGTCCAAATCCCCAAATAATGTCATCGAAAGAGTCCTTGGTATCGGCGTTGCGCTCATGCTGAGGTAATGTGGTGCAAACTCTCCCTCGTTTCGAGTTCGGAGTAGGGTATTCCGCTGCGCCACTCCGAATCTATGCTGTTCGTCAACAACCACAAAGGCAAGCTTGAAAAAGTCAACATTTTTCTGAATAAGCGCGTGTGTGCCAAACACAATCCGTACTGCTCCCTTACCGATCTCATAAATAAGTTGTTTTTTTGATACCTCTGTTTCAAGGTTATCCGCATAAGAAATTCGGGCTGTACTCCCGAGTAAAAGACCAACTCCGCCCTGATAGGAAGTAAAGAAATTTCGAAACGTACGGTAATGCTGGCGCGCCAAGATTTCAGTGGGGGCAAGAAAAGCGCTCTGATATCCGTGATGCGACACAAGTAGTGCTGCGAGTACCGCGATAATTGTTTTCCCAGATCCCACATCTCCCTGCAGTAGACGATTCATTGGATGAGTTTTCGAAACATCTTGCGCGATCTCCCACAGAGACTTCTTCTGGGAGGAAGTAAGCAGAAACGGCAAATGACCGACCAGGTCTTTTATGAACAAAACATCAATCGGGATTGAAACTGTGTTTTGTTGCGAATGTAAAAATCGCTCAATCAAATTATGAAGCTGAAGGAAAAATAAATCTTCAAACACAAAACGTTCTCGTGCCATACCAGCTTCTTCTTTTGTTTCAGGAAAGTGTATCTGTCGGAGTGCGTTGGATAGCTCTGGAAAGCCGTTAGCTTCGCGAAGCGTTGCTGGGAGAGGGTCTTCTATGCTTTGAATGGAGTCAAGGCACAACAAAATAAAGTTTCGTATTCCCCTGGAAGTAATACCTCGAGTTTCAGGATAAATTGGCACAAGTCTACCGGTGTGATGACTTTCCTCTTCTCTCGCAATCTCGTAAGCTGGACTGGAAAGCACAAGTCTCTTTCCATAAACCGCTGTTTTCCCCGCAAGTTGCACCCGAACACCCTTCTTCAAGATCTTTGTAATATACGGTTGGTTGAACCATACAACGTAAACTGAACCTGTCTCGTCAGATACCACAGCTTCAATGAGGAGAAGTCTCCTGTTCCTCCAGCCTCTTCTTGAAGTAATTTCGTCTAGCGTACCCTGTATTGTTACTTCTGATTTTTGCGGTAAGTCAGTAAGTTCCGCGATAGAGTACACACGAGAGTAATCATCATATCGGATAGGGAAGTGCCACAAGAGATCCCGAACAGTCGTAAGTCCAAGCTGTTTCAACTTAGCCGCAAATCTCGTCCCAATGCGGGAAATAGAAACCAAAGGAGTCTGAAGGGTAATCAACATGATAATTGTATTCTAACTGGAGAAAGGGAAATTGACACATGCAACAGATAAAGCGTACGGCTACCCAAGGTACCAAAAATTCCGAAAGAAATATCACCTATCAGAGTCATTCAAGAATCTAGACACTTTTACTATGTCTCCTGGATTCCCAAAATCAAACCAATAGTCTTCCAGTATTCGGGCTTTAACTTTCTTTGCCTTCGCGAGAGTCTGCACAACATCCGTAAGCTCATACTCTCCTCTAGGCGAAATCCGCACATCCTCCAAATGTTCAAAAATCTCAGGCGTAAACTTGTAAAGACCGGTATTAATAAGATTTGAGATAAATACTTTTGGCTTCTCATGCCAGTCTGAAACAAAACCATCTCGTACGGAAATAACTCCGTATTTCTCGGGGTTTTGGTGTTCCAAGACCGAAACATAGTGATAACGATCATTCTTTTCAAGAAGCGCCCGTATATCAGAAGGGGAATATAGATTGTCTCCATATATTGCGAGAAATTGATCATTTCCGACAAAATCCTTTGCCGCTTTTATCGGGATCGCGCTCCCGTACATCTCCGTTCCAAAGAGTCCGAACTGATCCGCAACCGTAATCCCAAACTTCGATCCGTAGTCACGAACAAACTCCTCCATTGCCTCCTTCTTGTGTCCCACCACCAATAAAACCTCAGTAATCCC
>CAZGST010000036.1:2534-8407 GCA_964528655.1 uncultured Candidatus Saccharibacteria bacterium
AGTAATCCCAGCTTCTTTAAGATTCGAAAGTAAATAATACAAAAAAGGCTTACCTTTAACGTGAATCAAATGCTTTGGTTTATTCTTCGTGAGATGCAACATTCGCGTCCCGCGTCCCGCAGCAGCAATAACAGCCTTCTTAATCATGATCATTAATATAAATACAGTGAAAAAGATTTCCAAGTCGTATTACAAAGATGTAATACAGAGTAAAAATGTAGCTGTCTAAAAAATTTCTATGTCCGCCCGGAAGGACTTGAACCTTCAACCTTGGGATTAAGAGTCCCCTGCTCTGCCAATTGAGCTACGGGCGGTTGTGTGTTTTCTATATTTACAGGACGACCGCCTTTTGTAAGAAGCGTCCATCTTTTTAGAGTTGATTCTACATGGGGATCAATGTCTTGTAAAACTGCCTGCACCCATCCAAATACTTTATATCGCCTATCAATACTTTTGGGCACATAAATTTTTATCGTTCCGTAGTAAAGATTGTTCTTTTTGTAGCCTTTACTAATAGGTTTTATATAACTTTTATGAAAGTTTAGAACCGGAACGTGAGTAAGATCAGACCAAAACCTTTTTATTTGTTTCTCATTCTGCTGGGGGTATATATTAAGACGAGGCCTTAATATAGTGGGTGGGATGCAGAAAACCTTTTCAAGCCAACGAACCATAAACAAAATAAGATGGGGATCAGAGTTAGTAATTTCAAAACACTTGGTCTTGTCTCCTTCAGCCCAGTACAGAGCCGCACCAAAAAGCCGATAAGCATCAAAAGAAAGAGGGAATGACACGTCATCCTTCGCCAGTTGAATAATATTCTGAATCTCTCGTTTTCTTCTTTCTCGTTGACTTTGCGCCCCACGGGAGAGAATAAGTATCTGCTTCGTATAGAGTCGCTTTTTATGCACAGAAGATAGAGGTACGGATTTTAACCAGAGACTCAAAGTACTTTTCGAGACCGGGATATATTTTTTAATCTCGCTGTAACTTAATCCTTTTTTCCGAAGTCGAAGAGCTTCTAATTTTAGATCTGGATGACTCATAATTGTACAACTAACCATACCAGATTGTGCTAAAACATCAAGGTTCGATTACATATAATTTGATACAATAAAAAGATGGAAAAAGAACAACAAGGTCTAGGCAGTATAAAAGTCGTAATCACAGTAATAATAGTTCTGCTCATTGCAGGTGGTCTCTTTTGGTATTCACAAAGCGCAAAGAATGAAAATGAAGAAACGCAAGAGTCAACGTCTTCAGTTCTAGAAAACACCGAGAATATAGATATTGGTGCAAAAATTTACGAAGAGGTAGGAGCTCCAGGTGTGATTCCAGAGTCTGCACCCGCTGTACCAAACCCAATACAAGGTCTCTACAAAAACCCATTTGAATAACCATTCCGCGAAATCTTTTATTGAAAATTCAAAATAAAAATATGCAAAGGAAAAACATATCAAGAAGCGGTTTGATTATCGCGACAGCACTCCTTGTAAGCAGTTCCATTCTTATCTCTCACGCCCAGGATCTTACACCCGAACCAAGCGATGAAGAAATAAATGCTTTGAAAATTTCCTTCCCAATCCCCGAACTAGGAAATTGCAATAATAAGGAAGAGTGCAAAACCTACTGCGAAGATACGTCTCACATGACAGAGTGTATTGCATTCGCCGAGAGTCATGGGTTAATGAAAAAAGAAGAAGCTGATCGCGCAAGGCAATTTAAGTCAAAATTTGAATCAGGCGCAGGCGGTCCCGGAGGCTGCAAATCCCCAAAAGAGTGTGAGGCATTCTGCCGTAACATAGACAACATCGAAGCTTGTGTTGCGTTCGCTGAAGAACATGGCGTAAAAGATAAGCACATTGAGCAGGGCAAAAAGATTCTCGGGTACATAAAGTCTGGTGGTAAGATGCCTGGCAACTGCAGTTCAAAAGAGTCCTGTGAAGCCTACTGCGGTGACTTCAGTCATGCAGAAGAGTGTTTTGCGTTTGCTAAAAACGCGGGCGTTGCACAGGAGGGAGATTTTGAAGATGGACAAGAAGGGAGAGGCGCTCCCTCCGCGGAACACTTCAAAAAACTCATGGAGCTCACAAAGAGCGGCGAAACTCCTGGTGGTTGTAAATCAAAAACCGAATGCGAAACCTACTGTCATGAAGAAAGCCACAGAGAAGAGTGCATCGCCTTTGGTGAAAAGCTAGGCTTTATAAAACCTGAACAAGCTGAAAGGTTTCGGAAATCAGGCTTTAAAGGGCCAGGGAGCTGTAATTCCGAAGAGAGTTGTAGAAATTACTGTAACGATCCCGCGCATCAGGAAGAGTGTTTTCGTTTTGCTGAAGAGCAGGGTTTTGTCTCCAAAGAAGAAGTGGAGCGGATGAAAGAAGGAGTAGTAAGATTCAAAAATGAAGTCCAAAACATACCACCAGAAGTTGTTGAATGTGTGAAGGCGTCTGTAGGTGAAGAGGTCTTCACAAAAATTCAGAGCGGCACCATACCCACTCCCGAACTAAGTGAAAAAATGCATCAGTGTTTTGAAAAGATGAGAAGCAGTATGGAGAGTAAGGGATCTATGGATGGGAGAGAGGGGCAGTATGGAGAAGGCAGGTCTGAAGGACAAGTGATGCCGTCTAACAACCTCCAACGAGAAGTAGAAGAGTGTGTAAAAATGAAGTTAGGAGACAGCTTCAAGAATGCCGAACAAGGTAGTGGACCGTCTTCTGAAATGGAAACTGTCATGCGCGCCTGCTATGAAAACCTCCGTAACAAATCACCATTCGACCCCAACTCTATAAATAGAGAAGGCAAGGCTCCAGATTATGAAGGAGAAATGATGAGGAATGGTGAAATGTCCGAGGAACAGAAAATGATGCAAAAAGAAATGCAAATTAGAAAAGGCCCACGCATGTTAGGCGCACCGCAAGAAGACCACAGTACAGAAGGAATTTATCGACAAGGCTTCGGACCCACTCTGAAACCACAGCAATTTCCAAATTCAATGACAGGAGCGGAAATGGAGGCGTATAAACAGAAAATGATGAATGGAAGAGAGGGCGAAATGAAGAGGTACGAAGGCGCTCCAATACCACTGGGTCCAAATGAAGGGGGAGGAGGAATGATGAACCAAATAAATCCGCAAATGATGAGTCCCGAAGAACAGAAAATGTACACGCAAACATACCCAGAGGGGCAACGCATAGACGGGCAAGGATTCTTTTCACAACAGACGCCTCCTTCCGGATTCGAACAAAATCAAGCTCCGATGATGCCTCTAATAACTCCCAGTGCACAACAAGGAGGAGTTGATGCTCCAATGTCAGAGCCTGCTCCTCAACCACAATCAAACGCCGGCTCAACAAACATGCGCGGCAATCTCCTCGAAGCCATCAAACTTCTCCTCACGGGCGTAGCAATAAGATAGATCGAAGTAAAATAATGAGGGTTTATCACTACCAACGTAGAATAAGTAAAATGACTTATTATAAAAATCTATTTTACGTTATTCTTCTAGTAATTCTCTTTTTCTCATGCAAGACATCAAGTGCAATGGAGACACTTGATGCAAACGATACCCGGCTTATATTCGGTTCAAGCACTGACAGTACACCGTATGCTCGCACGTGGGATAATTCAGCTCTTTCGTGGGGAAGTGTGACGTCAACTCTAACTGCATCCGCAACGATCAAATGGACGGTACATAAGATAGGACTAAGCAACGCAGAAGAGCTCGTCGGAGTCTTAGCAGATGTTGGAGCAACAGACAAACTCGTAATGCTCCGTTACGCGGATCCAAGCTGGAGCGCTGACTGGGTTGCCGACTCTGTTCCAGATGCTGGAAAACGAGAGTTTGATATTGAATACGAAGCCGCATCCGGTGATGCGCTCGTTGTCTATTCAAACAACACCACAAACCCAGAATATCGTACGCGTTCAGGTGGATCATGGTCTGCAACATCAAGCGTATTTTCTACTCCTCCTGGGTCGGGATCTGTGCAGTGGATAAAGCTCGCACAGCGTCCAAGTTCAAACGAAATAGCTCTCGTATATTCAGACGCAAATTCCGATCTTTTTACAGTGATTTGGGACGGCTCTTCGTGGACTGAAAGCACAACAGAAACAACTCTTGAAACAAATCTTGCTCAAATAACAACAGACGTATTCGATGTGGAATATGAGCAAACCTCAGGCGACCTCATGGTTGTCTGGGCACCAACCGCGAATATATACTATGGACTAAAACTCGTATCTTCAAATACGTTCACAACTGGTACCGTCCTTACAGCCACAACCCCCACATTCGTTGATCTCGCGGCTCAACCCGACGGTAGACGCATGGCCGTTGGATATCTTTCAAATAGTGATGATATGAGAACTTCTCTCTGGGACGGTGATGCCTGGGTAAATGGACTCACTGTAGACTCAACTGCAGGCTCACCTGGTGCAGGTGATGCAATGGCTCAAGTTGGATGGGTAGGGGACACAGATACTGTGGTCATCATCTACTACGACACAAGTGATGGAGCAGGCTCTCGTCTTCACTGGCTGAAAGCGACTTCAACAGGCACCTTCGTTCAACAAACCGACGTAACAGGAATAACTGGGTGTGCCAACGCAACCCAACAATCATATGTTGTAGAGTCATTTACTACACTTGATAAGCTCATGGTCATTATGTCAGATGGAAGTAATGATATATGTGCTCTAACATACAACGGCTCAAGCTGGACCGTTACAAATTCAGGAACTGCGCTTGGCACAGAACTGTCTTCCAGTTCTTCCGTGCCGTTCTCTCTTGGAATGAGCCAGACACTCCCGTCTCTCAATTTCTCATCCGCCACCTCAACAAACAGCGAAGCAAGTACGACTGTTACGTTTAGTATAGATATTTCCACAACAACAGAACGTGTTACCACGTTCTATTACTCCATCGCTGCTTCTTCAACTGCTACAGGGAGTGGTACAGACTATACCTTAGCAAATGGGACAACCTCGATCATTTCAGGGAGTAGTACAACATCAATCTCTGTAACTATTACAGATGACAGCCTCGATGAAAATGATGAGACTATCGTCATTCAACTCTCATCTTCTACAAACGCGACCCTTGGCACCACAACGCAACACGTATATACAATTACAGATAATGATTCAGCGCCAACAATTCAGTTCTCTCTCGCCACCTCAACTGGCTCTGAAAGTACAGCCACAGGAACACTTGAGATCGCTCTTTCCGCCTCTTCAAGTTTTACCATAACTGTTCAGTACACTGTTCAATCCTCTTCAACTGCCACAGGCTCTGGCACAGACTATACTCTCGCAAATGGTACGAGTACGATTTCTGCTGGAAATACCACAACCAGCATCTCAATCACAATCGTAAATGACGCAGTTGATGAAGTAGATGAAACCATTGTGCTTCAGCTTTCTACGTCTACGAACGCTACACTAGGTACTACCACACAACACATCTACACAACGACAGACGATGATGATGCCCCCACCCTCTCCTTTATATCATCAACGTCTTCATATAGTGAGGGGAGTGCAACTGCAACTCTCATTCTCCAACTTTCTGCTACGTCCAGTCAGAGTATCACAATTCAGTATCGAGCTCTCTCTACTTCAACTGCAACTGGGAGTGGATCTGACTTCACTCTCGCAAATGGCACAAGCACGATCAGTGCCGGAAATTCCACCACCTCAATCCAGGTGACACTGATTGATGACTCCCTAGATGAAGACAGTGAACTGATCTACGTGAATATTCACACTCCTACGAATGCTACGGTAGGTTCTACCTCAACCCATACCTTGACGCTTACGGATAATAGACTTGCTCCCATTTAGTTCATCTGAGAGAATAGGAGCATGGATATCTC
>CAZGST010000037.1:0-327 GCA_964528655.1 uncultured Candidatus Saccharibacteria bacterium
GAAGAAGACAGAAAAAAGAATCCACGTTTTCCGTATATTTCTGTCCTTGTGGGAGTAGAGCGATGTCATTTTATAGCTTTACTTGCACTGGTTGTTTTTCTGCTTCGCTCGTTACTTCAAAGAATTTTTCTTCTCTGAAGTTGAAAGCGTTTGCAATGAGATTTGACGGGAAGTGCTGGATTTTAGTATTCAGGTCGTTAACTGTTGTATTGTAAAACCTTCGCGCTGCTTGCATTTTGTTTTCGGTGTCAGAGAGTTCTTTTTGGAGTTCGAGGAAGTTTGTGTTTGCTTTCAAGTCTGGATAGTTCTCTGAGACCGCAAAGAGGC
>CAZGST010000037.1:337-8070 GCA_964528655.1 uncultured Candidatus Saccharibacteria bacterium
TCAAGGTGTTGGAGAGCATATTTTCGGACTTTGCCTTATCAAGGGCGTTTCCGCTTCCGCTCATTACCGCGGCGCGAGCTTTGGTGACGTTCTCTAAAACTCCTCTTTCGTGCGTCATGTAGCCTTTCACGGTTTCCACGAGATTCGGAATAAGGTCGTACCTGCGCTTTGACTGGACATCGATATCTGAGAGCGCTTCGTTTTTTCGATTACGGAGAGTGATGAGCTTGTTATACGTACCGACTAGCCAGAGAACGATGAGGGCTAGGACTACTAAAATTGGTATTGTCATGTTTTTATATATTTGAAATAGGGTTATTACTTCGACTTTTTGCCTTACTTTTCAGACCTTATTATATGCTTATTTGTGTGTTTTTCAAATAAAAAACCCGGGACCGAAAGCAGTTTTCGGGCGGGCTTATCGCTTGAGGGCTGCTACTAGCTCTTTCCAGAGCCAGGCCAGAATCCGGGGAATGGAGAACCCGAAGGAAAAAGAGAGAATTATGGCGGTAAGGAAAACTTGTCTGTCCAGTTGGAGATGGACCGAGATAGTTTTCCCTTTTTTCGTTGAGTCAATATTTTTTTCTATATTGTAGATCTCAGCGAGTAGGCCGAGGTTCAATGGCTTTCTGGCCATAAAACCAGTATCTTCTCCGTTCACCTTTTTCACACCGAAGAGAACTATTGATTCTCTTCGGTAAGACCGAAAAGCTTTCACCTCTTTCCAGTCTTCTTTTATAAAATCATCAAAGGCAATTTCTTTCGTCCCGGGAAGATCTGGTGCTACTTCTTCCCATGACCTTACGGTCTCAGGGGCGATTGATTTAACATTGCCTGTGAGTGTGGCGACGGGTATGTCTCCTGATCTCCTTTTGCCATCAATCTCGTCGATTTTCAATAATACTAGGATCATGAATGTAATCCCTAGTATCATTGATAACTCGTTTTTGCTGAGCATTTTGTCCTCGTTGAAAGTACAGATATATTATACTACATTATTTATTTTTGGTCAATTTTCGGAAAATAAAAACGGGCGGGTGTTGGCCGCCGCGTTAAGCCGGTTGTTTCACTTTTGACTGGCCTCCATCTGCGTCTTCCTTTTTTGCTCATCGTCATAGGCTTCCTTTTTTCGCATGATCAACACAAAAACACCTACGGATACCCCTGCAAAAATGAGCAGAAAAAGCACAAAGACAAACCAGTCTCTTCCGATCACTATAATAACTTTTCTTGTTTGTGGATCGAAAGATATTTTACTGACTTCATGAAACAGTGAGAGATCTTCATGGAAAAGATATGAAGACTGGGAAGCTACCTCCAAACCGAAGAACCCGGGTTCTCCAACTGATACTACTCCAACAATAAGAAACTCATATTTTCTTTTCCAGAACTCTTCTTTGAACCTGGAGATGTTCGAAGTCATTTCTTCCCCAAGTTGAATTTTTTCTGAAGCTACAACTGCTCCTTCCTCGATATTAAGTGGTATTTCATAGGGGGGCCAGGCGGTGAAGAGCCACCAGATAGCTCCTGTCAAACAAGCAAGAACAACCCCCACTGAAATCGTAGTTTTCTTGTCGCTCATGTCAGGTCTCCTTGGTCTTTGGTTGTTTGGTTCTTGTTAACTAAAAATTCTAGGGTAATGGTACTTGAGTCCAGTAGGAGAGGTCAAGATAGGGGTAATGTGTGGTTGCAAATGGCGATTAAACAGTTGGTTAATTTTTAGGAGGTTCAAGAAAAAAAGATTGGGACAAAACACAAAAATACGCCAGCTTTTGGCGTATTTTTGTGTTTTGTAGAAGAAACTCGTTAGTAATCTATATCATCCATACCACCACCCATTCCTCCCATACCTGCCATTCCTCCTCCCATATTCATACCTCCACCTTTTTCTTTCTTTTCTGGAACATCAGCGACAACTGCTTCTGTAATCAAAAGCATTGAGGCAATTGAGACGGCATTTTCTAGAGCAGAGCGCGTGACTTTCGTAGGGTCAACCACGCCTGACCTTAAGAGATTCTCGTACTTACCACTTGCGGCGTTGAAACCGAAGTCGTCAGCGCCATTCATTACCTTGTCTAACACCACTGACCCTTCAAAGCCCGCGTTTTCAGCGATCTGCTTCAATGGAGCATTGAGGCTTTCCAGTACAATCTTCGCGCCTACTAATCGCGCAAGATCTTCTTTGTCTAGTTTCTCAATGTATGACTTCACTTCTTTTGCCGCACGCACGAGAGCTACTCCACCACCTGGGACTATTCCCTCTTCGATAGCGGCTTTGGTAGCTGATACAGCATCTTCAATTCGGTGTTGCTTTTCTTTCTGCTCAACTTCGGTTGCGGCACCCACCTTTATGACTGCTACTCCACCAGAGAGTTTTCCAACTCTCTCCTGAAGTTTCTCACGATCAAATTCGGAGTCGGTTTTTGAAACTTGGGCTTTAAGCTGATGCACACGAGCATCAATATTTTTCTTATCACCCCTACCTCCTACAATCGTGGTGTTGTCTTTCGTCGCAACTACACGGTGAGCGCTCCCAAGCATATCAAGGGTGACTGCATCGAGTTTCCTACCAAGCTCATCGGATATAAGTTGGGCGCCGGTTACAATCGCGATATCCTGTAGCATCTCTTTTTTTCTATCACCAAAGCCAGGGGCTTTCAGACCTAGAACGTTAAAGACGCCACGGATTTTATTTACCACAAGAGTTGCGAGCGCTTCACCTTCTACATCGTCCGCAATAATAACGAGTTCCTTTTTCCCACTAGCAACAATTTTTTCCAACATTGGAAGAAGTTCGCTTATTGCGGATATCTTCTTGTCAGTTACCAAGATGTAAGGATCGTTCAACACCGCTTCCTGACGCTCTTGGTCTGTCATCATGTAAGGGGAAACGTACCCGCGATCAAACTGAAGACCCTCTTCGAGTTTGCTTGTGAGCCCCATTGACTGCGATTCTTCAACTGTAACAACACCATCTTTTCCTACCTGATCAATAACGTCTGATATGAGGCGTCCTACTTCCTCGTCTCTTGCAGAGATTGTCGCAACTTGAGCAGTTTCAGATTTTCCGCTTACTGCTTTTGATATTTTCTTCAATGCGGAAACCGCTACATTCATTGCTTCCATCATGCCTTTTCTAAGACTCATGGGATCAAGTCCGGTTGAGACGTTTTTTATACCTTCGTGGATCAGAACTTGAGCGAGAACAGTAGCAGTTGTCGTGCCGTCTCCAGCTATATCGTTGGTTTTTGAGGCAACTTGTTTTACGAGTTCGGCCCCAATATTTTCAATTTTGTCTGCGAGCTCGATCTCTTTCGCGATGGTAACACCGTCCAAGGTTACTACGGGAGAGCCGTAGCTTTTTGCTAGTACGACTGCTCTTCCCCTTGGACCAAGGGTAACCTTTACCGCATTTGCTAACTTATCTACGCCGCGCTTCAGAATCGCACGGGCTTTTTCATCAAAAATAATTTGTTTTGCCATATTCTAAAACTCCCTTTTTATCCAATAATTGCAAGAATATCGTCTTCATCTCCTACTAAGTACTTCTTTCCTTCGAGATCGATCTCGTCTGGTCCGTACTTTTTGAAGAGAACAACGTCACCGACCTTTACTGACAAAGGGAGAAGCTCTCCCTTATCGGTCCTTTTTCCTGGACCCACCGCAACAATCTTCCCCTGAATTGGCTTTTCGTGCGCCGAATCTGGTAGCACAATGCCGGACTTCGTCATCTGCTTATCGTCTGCTAGTGTTTCGATAAACACGTGGTTTGAGAGTGGTTTGAAATTCATATCCACTGTTATTTTTTTATTAGCATTCGCGACCTTTTATTGCTAATTTGTGGGGTTAGTATAGGGAGGGATGGGATTATTGTCAATGCCGATATGGGGCTTGGGGTAGAGAAATCGTAGTTTTGGGGTTTGGTTTTTAGTCTTGGTTTATGAGGTTTTTGAAGATTGACAAAGTATGCTTCTATGTGGTATAGTAATATTAAGATCAGGGTTCATTAACAGTTGTTTTTCCTTGTTTTTCTCGCTTGTTTAGGCGGGCACGTGGATTTTTTTCTTTTTTTGTCATGAGTTGTGAAAGAAGATGTTTTTGAGTCTGAGACTCATGAGAAATGAAAAAGCTTTCTTTTGAAAGAAAGCATCGATTTAGTGGAACGCAGAGAAAAGATTCACTGCTTCAGCTCAAAGGATCGGAAGGTCCGGTTCGTAGGGCGAGCACAAAACGAGGAGTGCCATATGTCAGTCGACAATGGTATTTACGTGTTGGTAAATCACAAAGAAGAAGAAAGAGAGTACCGAGTCGCTCATGCTGGCGCCATAGAGAACCTATGGTGGCCCGAGGCAAAGCAAGACGTCACCAAAGATCCTGATAGCCAACAGGCGATGAGAATCTTTGGGAAAAGTCCGGTTTTTACGGACAAAAAACTTGCTCTCGGCTTCGCATTTGCGATGGCTCTCAATTGGGAGAAGACTTGGTTGGGAGAGTGCTATGAGGAAGAATGTTTGAATCGTCTTCCTAAAATAGCAATGGGTGACCTTCGGCGAATAGTACTTCAATTCCCTGGTTTGGAATACGGAATTGAATTCATTCACTGTAAGGCTCCTTTCCCAGCAAAGTAATCTCTCTTCTTCTATAAAAACCTCGTTTCAAGCCAAGCCTAAAAAGGCTTGGTTTTTATTATCGATTTTTGCTTTTTATTACCGTGCTCGCGAAGTGATTCTTCATTCCCCACTCACCAATACATTCAAAAGATTTCTCGTCTTTGGCCCCACAAACCCTAAGGCATTGTCGTCAAGTGTAGTTATTTTATACGTGAGCTGAAGTTTCTTCACCGCCCCTTCAGTAAGAGGCCCGAAGTAACCAGAGATGACACCTTCCGGATAGATGTTCTTGTTTTTCGCTAGGGTTTCTTGAAGGAGTCTCACATCCTCTCCTTCCATGCCTAGTTTCAGGCTTCGATGGAAGAAGTTGGAGGAGATTTCAGATTTTTTCTCTGTTTCTTTTTTTTCAACAATTACAGTAGGAGGGGTTACTTTCTTTTGTTCAGTGTTCTCTGGATTGAAGCTCTTCATAAACGCAATGGTCTTTGGTCCTAGATACCCAGTCCCTCTTGTGAGACCTGAAGGAGTAAGGATATCGTCTTTGTACTTCTCTTGGAATTTTATGAGAGCATTCTTCGTAAGAGAACCAAATCTCTCTGTTTCATTTCCTTTCGATCCAGGACCTGATTCAGAGATCGTGAATCCATTCTGATTCAGGAAGATCTGGAGAGACTTTACGTCAGGACCAGTATCCCCTAGTTCAAGGGAACGGAGGAAGGAAGGAGAAGGAGAGACAGAGGGAGGAGGGATGGAAGGAGATGAGGGAATAGTGGGAGGTGGTAGTCTTGAAAGGACATAAGAAGGCACTCCCCCTCCTCCGCCACCAGATCTGGAACCAGTGTCTGATTCATCATTATCTGTGATTGTGAGGGTATGGGTTGAGGTAGAACCTGCTGTAGCGTTTGTTGGAGTGTGGATATTGAGGTAGATTATTTCATCTGATTCATCTGAAGAGTCATCGATGAGGGTCACACTGATACTTGTGGTTGAGTTTCCGGCAGAGATGGTGGAAGTGCCATCAGAGAGAGTGAAGTCTGTACCACTCCCAGTAGCAGTTGAGGTAGAAAGAGCCCGATACTGGACTGTGATTGAAAGAGAGGACGTAGCAGAGAGGGAGAGGATGAGGGTGGCATTCACGGCGCTTTCTGTGTAGGAGGAAGAGGAAGAGGCGAAATAGATTGTGGGGGTTGAGTCATCGTCCGTGATTGTGTAGATATGCTCAGTCGTTGTGGCTAGGGTAGCATTTGTCGAGGTTGCGAGTTGAATAACTATTGTTTCATCTACTTCATCCAGAGAGTCATTCACGATAGGGATTTGGATGGATGTAGTTGTGTTACCGGCACTGATCGTACTTGTGCCGTTTGTTAAGGTATAGTCGGTACCAGAGCCTGTTGCTGTGGATGAGGCAACAACAGAATACTGGACTGTGATTGATAGAGATGAGGTTGTGGAAAGAACGAGTCCGATTGTTGCGGTGGCAGTTGCTTCACTGCCAGTGGAGGTCGCGAGAGAAAACTGAATAGTTGGAGCAGCGTCATTGTCTTGAATGGTATACACGTGCTGGGTACTAGTTCCTAGAATGGCGTTTGTTGAGGTAGCTAATTGAAACACGATTGTTTCATCTGCTTCGTCGAGGGAATCGTTTATGATTTCAATGTTGATTGATGTGGTTGTGTTCCCAGCCGTGATCGTCCTCAAACCTGAAGAGCCAGAGTAGTCTGCGCCATCACCAGTTGCGGTCGAGGATGCAACGACACTGAACAACACCCCTATATTCTGTGCTGAAACGGCAGAGAGAACGATTTCGATATTGGTAGTTGTCGCACTTTCAGAGGCAGAGGAAGTGGCTAAAGAAAAACTGACTGTAGGAGCTGGCTCCTCGGAGGCAAAGGTATTGAACTCATTTGCGCCTGTTTTGTATTCGGCAAGTACCCAATCTGCTGAACGAACTACATTTGAGACCCTCACTTCATCTATCCCCCCTGGGAAAAATGAGGTGAAGCCCGTCCTTGAATCTTGTCCTATCAGTAGGGGTTCGCTTCTGTTTGAAATTGAGCTAATGGTAGCATCGGTACCACTTGCGGTAAGAGAGGTGCCATTTCTGTAGAGCGTAAACGTACTTGTTCCGTTCCAGGTACCAACAATGTGTTGCCATGAACTTGTTGTCATTATGTTTGATCTATAAATGTAATCGAGATCATTGTTCATTACATTGAACTGGAGCTCGTTTGACCTTCCGCCGATGAGCCCAGCCCGAAGAGCATACCCTCCGTTATTTGTTGCGTCCGTATAATCACCTTTTGAAACGATCCAGTAGTCGGTCGAAAAATTTATCGGGTTTACCCATGCTTCTACGGTGATAGTCTCCAATATATCAAGACTTGAAGAGTCACTTGAGCTTGCGTAGTCGTCTGTTCCATCAAAATCCCATGCGCCATCGGTTTGTCCTTCTATGAGGTCAGTGAGAGTCATGGAGCCAGCAGATCTGCCATCATTATTATTCGTAGTTGAGTCCTGCGCTTGTGGCGCAGAGCTTGAAGGAGATTCGGCGTAGTGCCAGACCCCCACGAAACCTGAATCCCAGACAGCAGAAGAGCTCGCGGTACTTACGGCAGTGGAACTCCCATAATACATGTAGACGTAGTCACTTGTAGAGGTGCCGTTTATTTGGGGGACTTTTATCCAGACGGTGGAGGTGCCTGACTCGTTCCACTTTTCAATTTCGTATTGAATAGTGGTTGTTCCGTTAGAGTCCGTGAAACGAATATCTTGTCCAGAATTTTGGGTTTTCGAGTAGTCGATGTTAGCGCTTGTAAGAACTATAGCTACGGGAAAGTTTGTGAGGTCTGTGGTTGAGGAGCCGTTGCTGAATGTAATTTTTTTACGGTACAGAAAACCTGTGTCAACCCAGGCATCTGCGGCGTGGGCTATTACAGGGCTTACACCTGACACTATTAATGTGGCTAGCGTGCAAAGTAACAGCAAAAAAACCATTTTTTGTGACTTTTGTAGCATCACTTATATTTTACAACATTGATCCCTACGCCTCCTGGCAAAAGCCAGGGATAGAGAATAGACTTGCTCCCATTTAGTTCATCTGAGAGAATAGGAGCATGGATATCT
>CAZGST010000038.1:0-3044 GCA_964528655.1 uncultured Candidatus Saccharibacteria bacterium
AAAGCGTGCTAGATGGCCAGATCCAATTCATCACAAAAGACAAGTACAAGGTTCTTGATGGCGCGTCAGTGTTTGAAATAATAAAAACAGCAACAGAAGCGGATGGTAGTGCATCTCCCGCATCTTCTGGAACCGCGACAAAGGTTAAGATAGTAACTGAAGGAGAAAAAACCGCGCTAGTATTTAGCGAGAGCATGCTTTCAGGCTTTCTTGGTAATGAAAAGAAAGACCCGGAAATTGTGAGCGAAAAAAGCAGAATCCGATCGCAAAATCTCTCCTATGAAAACGTGACGCTTTCTGCCGATAAGAGTACTCTTCAAATGACTGTGAAAGGCACAATCGTTATCGAACCAAACGTAGAGGAAGAACAAATAAAAAAAGATCTCCTCGGAAAAAATGAATCCGCACTGAAAGAGGAGATAGAGAGCATCGAGGGCCTACAGGAAGGGAGGGTATCATTGTGGCCTTTCTGGTTGAAACAAGTACCGGCAGATCCAGAGAAAATTGAGATAGTAATTGAATAAATAAAGAGAAAATAGTGGCCATAACCAAAAAACACCAATAATAAAGGAAGACGATTGACTTATTCCCCGTATTCTTATAAAATTCAACCGTTTGTTAAGAAACCCCAACTAAGGGGTATAATTTCTATTCTAGATGGCGCTGAACAGTAAATGCATACGAGTAGAAGGGGTAGTAGAAGAGGCTCTTCCAGGTCTCTTATTTCGGGTAAATATAAGAAATGAACGGCAAGTGCTTGCGCACCTTGCTGGGAGGTTAAAGATGAATAAAATCCGAGTGATCCCCGGAGATAAGGTAACTATCGAAATGACAAGCGCGGAAGACGAAAGAGGGCGCATTGTGCGTCGTCTGTAAAAATTATTTTGTAATAACGCTAACTCCGTAAAATCATGAAAGTTCGCTCTTCAGTAAAAAAGATCTGCAAAGACTGTAAAGTAGTTCGTAGGGGCGGGCGAGTCTATATTATTTGTAAAAAAATTCCAAAACATAAGCAGCGCCAAGGATAATAAAAGAACATGAGAATAGTAGGTACAAACATCCCTGATAACAAGAAGATAGAAATCGCGCTTAGATACATCTATGGTATCGGTGCGCATCTTTCAAAAAAAATCCTGGACGAGGCAGGTATTGAAAAAACAAAAAAGGCAAAGGATCTGACAACGGGTGAAGTAGGAAAGATCCAGGCGGTAATTGAAAAAACATGTAAGGTTGAAGGAGAACTTCACCAAGAAATTAGGCAGAACGTTGGCAGGTTGAAAGAAATAAAGGCTTACCGTGGCATAAGGCACATGCGCAGACTCCCCGTAAAAGGACAACGCACCAAATCGAATTCTCGAACAGTTCGGGGTAATGTCAGAAAAACCGCCGGCAGTGGTAAGCGTAAAGTTGAACTGAAGTAAAAAACTATGGGAAAGAAAAAAGTAATCGAAAAAACACAAGAGGAATTAGCCAAAGAAGCGGAATCAGTTGAAAAGAAAGCAGCTGAAAAATCGATTGAGACCGTAAAGCACAAACACGAAAACGGGAGGGTGTATATTCACGCTTCATACAACAACACAATCATTACGGTTACCGATGCAAAAGGAAATGTAATAGCCTGGATGTCATCCGGATCAATCGGATTTGGAGGACCAAAAAAAGCAACTCCATTTGCCGCTTCCAAGGTTGCGGAAGCCATAGCGGAAAAAATACTACGCACAGGCCTTGTTAACGTTCAAGTTCTGGTAAGGGGAGTAGGTACTGGAAGAGACGCGGCAGTGAGACAACTCGCTGCAAAGGGCCTCAACATTCTTTCTGTGAGAGACGTTACGCCAATTCCGCACAACGGGGTGCGCCCCCCTAAGGTGAGACGGGTATAAAAAATCAAAAACCATTTATTTATTATGCAAAGAGTAAAAGAAAAAAGAGAGCGTTCATTAGGGGTCAAGCTTTTCTTGAAAGCAGAAAGGTGCAACTCTCCAAAGTGCGTCATGGTGCGAAAACCCCATCGCCCTGGTATGCACGGAAAGAAGAGAAAAACAACGTCAGAATTTGGAACCCAACTCAAAGAGAAACAGAAAATTCAATTCACCTACGGACTGAATGATACTCAAATGAAGAAACTCTTCGAGAACCCAAAACAAAAGATTGTTAATATTCTGGAGACAAGGCTCGATAGGGCACTCTTCCTCGGAGGCATTGCTCCCTCAACTCGCATTTCTCGCCAGATGATAAATCATGGTCACATAATGGTAAACGGCAGAAGGGTAACAATTCCTTCCTATCACATGACAAAAGGAAGCACTCTTAGCATTCGAAAAGAATCAGGCGACAGCAAACTTTTTGAAGGAGTAAGTGAACGCCTGAAAGGGTTTACCGCGCCCGCGTGGATGAAAATAAGTCCTGAAGAGAGAACAATAACATGTGTCGGAGAGCCAAAACTAGAAGACATGACATTCCCATTCAACATAGACATTGTTGGAGAATTTTATGCTAGGTAAAAAGGTCAAATGGTTATGTGTTTTATGCAAAAAAGCTAATAATTTTAACTAACCAAACAATAAAAACCACCACTATGAAATATCAATACTTAAGCGAAGCGGTATCTATCAAGAAGATTTCAGAAAAAGACAACGTAGGCGAGTTTCACATTGAAGGTCTTTTCAAAGGTTATGGCGCGACCCTCGGGAACGCGCTTCGGAGAGCCCTTCTTTCCTCACTTCCCGGAGGAGCGATTACACAGATAAAAGTAAAGAAAGTTGACCATGAGTTCTCAACGATTCCCGGAATGATGGAAGATGTTGTAGAGTTCGGAATGAATCTGAAGAAAGTTCGTTTTCACTTTTTAGCGGACGAACCCCAGACCCTAACCCTCAAAATAAAAGGAGAGACAGAAGTAACAGCTGGCGACATCGAACAAACCCATCTTGTAAGCGTGGTAAACAAAAACCTCCGCATCGCCACCCTTACAAAGAAAAATGCCGAGCTCGATATGGAGTTCATTGTCGAAAAGGGCTTAGGCTATGTGCCGGCAGAATCAAGAA
>CAZGST010000038.1:3054-7785 GCA_964528655.1 uncultured Candidatus Saccharibacteria bacterium
AAGATGGACCGACTCTCAATCGGCACGATCGTTCTCGATGCCATCTTCTCACCAATTACAAAAGTAGCCTTCCAAGTTGAAAATATGCGTGTTGGTGAGAGGACTGATTACAACAGACTGAAGATTCAAATAGAAACTGATGGAAGCATTTCTCCTTCTGAAAGCCTGCACAAAGCAAGCAACATCCTGAAAGATCACTTCGAAAAAGTTGCCGGTCTTGAGGTAACAAAGATTATGGCCGCGCCAGCTGAGGAGGAAAAAAAGAAAAAGAAATCCAAGGAATAAGAGATAAGTATTCCGACTATGAGGCACTTAAATCAAGGTAAAAAATTTGGTAGAGAAAGAAGCGAGCGTAAGGCATTTATGACAGGCCTTGTCTCGAATCTTATCCAGCGCGAACGCGTGACAACGACAGAAACTCGAGCAAAAGAAATGCGCCGTGTAATTGAACGCTTCATAACCTACGGTAAGAAAAAAGATGTCGCTGGTCTAAGACTGCTCATGAAACGTCTACCAAAAAAATCTGCCTACAAACTATTTCATGAAATAGCCCCTCGCTACGAAGCGCGTAAAGGAGGCTACACAAGAGTTCGCAAACTAGTTGCCTGGAGAAAGCAAGATGGATCAAGAAAAGCCATAATTGAATTCGTATAAATATGGAACACAAGATTGACGCCACAAATAAAAAGGCTGGAAGGTTAGCTTCGGAAATAGCGACCATTCTTCAAGGAAAGAATAGTCCAGCCTATAACCCGAAAAATGAGGGCACTGAAACAGTGCGTATCACAAACGTATCAAAACTTTCATTTGGAAATAAAAAACTTTCTCAAAAATACTACTACAGACACGCTGGTCAACTAGGACACCTGAAAGAGAGAAAACTAAAGGACGTTATGGAAAAGAACCCAGCCTGGGTTCTGAGAAACGCCATCCGGCTAATGCTTCCGAAAAACCGCCTTAACAGCAAACGGCTTCAAAGACTGATTATCGAAAAATAACAAACATATGGATCCAAAGAAGAAAGACACAACAAAGAAAGCAAAACCGAAAAAGAACGGCGCTCTCAAAAAGAAAGAGATTGTGGCAAAACACAAAGAAGTTTCCTCTGCATCTATTGGTGAGAAGAAAAACTACAATGAGGCCGTAGGAAGAAGGAAAACCGCGATTGCTCGTGTGAGACTCTATGACTCAAAGAAAGGAGAAAAAGAAAATTTTATTGTAAATGGAAAAGACATAAATGAGTATTTCAAAACCCCAAAACTCCAGAGTGTTGCTCGCGAAGCATTTGCTGAAACGAGTGCTACAAGTGATGTTTCGGTTCTTGTTAAAGGTGGAGGAGTAAGCTCTCAAGCAGAGGCAGTTCGGTTGGGGATAAGTCGAATTTTGGTAGAACTGCATCCCGAGTGGCGTCCAAAATTGAAAGCCCTCGGATTTCTGAAGCGGGACCCAAGAATGGTAGAGCGGAAGAAGTACGGCCTTAGAAAAGCAAGGAGACCTCAACAGTGGAGAAAAAGATAATGGAAACAGACAAGAAAACACCAGAGAACTTCTCTGGTGTTTTTGTTCTACAAATCAAACCTGAGGAGTTCATCCTCATTTTTATCAACTACATACACCCCATCTTCAAAAAACTCATATTCCGAAACATCTTTACACACAAGAGCTACATTTGAAAACTGCTCTTTATCAGCCTCTCCTATATATAGTGACCCGCCTCTCGAAAAAAGAAAATGGAACTGATCAAAGAACGAAATTGAATTTACGGGTTCTCTAGAGTGGAAAAGAATAGGAGATGAACGAGCCACCCCTTCCGCCTCAAGTATGTTTGAGTCCAAAGAGAGAAGTAAAACACCTCCTCGTAATGACAAGGTAAGCACTTTATTTTTATCCGGAGAAACTGAGTATGTTGATACGTCTTTACCAAGAAAGATACTCGCCTGATCTAGAACATCAAAAAGATAAAGCTCGTTGGATGAAGTAAGGAAAATAATACTTGACTCAGAGATAATTTCAAAACTAGAAACTGGATGGGTAATAGGCAAGATGCTCACATCTTTTTTCACTGTATTTACCACAACCAACCTTCCTTCAGTATTTACTCCAAAAAAATACTCTTCAAATACTTGTGATAGTTCAGGTAGTATCCTCGCGCCAAACGTCGGCGTTATTTCACCGATAGTCTGATCCGCAACATCGAGTGAATAGAGCGAAGAACCAAAAAGAAGTATCAGCTTATCGTCGTCTGTTGGATCAAAAAAAACCCGCGAAAGGCTTGAATTCGGGGGAGTAAGCGAACTCTGCAGTAAGAGCAAGGACGAAAGTCCGTTTACGTTGAGAGCGCTCTCTGGCCTCCGTAGGTCCGTATAAAAAAAAGTAGGAGACGACTCAGTAATGACCCTATCAAAACCCTGAGATAAAGAAACAACCCGCGCCCCCTTCAAAGCCCCCGTATCAAGCCGGACACTTCCAGCCGCAAACTCATAGATTACTCCATATCGCGTGGGAAAAAATCTCTGGATCGGAGAGTTGAATGAAAGAGAAAAAGAAGAACTTGGCATTGGATTCATCCAAAGCTTCGCTTCTATGGTTTCACTAACAAACCCAGGGCTTACCGACAGGTATTTTTCCCAATTAGCATAACCATCCTTTTCTCCGATAATATGGTACCGCCCCGGTAACAGATCATTTATGTAAAGTGTATCCTGAATAATACTTGGAGACTCGGAAATAATAACTCCGTCCAAAAGAAAAGTTGCATCCCTCGGGGATACATGAAGTGATATTCCGCCCGTCCTTGAGAAACTCATGATGGTAGGATCAAATACAAATCCCTGGAGTTTGAGTACAAAATATGTACCAAGAGAAACAAATACAAGACCGAATATGACAGTAAGAACAATCCGAAATTGTGTTGACATAAAAAAGCTAGGTTGAATAATTCTCCCACAAAAGGTAGAGTGTCTGGGTACCTAATGATTGTAATCTAAATCATGTTTATTCGAAAAATCGGCATCGACTTAGGCACCGCAAACACCCTTGTATTCTTACCAGATAAAGGAGTAGCTATCAACGAACCAACTGTAGTTGCTCTCAGAAAACCCGATAATGCGGTTCTAGCTGTCGGTCTTGAAGCCAAAGAAATGGTTGGTAGGACACCTGATAACATTGTGACTTACAGACCCTTGAAAGAAGGCGTAATCGCTGAGTACTACATCACGCAGGCAATGCTTCGCTACTTTATCGCGAAAAGTATTGGTCCCATGAATATTTGGAAACCAGATGTTGTTATCTCCGTTCCAGCTGGCATTACCTCAACAGAATATCGGGCGGTTATGAATGCCGCGAAGGAAGCCGGCGCGAAAGAAGTCTACCCCGTAAAAGAACCTCTCCTTGCCTCACTAGGCGCCGGCATCCCTATTCACTCATCAGAGGGAAATATGATTGTTAACATGGGTGGTGGCACAACCGAAGTCGCGGTTATCTCGCTGGGGGGCATAGTCTCCTGGGCCAGTCTGCGTGTTGCGGGAGACAGGTTTGATCAGTCAATCAGCGAATACATAAGAAAGAAATACGGACTGGCTATCGGTGACACTACTTCCGAAAATGTAAAAATTGCTATCGGAACCGCGATTCCAAACAGAAACAAGATGGAGATAAAAGTGCGGGGAAGAGACCTGATCACCGGCCTTCCAAAAGATCTTGTTGTAAATTCTAACGAGATCGCGGAAGCAATCGGCCCTCACCTTATCGACATCATGGGCGCAGTCCGTTCAGTATTCAACGAAACACCCCCAGAGTTAGCTGCAGATATTATGGAAAAAGGGATTATTCTTTCTGGTGGAAGTTCACAACTCCGCGACGTAGAGGACTACTTCAAGCGGTCACTCGGTGTAACAGCTTACGTTGCGGAAGATCCATTTTTCTGCGTAACAAAAGGTACCGCGACAATTCTCAGTCACCTAGGTGTCTACAAGAGGACCCTCTTGAACAAAAAGTAGAATGTCCAGCAAATGAACGAAGACAAAAGAAAAATATTTGAGTCCAAGGTAAAAAACGGAACCCTGTGTCAGTCGTATGTATTTTATGGAGATAGAGGCGTGGGGAAGTTTACGTTCGCGAAGGAGTGCGCTCTGTATCTAGAAAGTGGCGTCTGGGAGAAGAAAGATCACACTCCATCAGACGTGCTTATTATTGAACATGGAGAGAAGGCAAGTATCGGGATAGATGAAGCGAGAGAAATAAAGAAATTTTTTTCGCTAAGATGTGCTGATAATAGAAGAAGGGTGGTAATAATAAGGGAGGCAGGACTACTAACCCCCGAAGCACAATCCGCCCTTCTGAAGGTAATTGAAGAGCCAAGCGAACACGGGCTCATAATCCTTATTACCGAAGAAAAAGAATCTCTTCTTCCTCCGCTTCTCTCTCGAGTTGAGAAGTGGTATTTCAGAAGACTGAGCACGGGTAAGGTGAAAGAGCTCCTGATCCATGAGTTCAGCATGAAAGAAAATGATGCGGAGCAGTACGCGAAAATTTCATTCGGGCGTATTGGTCGAGCGCTTGAGCTCGCGAGGAAAAAAGAAAAATCAGCAAGCGATAAAAAAATCGAGGCCGACAAAGCCTATGAAGAAAAACTAGAAGAACGTATAATAGAGTTGTATATGAAGGATAAAATAAAGAATTCGACAAAAACAAAAGAACTGAACACGTATCTGCGAAACAAAAGACAGTGGA
>CAZGST010000039.1:0-5872 GCA_964528655.1 uncultured Candidatus Saccharibacteria bacterium
CGTGGGATCAAATACCGCAACTCCCACCCCTCTCTCAAAAGCAGAAGTAACCGAACTCTTGGGGAGAGTTCAGGGAGAGATGCCAAAGTTCAAATTTGACCTCAAGGTAGATGAGGTGGTAAAAATTACAGACGGTCCGTTCAAAGAACACGAAGGCAAGATTGCCGAAATCGATGAAGAAAGAGGTCGTGTAAAAGTTCTTGTTCCTATCTTCGGAAGAGAAACAATGGTAGAACTAGACTGTCTTCAAGTTCAAAAACTATAACTATATGGCAAAACCAATCAAAGCAACCTTGAAACTCCAGCTCCCTGCAGGTGCCGCGAATCCTTCTCCTCCAGTAGGTCCAGCACTGGGTCAACACGGAGTAAATATTCAGCAATTTTGTACCCAGTTCAATGAGGTGACGAAAGGAATGGCAGGAGATATTATTCCTGCGGAAATAACGATCTACGAAGATAGAAGTTTTGAATTCAAATTGAAAACCCCTCCTGCCTCAGCCTTGTTACGAAAAGCAATAGGCGCAGAAAAAGGTTCTGCTATACCCCACAAGACAAAAATCGGCAAGGTTTCGGAAAGCCAGCTCCAAGAAATCGCCGAGCGTAAAAAAGAAGACCTCAATGCCCGCGATACAGAAGCCGCAAAAAAGATTATTGCTGGGACTGCCCGCTCAATGGGAATTGACATTCAATAGTCACAAAAACCCTCTTGACTCGTCCTTCTAGATTGGTACGATATACCTCATGGAGGCGATGAGTTCTACTAAAAATTTTACCCAAAAAATTGTTCTTGATTATGACAAACTTGCGCGAGCTGTTTTAGGTCTTCAGGCAATAGAAAGACGAGTAGTGCTCACAATTGGTTCTTGGGATTTACTGCACATTGGTCACGTTCGATATCTCACAAAAGCAAAAGAGAGCGGGGATTTCCTGATTGTTGGCGTTGATAGCGATCGCGCAATCAAAGTCTACAAAAAAACAGACCTCCGACCAATCGTACCAGAAGCTGAACGCTGTGAAATGCTAAGCTACCAATCGTGTGTTGACTTGGTTACGCTTTTAGATGACGTAAACGAATTAGGAATCTGGCAATATTTACTTCTGAATAAAATCCGACCCGATGTGTTTGTTGCAACAGAAGATAGTTACCCAGAAGATCAACTCACAGAACTTCAAAAACGCTGCGGAGAAGTCTTGGTCCTACCACGTCAGGCAGAAAATACTTCTACCACAAAGCTCATTCAACATGCAGTAAAAAAACACCTTGACCAGTTTTACGAACTCATTGAAAAAAGATAATGGAAAGGGTACTCCTACTCTACATCCCCGTAATCCATCAGGGATATGTAAATCTATTTAACAAGCACAAAAACAGTGCCAAAACATTATATATACTCGGTCAAAAATTTATTAACGAACTATCCCTGTACCATAAAGAAATCCGTGCCCTAGAACCAGAACTCATACGAAAAAGTATTGAGTCCTTAGATTTCTTTGAAAACGTGATTGTTTTGAACAAAGACTCTCTCGACGATCTTGAGGATAAAGCCATTATTACCGCGAACGAAGCTATATCTCACAAATTTATCAAAAAATATATGAAGAATCCTGACGTTACGTACGAAAACATTTTCCTGCGATGGGATGAAGCAAATGTACAATCCAATCATCTCCCTCAATATGCAAGAACCTCCACCGAAAAAAGAGAAAAAGAATTTATGGAGGAAGCAAAAAAAGAAGCCATCCATGCAGCCGAGTGGTGGAGACAGGTTGGTGGGGTTATTGTGAAGGATAATAAAATTATCTTACGCGCTCATAATACCCACCTTCCTTCAGGTCTTATCGAATATAGCGAAGGTGATCCTCGAGATTTTGTAAAAGCTGGAACAGAACCCGACAAAGCCACATCTATCCATGCTGAACATCTAATGGTCTCAGAAGCAGCGAAAGATGGAATACCGCTAAAAGGTTCCCATCTCTACGTCACAACTTTTCCCTGCCATACTTGCGCCAAAATGATCGCCTGCGCTGGGATAAAAAAATGTTTTTTCTCAACAGGTAATTCGTACATGGACAGTGACCGAATACTTGAAGTCTTCAAAGTAGAAATTATACAAATAAAATAAAAAGCCTTTCAAAAAAGAAAGGCTTTCCCTAGCAAAAACAATTTGTTAACCGACCGGCATATCAACCGGTACGGTTTTTCGATTCTTCCTTCTCGGCACAACAAAATGCATATGAAAATGCAAAATTGTTGCGCCACTCAGGTCTGGATCACCCAGCCTGTGAAATAGCCCGCCTCCACGGATTTCATATCGCTTCCGCGCCCATCTAATTAGGGCATCAATAGCTTTGTGGTCCGTGGCCTCAAGTTGACCATAATCCAAAAAATGCCTTCTTGGAATAATTAGAAAATGGTACTTAGGGGGTTTTTTCTCCCGATCCTTAGTCGGATACCTATTGAACCGGAGTATCCAACCACCGATTGTCTTCAAATGGCCTTTTTTTTGTATTCGGTCCCCACAAAAGATACACCTTCCAGTCTGAGCCGCGCTCTGGAGCCTTTCTCTGTATCGTCCCCCATACCCAATGTTCGCAACAACCGCTGCTGCTTTCTTCATCGAAAGTCTCCGATCTCTCAAATAAATGTGCTTTCCAGCAGTGAATTACTGAATTATCCTACATTAACCAAAAGGAAAGTAAACAGGTAAAGCTTTATTATTCCGTATCCTTGGAATAATAAGATGAAGGTGCAAATGAACAACTGTTGCCCCAGTGTACTTCGTATCTCCGAAACGCATAGCAACTCCACCACCAGGCAGTTTGAAAGTACGAATTGCCCAGTTAATAAGGGAGGAGATCTGTTTCCAATCACCTTGTGTCAACTCCTGAAATCGTTCTTTATGGCTCTTGCAGAGAATAATAAAATGGTGTTTCGCGTTTTTATACGAGTTAAAGCTTTTTGTAATAAGCCATGATTTTTCTCTTCGTAAAATTGGATTTGTGTGCCACTTGAAATTCTTCGGACAAAACGGACACACCTTTGCCTCGTTAATCTCTGCTATTACCTTTGAATACATCTTTCCCTTTGCAAAACGAGGGTCAACAAGCGGTTTCATATTACGATATCCTTTCATATTCAAAAAAAGAAAAGGAAAACGGGTGTTGCGGGTCAGCATTGTGGTCCTCTTTGCGTAAAATTCGCCAATCTAAGCCTTCAAAATAAGGAAAAAAAACATCAGCTTCACATTTTTTGTTTACTTGAGTGAGGTACATTTTACTAGCAAGTGGTAAAGCAGACCGGTAAACTTCTGCCCCACCAATAACAAATACCTCACCATCGTCTTTTGCTAACTGAAGCGCATCTTCAAGTGATGAGGCAAGAAAACAAAGAGGAGCAACGTAGTTTTTCTGTCGAGTGATAATAATATTCTTCCGCAAAGGCAAAGCCTTACCAATCGACTCAAATGTTTTTCGTCCCATAATAATGGTGTGCCCAGTCGTAAGTTCACGGAATCGCTTCAAGTCATCGGGTAGATGCCATAAAAGTTTATTTTTATAGCCAAGTTCACGATTTTCTCCAATTGCCGCGATAAGAGAAAGCATCATAGCGATACTGGAATCTTTATCGGTGGGTGAGGGTTATAATTTTCCAACACAAAGTCCTCAAAAACAAAATCAAAAATATCTTTCTTATCAGGGTTTATTTTTACGACTGGAAGCGGAAGAGGGCTTCTTGCCAGTAACTCTTTGACCTGTGAAACCTGATTAAGATATATATGCGCATCAGAAATCGTATGAACAAATTCTTTAGCCTTCAATCCACAGACTTGAGCAAGCATCAGAAGAAGAAGAGAATACTCAGCAATATTAAATGGAATACCAACTGGCACATCACCACTTCTTTGAAATAAATGAAGACTGAGCTCACCTTCAGCATGAAATAGCTTGAAAAAACAGTGACACGGTGCAACAAAAACTCGATTAGCATCAATGGGATTCCAAGAAGTTACAACAAGCCTTCTAGAATCAGGACTCCTCTTTAGATCATTCACAAGTTCCTTAATCTGATCAACTGGCTCCCCTCCACCTCCGTTAAAAGCCCTCCACTGCTTTCCATAAATCGGACCCAGGTCCCCAGTCGGAAGACTCAAAGGACTACAAATTTCTGGTGTTGCCCAAATATCCCACAAATGAACATTGTTTTTATTCAAATCCTCAACCCGAGTACTTCCTGAAAGAAACCAGAGAAGTTCATAAATCATTGCCTTCCAAGAACCTTTCATGCTGCGTGTTGTAATAAGAGGGAAGCCGTGATCAAGGTTAAAACGCATCTGATAGCCACACACCGCAATATTACCCACCCCTTGAGGATCTGATTTCCGCTTCCCATTAGTGAGAACGTAGTCAACTAGTTCTAAGTACTGTTTCATGTTTATTTTAAATATTGTATAAAATACCTGATAATAAGCAACTCTCTCGTCTCATAACGCCTGAAAAATTATTTATTGTAAAAAACAAAAACTTTGATAAAGTACATACAACACCGACAATATGTATAATCCCACCATTGGCCTCGAAATTCACATCGAACTCGGAACAAAAACAAAAATGTTCTGTAGCTGCAAAAACGATTCAGAAGAAACAAAACCGAACACAAACGTCTGCCCAATCTGTCTCGCGCACCCCGGCACTCTTCCTGTACCAAACAAGGAAGCAATAAAGTCAGTCATCAAAGTCGGGTTAGCTTTAGGAGGTAAAATCTCAAAAAAATCCTACTTTAGTCGTAAAAGCTACTTTTACCCTGATATCCCAAAAGGATACCAGATCTCACAATATCACGATCCTCTTGTAGAAGGTGGAAAGCTTTTGGGTGTGCGGATAAAAAGAATTCATATCGAAGAAGATACCGGTAGTCTTACTCATACTAACGACAAAGTAAGCTACGTTGACTACAATCGTGCCGGAGTACCTCTCATGGAACTCGTCACAGAACCAGATATTAATAACGCTGAAACTGCAGTCACTTTTGCCCGAGAACTACAGCTCATTTTACGTTACCTCAACATCTCCCGCGCCGATATGGAAAAAGGAGAAATGAGAATCGAAGCAAACATAAGTATCTCAAAAAACACCGAACTTGGTACAAAAGTTGAGATTAAAAACATCAACTCATTCAAAGCTGTCGAAGGGGCAATCCGTTACGAAATACAGCGTCAAAAAGAGGTCCTAGAATCGAATAAGAAAATAAGCCAAGAGACCCGTGGCTGGAACGACAAAAATATGAAAACCGAAAGCCAACGATCAAAAGAATCTGCTCATGATTATCGCTATTTCGAAGAACCCGATATTCCTCCCATTGAAATCACTCCAAAAGAAATTGAAGCCTGGAGAGGGGAGCTCGGTGAACTTCCCGAAGAAAAACGCAAAAGACTAGAAAAGGAATTCAAACTCTCAAAGAGCCAAGCAGAACTTTTGGCTGAAGATGAAAGTTTATCCTCCTTTTTTGAGGACACAGTTTCAGAACTTGCGAGGAAAACAAAAGCGCCAAACATACCTCTCGTGATGAACTACCTCACAAGTGATTTGAAAGGCCTTATGAATGAAAAGGGGATCTCTATCTCCGATATTAAAATATCAAGAGAAGAATTTGCTCACCTGATTTTCCTGATCCAAAATGAAACAGTCTCAAGCCGAATAGCAAAAGACCTTCTTCAGAAGATGTTCGAAACTGGAGAAGATCCAGAAACCTTACTTAGAGAAAGCGGAGCAATGGTAAGTGACGAATCAGAGCTGGAGTCAGTCATAAAAACCGTAATCGAAAAAAACCCAGACATAATTCTGGACTACAAAAAAGGTAAAGAAAACGCCCTCC
>CAZGST010000039.1:5882-7304 GCA_964528655.1 uncultured Candidatus Saccharibacteria bacterium
TCGGAAAAGTTATGATGGAGACCAAAGGCAAGGCCAATCCTCAAAAACTAAGAGGGCTCATACAATCCGTATTGACGAAAAATTAAAATCATTTTATAAGAGACTCAGTAAACAACGGACACACACTGATATTCTTTACCGAAGGAGACAGAACATGCTTACAGCAGGAGTTGTTTCAGGAATCATCATTGTCCTGGCAGGTTTCGCATTTTATGCCAAAGACAAAAAAACTCTGCGCATAACCCGTTGGAGTACAGTCATCGGAGTTATGCTCACAGCGTATTGTCTCGCGGAAAAGCAAAACAGCACAGGAGTTTTTTGGACAGCAGTAATAACTGGGATAACTTTATGCCTATGCGTCCCAGCGATAATAAACAAAATAAAAGAAAAAACCTAAAAATAGGTGTCTAAAAATGCCACAGCAGTCTGTGGCATTTTTTATGCACAAAAAACCACTAATTTTCACTCATCGCTGCATACGTTCAGAAACATATGAGACTTTTCGGTAATCCGAAACGTCATGCATATCCATAGCAAACTCACAGGAATCAAGGGACTAGTCAGTACCTACAATGATGCCGTACGCTTCAGAGATATGATTACTGAAGAAGCGGAAGAACGGATGAGAATACTAGTCTTCTGGAAGGAACACGGAGAGAAAGCTACGAAGGATGCTTACGGTGCCTCCCGTGCCACTCTCTTCAGGTGGCAGAAAGAGCTGGAGGCATCAGGAGGAAAGCTGGAGTCTCTTGTTCCGAAGAGCACGGCTCCGAAAAAGAGACGCCAGAGAATCATTCCGAAACCAGTCGAAGACCTTATTCTGAAGGAACGAAACATGGAAAAGGTTGGTAAAGAAAAACTCGCCATTCTTCTGAAAGAAGATAAGATCGCAGAACTGTCTGCCTCAACTGTAGGTCGAATGCTTACTGACTTGAAACATCAAGGCAAGCTGAAAGGTCCAAAGAAACTCTCGTACTACGCAAAGACAGACCACTTCATTGAGAAAAAACCAAGGAAATCAAGAAAGAGGCTACGGAGCAAGGGACATGAGGGATCCCTTGCAAAAGCAGATACCATTGTCCGGTTCACGAATGGGATCAAACGGTACATTCTCACAGGTATTGATCTTGAGACGGAATTCGCCTTCGCTTACGGATACGTTTCCCACTCTTCGAAAGCGGCAGCTGACTTCATGCGTATCTTCAAATCCGTCGCTCCAATATCTCTCACCCATGTCCAGACAGACAATAGGAGTGAGTTCAAAGATCACTTTGAGCTGTATCTGGAGAAGGAACACATCACCCACTTCCACAGCTATCCTCGTTCTCCAAAGATGAATGCTGAGATCGAACGATTCAATCGGACACTAGACATGCTCCCATATAACAACATCCAAAGACAAAAAACTCCATGCACGAAGGA
>CAZGST010000040.1:0-663 GCA_964528655.1 uncultured Candidatus Saccharibacteria bacterium
AGATATCCATGCTCCTATTCTCTCAGATGAACTAAATGGGAGCAAGTCTATTCTCGTCTTCTCAGTCGTAGTTCACGAAGTGGCTCACGGTCTTATCGCTGATCATTTGGGGGACCCGACCGCAAGAGACGCAGGCAGACTCACTATGAACCCAATAAAGCACTTAGACCCCCTGGGATCAATAATTGTTCCAGGAATTCTTGCCCTTACCGGCACTGGAATTATTTTCGGCTGGGCAAAACCCGTTCCATACAATCCCATGAATCTCAAAAACCCGATCAAAGCCGGAGGAATAATTGCCGCTGCCGGCCCAATCAGTAATCTTATAATTGCGATCGTCTTCAGTGTGATCTATCACATCTCAGGAGGAAACGGCCTTGGCTCCCTCCTACAAGGAAGTGAATCCTCGTCTCTTGCTTACCTAGCTTCCATTGTCGTGATAGTTAACATTGCTCTCGCCATTTTCAACCTAATTCCAATTCCACCCCTCGATGGTTCGAAAGTTCTTTTCGCAGTCCTTGGTACGAGAGCCAGAGCATTTCAAGCAATACTCGAACAATACGGAGTAATTCTTCTCCTAGCGTTTCTCTTCTTTGGAATACACCTCATCTCTCCAGTTATCGGATTCGTCGCAAGCCTGCTTTTGTAGAGAACAGCCAAAAA
>CAZGST010000040.1:673-1431 GCA_964528655.1 uncultured Candidatus Saccharibacteria bacterium
CGGTAGTTTTATTAATGCTAACCAGTGAAAAAAAAGAATGCCAACCATAGTTCAACTCATCAAGAAAAATAGAAAACCAAAAATAAAAAAGACAAAGTCTCCTGCGCTTGGTTTTTATTTCAATAGCATCAAGAACAAACCCGTAAACTCTCCCTCTCCCTTCAAAAGAGGAGTTTGTTTGAAGGTGTTCACAACAACTCCGAAAAAACCAAACTCAGCCTTGAGAAAAGTAGCAAGAGTAAGACTCACAAACCAACAGGAAGTTACGGCATACATCCCAGGAGAAGGTCATAACCTTCAAGAACATTCAGTCGTGGTAATTCGAGGCGGAAGAGTAAAAGATCTTCCGGGTGTGAGATATCACATTGTAAGAGGCGTGCTAGACACAACCGGTGTTGACAGGCATCAACAGCGCTCAAAATACGGCGCGAAAACCCCCAAAAAGAAGTAACAAATAATTATGCGCGGAGGATCTTCATACAAAAAACACCCAGTTAAGCCAGAAATTGCTCATAAGAGAGCAGATCTTTCTCGTTTCATAAATTACTGCATGAAAGCAGGAAAAAAATCTGAAGCTGAAAAAGTAGTCTATGGCGCAATTGAGGAATTGAAAAAACTATCCAAAGACGAGCCCTTAAAAATATTCGAAAAAGCTATCGAAAACGCCTCTCCACTACTAGAAACAGTTTCCGCAAGAGTCGGAGGAGCAAACTATCAGATTCCACGTGAAGTAAGACCAAATAGACGCTACTTCCTAG
>CAZGST010000040.1:1441-6256 GCA_964528655.1 uncultured Candidatus Saccharibacteria bacterium
CAAACTGGATTATCCAGGCTGCCAGAAAGAAAAAAGGAAAGGGAATGGCGATAAAACTTGCGGAAGAACTTTTCGCGGCCTCAAAAAATGAAGGTATTGCAATAAAAAAGAAACAAGATACTCACAGAATGGCGGAAGCCAACCGTGCGTTCGCAAGCTATGTAAGGAGACCATCGTAATATATGCCCCGCCTCTACCCAATGGAAAAAGTCCGGGATATCGGGATTATTGCCCATATTGATGCCGGAAAAACAACCACCTCAGAGCGTGTTCTTTTTTATACCGGTGTCTCTCATAAAATCGGAGAAGTCCACGAAGGGGATACTGTGATGGACTGGATGGAGCAAGAAAGAGAGCGGGGAATTACCATTACCTCTGCTGCCACAACCTGCTTCTGGATTCCTTCTGATAAAAAAGGAGATAAAGCTTTTGAACATAGAATAAACCTCATCGACACCCCAGGGCATATTGACTTTACGGTTGAGGTGAAACGTTCTCTCCGTGTCCTAGACGGCGCAGTTGTTGTTTTTGATGGTGTGGCTGGAGTAGAGCCTCAATCAGAAACAAACTGGCACTACGCGGACGAATTCAAAGTCCCGAGAGTCTGCTTTATCAACAAACTAGACAGAACCGGAGCAAGCTTTGAACGAAGTTTTGATTCCATCATCGAACGCCTCACCAAGGATGCTGTTGCGATTCAAATCCCAGTCGGGTCCGAAGGTGATTTCGAAGCTGTTATTGATCTTCTGAAAATGAAAGCCTACTACTTTGAAGGTGACATGGGGGGAAAGATTGTGGAAAAAGAAATCCCAGAAAACCTTCTGGAAGAAGCAAAGAAAAAACGTCACGCAGCCATTGAGCGCATTGTTGAAACTGACGACGCCCTTATGACCGAATACCTCGATGGGAAAGAACCTGAGTTAGAGAAACTCAAAAGCGCTCTCCGAAAAGCAACAATCAGCAATACTCTTGTGCCTGTTCTTTGTGGCTCAGCCTTGAAAAACAAGGGAGTACAACTTGTGCTAGATGCAGTGATTGACTACCTGCCCTCTCCAGTCGATCTACCTCCGGTAAAAGGCACAAATCTCACAACAAGCGCGGAAGAGGAGAGAATTCCCGAAGATAACGCTCCTCTTTCAGCTCTGGCATTCAAAATTGCGACCGATCCTTACGTAGGGACCCTTACTTTTTTCAGGGTCTATTCCGGGACTCTGAAACGCGGAAGCTATATTCTGAACAGCACAAAAAACTTTCAGGAGCGCGTAGGCCGTATTGTCCGAATGCATGCAAATCATAGGGAAGAAGTCGAGGAAATTTACGCGGGAGATCTCGGTGCTATTGTTGGTTTGAAAAATACAACAACCGGCGACACGCTAACTGATCCTGATCATCCGATCGTACTTGAAAGAATCATCTTCCCAGAACCTGTTATCTCGATAAGAATTGAACCAAAAACAAAGGCTGACCAGGAAAAAATGGGCCTTGCCTTACGACGCCTTGCTGAAGAAGACCCAACATTCAGAGTGGGCGGAAACTCAGAAACCGGCGAAACAATTATTGCCGGAATGGGTGAGTTGCACCTCGAAATAATTGTTGATCGAATGAAAAGGGAATTCAACGTGGAAGCAAATGTTGGAAGGCCGCAAGTTGCCTACAAAGAAACTATCAAAGCTAAGGCTGATGCTGAAGGAAAATACATTCGTCAGTCAGGTGGTAGAGGTCAGTACGGCCACGTGAAAATCGAAATTGAGCCTCAAGAACGAGGAAAAGGTTTTGAGTTCGAAAACGCGATTAAGGGTGGAGCCATCCCTCAAGAATTCATTGGCGCAGTTGAAAAGGGTATTGAGGAAGGGGTAGGAAAAGGTGTAGTAGCCGGATATCCACTCGTTGACCTCAAAGTTACTCTCTATGATGGTTCCTACCACGACGTTGACTCTTCAGAAATGGCCTTCAAAATCGCAGGCTCAATGGCTCTCCAGGAAGCCGCGAGACTTGCAAAACCAGTACTTCTTGAACCCATCATGGGCGTACAAGTTATTGTTCCGGGAGACTTCCTCGGTGATGTTACCGGAGACGTAAGTTCAAAACGAGGAAAGATAAAGGCTATGGGCGAACGAGGAATAGTGAGAGTTATCGACTGTCTCGTCCCGCTCTCCGAGATGTTTGGTTATTCAACGGCGCTACGATCCCTCACCCAAGGTCGAGGATCTTTCACAATGGAATTCTCCCATTATGAAGAGGTTCCGAACTCGATTGCGCAAGCAATCGCAGAAGGAAGAAAAAAATAAAGAGGATTGTAAAAAAGTTGTGCACAGGAAAAAGCTAGCAAAAACTTGACATTTTTCCGCTTTTTCGAGAGAATAATCAGGTGTTTTACAAACAGCAGCATATAATAATTTAGGTCGCAAAAAAATAATAAACATATGGCAGAAAAAGCAAAATTTGAAAGAACAAAGCCACACGTAAATGTCGGTACGATCGGCCATGTTGACCACGGCAAGACCACATTGACCGCGGCTATCACAAACGTGCTTTTCATGAAAGGTCTGACGAAAAAGAGGGAAGCAGTAAATGATATTGATAATGCTCCTGAAGAAAAGGCCCGCGGTATCACAATCGCGCTCCACCACTCAGAGTATGAATCAGAGACCCGTCACTATGCTCACATTGACGCTCCAGGGCACGCAGATTACATCAAAAACATGATCACAGGTGCCGCTCAAATGGATGGAGCCATTCTTGTAGTTTCAGCCGCTGATGGTCCGATGCCCCAGACAAGAGAACACATTCTTCTTGCTCGTCAGGTAGGTGTACCCGCGATCGTTGTTTTCTTGAACAAAGTAGACATGGTTGATGACCCTGAGCTTATTGACCTAGTTGAATCCGAAGTAAGAGAGCTTTTGAAGAAGTATGAATTCCCAGGAGACACGACTCCAATCATCAGAGGTTCAGCTCTGAAAGCATTGGAAGCAAAGTCAGGAGATGATCCAGCCTGCAAGCCAATTCTTGACCTTGTAAAAGCGGTTGACGAATTTGTGCCTCTTCCAGTTCGAGACATTGAAAAACCATTCTTGATGCCAATCGAAGACATCTTCTCAATCGAAGGACGCGGCACAGTCTGCACAGGTCGCGCAGAAAGAGGAAAGCTCAAAGTAAATGATGAAGTTGAAATCATTGGTCTCAGACCAACTCAAAAAACCGTAATCACAGGTATTGAAATGTTCCAGAAGCTTTTGGACGAAGCTCAAGCCGGTGATAACGTAGGTATTCTTCTTCGAGGATTGAAGAAGGAAGATGTTGAGCGAGGTCAGGTTATCGCAAAGCCAGGAAGCGTAACTCCTCACACAGACTTTGAGGCTGAGGTTTACGTGCTAAGCAAAGAAGAAGGCGGAAGACACACCCCATTCTTCAAAGGCTACAAGCCGCAGTTCTATATCCGAACGACAGATGTTACCGGAGAGGTAAAGCTTCCAGAAGGAATGGAGATGGTAATGCCTGGCGATACCGTAAAAATAAACGTATCATTGATCTCCCCAGTAGCCCTAGAAGAAAAACAAAGATTTGCTATTAGAGAAGGAGGAAAGACTGTTGGTGCCGGTGTAGTAACAAAGATCAATAAATAAAAAACGACTCTCTGTAGTAATACAAAGTATGGCGGTAAAAAAACAAGACAAGGAACAGCCAAAGGAAAAACTGCGCCTCCGTGTGAAGGCTTACGATGCAAAATTGATCGATGCCTCGGTGCGTCAGATTGTTGACGCCATAATAAATCGGGGCGGCACGGTTGTGGGTCCAGTGCCACTACCTACGGAGATGAAGAAGTACACCGTAAATCGCTCCACTTTTATTGATAAAAAATCAAGGGAGCAGTTCGAGCTAAGAATTCACAAGAGACTTATTGAGATTATCAGTCCGACGCAAAGCATTATTGAATCTCTTACCGACCTTAACCTACCCGCTGGTGTTGATGTAGAGATCAAAATGGGGTAGATAAAATGAAGAGAAACAAGTTCGCCCTAGGATACTACCTAGGGCGAAACTGTGTTTATGAGGGTAAAAAAGTCTGAAGCAAGCCACTTGTTGACGGGAAAGAAAAACAAGGGTAAAATAGCACTACTAAAAAAGCGAGCTGGCGGTATATAAAAACTGGACCACTCCAGTCTTTTTTTATGTATAAAATAAAAGCAACAAAGCTGAAAATGACTCAAATCTGGAAAGAAGACCGGGTAATTCCAGTTACGCTTCTGAAAGTAGAGGAAGCTGAAAAAAAGACTCTTGAAGAAGCGCACGAGGGAGACAAAATTACCGTGACGGGCTTGAGTCGAGGAAAGGGATTCCAAGGGGTTGTAAAGCGTCACGGCTTCCACGGAGGTCCGAAAAGTCACGGTCAGAAGGATCGCCTAAGAGCTCCGGGTTCGCTTGGCCCTACCGCGCCTCAGCGTGTAATCAAAGGAAGAAAAATGGCTGGACACACTGGAATGAAAAAAGTAACAACGAGAGGTCTTACCCTTGCCTCTATTGATCTAGAAAATGCCACGCTCGCGATAAAAGGAGCTGTCCCCGGTATGCGCGGAACAAAAATTGAAGTAAAACAAAAAGTATAATTTTTATGCAACTTGATGTAATTGATGGTAAAAATAAAAAGATAGAGAACATTGAAGTAAATGACGCGATTTTCAACACAAAATGGAACGCGTCTTTAGTGCATCAAGTAATAACCGCGATTCTCGCGAATAAAAGAAAGCCTTGGGCGCATACAAAAACTCGAGGTGACGTCCGCGGAGGCGGAAAGAAACCTTGGAAACAAAAGCACAC
>CAZGST010000041.1:0-3507 GCA_964528655.1 uncultured Candidatus Saccharibacteria bacterium
AAACAATAAAAAATCCCCATGATCTGGGGTGGTGCACTTGGGGGTTGCGGATCGGCTTTTCTCATCTTCTATATTATACCACATAGTAGATATATCTGTCAATTTAGCACCACAAACTACCAAAAACCCTCATTTTACCTACCCTTTCCCCTTGCTCGACATCCGACATCGTACAGAAATATTGAAAAAACACTTTTCTCCCCCTCCCCAAAATTAATTCCCTTCGCTCTCTCTAAAATTTAAAGATAAAAAAGAGGGTCGTCATATGTTCGACCCTCCGCACAACTAAATTACTCTCCCCCCGCTCTTACCTCTCTGCAAAAGAGAAGAAATTAATTTTCTCTCGCGATCTTTTTGACCAGCGAGGATTCTTAATCTCTCCTCTTCCAATAGAATGCACATCCTGAAATCTTTCTCCGCTGCCTGATACAGCGAAAGAAGTTCCCTCTCCTCTGGAAGGAATTTGAGCTCACAGAACCCATTTGCTTCCTGAAGAGAAGCCTTGATTTTTGCAAAGAGAAGCAAAAAAATGTTGTTTCCTTGCTGAAGGAAATATTTCCTTCGAAAGAAAGTACAAAATTTTCGCAACTCATCTACAGAAACGGTCAAGGCAACCGTTTCCAATTGAGATTCTGTCAAAACACTCTCCTTTTAAAAACTTTCCATCCAAAAGTTGTGAGTTAAAAAAGGAGACAACAAACAACTATTTTCAGAATACTCGCCTAAAAATAAAATTCAAGTCCAGCAATGAGAAATCAAAAATTATCCCTGCTTTTTCTCAAAACCCAAACACACCGAATTTATACAATACCTCTTCCCTCCCTTCTCCCTCGGTCCATCTGGAAACACATGCCCCAAGTGTCCTCCACAATTCGCGCATACTACCTCTGTCCGACTCATCCCATGACTATTATCTTCAATAAGTTTAACCTTATCTGCAAACATCGGCTCCGTAAAACTAGGCCAACCAGTCCCTGAATCAAATTTTGTATCCGAAGAAAATAACTCTGCCCCGCACGCAACACACCGGTACACTCCGTCTTCCTTCTCATTCCAATACTTCCCCGTAAACGGCGCCTCTGTCCCCTTCTCTCGTAACACTCGATACTCCTCCGGTGTTAAACCCTTCTCCCAATTTTTATTATCCTTTTCCATATTTATGGCTGCAACGCCTCATCTATGTTCCCATCCACAGAAATAACAACCTGCCTAACACTCGAAAATTGTTTCAACGTCTCTGTAATCTGCTTTACAATACCTGCTACCCTACAAGAACCTCCTCCCTGCATTCGACTGTCAAAATCGACCTTCGCCACTCCTTCGTCTATCACCAAAGAATTTATTCCTACTCCTGCATCAATAAGCGTCCGATAACCCTGATCTCTTTCTCCTTCTGTTGGACCCCACAAAAGCTCCTGAAGGACGGCCCTCGCTACTGCTTCTGTTTTTGGAATCGTCCTCACCAAGGGGTAAACTGTAACACACTCCATGCCAGGCGCTTCATTATTCCGATTGAAATATACCTTCACTTCCAAAGTAGAAGTAGCAGTCGGATGCACAACGTTATCATTTCCAAACAAAACCGGAATATAAAGAGCATCATCAAACTCCCTCATATCGGAAGGATTATCTTTGTGTAACACAAGAGTCCCTCCAGTAAGTGCCCCCACATCAAACTGCATACTAACCTTGAATGCTACAAATTCCTTTGTCATCCACTCTCCTTCAGCCTGCGCTATTCCCATGGAAAGTCTCCGTCCCTCATAATCCAACAACTCGACCGGAAATGACGCCTCAAAAAACCACCCTCCTCTTGCCTCCCCTCGTATCTCCAAAGGACTTGAAATAACTTGATTCGGTTGAATATTCGTAACCCAGATCAAATCCTGCTTCTCCACCACATTCCCGATATCTTCTATAAACATAACCCCATCCTCGCTCCTGCACTGCCGCGGATAACTCTCCATAACCGGATTTCCCGCGTCCACACACTCTTGAAAACTAGTAACGCGAGTCAAACCTCTATTATCCGAGCCCCAAGAAAAACTCCCCCGTCCAGCCAAATATCCCACCCCGAGCGCAATAGCAATCGCAAAAAAAAATAAAAAAGTTCTTCTTCATATATTTAAAATCAATATACCACAAATAATACCCGAATTGTGTAATAACGTTACAAAGCTAATAATATGGATATGGATGAAAATCAACAAAAAGCCATCAACACCACAGAAGGTCCTCTCTGTATAATAGCCGGCCCAGGAAGCGGTAAAACACACACCATTACCGAGCGCATACTTCAACTTATCTCTGAAAAGAACGTCTCCCCGGAAAATATTCTCGCTATCACTTTTACCAACAAAGCCGCGGAAGAAATGAAAGCTCGTCTCCTAAAAAAAACAACAACACTCCCTACGATTTGCACATTTCACTCGCTCGCCTACGACATTCTGCAAAAACACGGCTCGCTGATTAACCTCAAAAAAAATTTCACCGTGGGCGACACAAAAGATAAAGACATCTCATTCGATGATCTCCTTACACATCTCCACACACTCTTCACACAACACGAAGACACTCTAAACAAGTACCAAGACCAGTTCCACTACATATCAGTAGACGAGTACCAAGACACAAACCCCATCCAAGCTGAAATTCTGAAACTCCTAGCCCTTCCACAAAACAACATCTGTGTAATTGGCGACCCTAATCAAGCAATCTACAGCTTCCGCGGGGCAACCCTTAAAAATTTTCTCGAATTCAAGGACATTTTTCCAAACACGCTCAAGATCGAGCTGAATAAGAACTACCGTTCTACAAAAACGATTATCGAGGCCTCCGACACTCTAGTAAACAAAAAAAGCATTGCTGAAAACGCTGAAGGTGAAAGAATAACTTTTTATACAGGACATTCTGCCGAAGACGAAGCAAACTTTATTGCAAAAGAAATAGAAAAACTAATAGGCGGCACCGACCTGAACTCCTACAGCGCTCACACCTATCATGTCGGCGATATCGCGATTCTCTACCGTCTCCACGCAATCGGAAGGATAGTTGAGCAAAAACTGAAAAACGCAAACATCCCTCATCAAGTAGTGGGTAAAACAAATCTCTTCGAACTTCCTGAAACAAAAAAAATACTTGAGTATCTGAAAAAAAGCAACGAGAACCTTCCACTCCTCGATCACATCAAACTACTCATAACTAATAATAACCTGAAAGAGAAATACAACGACTCCACAGAAAAAGAAAAATACGACAACATCCTACAGCTCCAAAACTACTGCATAGATTTTAGTCACCTTCCTCCAGAAGAAGGAAAAAACGAGTTCCTGAAATTCATCGAACTCTACAATCCGTTAGAAGAAAAACTTGCCGCCGACTCTGTAAAACTCATGTCTGTTCACGCCTCGAAAGGCCTTGAATTCCCCGTAGTCTTCATTATGGGCGTCGAAGACGGACTCTTTCCCTACCTGAAAGAAAATGAAAAAAATCTCCCCGAACGCGTAG
>CAZGST010000041.1:3517-5545 GCA_964528655.1 uncultured Candidatus Saccharibacteria bacterium
TGGGATAACCCGTGCGAAACAAAAACTCTACCTCACAAACACAAAAATCCGCACCCTCTACGGAAAAACCTACTCTCCTACACCTTCTCCCTTCTTCAATTCTGTTCCAAACAATCTCCTGGAGGTAAAATCTAACCCCAAAGAAAAGAAAAAACCCCTCCAACAAAAACTTATATAACCCCCCCTACACAACAGGCACATTGTACTTCGCTCTCTCATCATTTGTTGTCTTCGGATCAACTGGCAACAACTCCAAAATTCCCTCCTTATTTCTCCTATACTGTGTTCCAAATTTCTGCATTCTTCCAGAATGTACCAAAAATCGATCAAATGAAGCGGCATAAAGCCACTTCGCTTTTTCATATCCCATATTCATTGATCTTTTTGCAAAATCATTCGCTCTTCTGAAATCTTCTATCCCACTCCCATGTTGAAAAATCATCGCCGCGTGATAAAAATCAATAGCAGTAAATGAATCTTCATATTCCTTCAAAATGTTCAGCACCTCTTTTCTTCTTGCTTCATCCCTCTTCTGAACCCCCTTCCAAACATTATCATGATCCCAGTTAAGGTTCTCCTCTCTATCAACCTGATCCTCTTCAAATACCCTCTGAAGCTTCAAATGAAAATCCATAATAAAATAAAAGATCTCACCCAAACAACCCCACCTGCCCAGAGAACTCCTTCCTCTCCTTCGCGTCAAAAATCTTCACCACCCCAAACTCCCCATCATACCCGCCTTCCACAAAAATCTTCTTCCTCCTCATTCTGTTAACTGCCTCTGCAAGAATACTTGATGTTGCCTCCTCAATATCCTTCAAAGGTGCATCAAGCAATATATAAAACTCATTTCCAAGTTTATGGATCGCGCCCGTAAATATCCCCTGCACCCGCTTACTCGAAACTCCCACCTCTTCCACCTCGGAAATTATCTCTGGCAAAGGCACAATACTATAAAACGGTCTAGTCTTCTTTGGTGTATATCCTTCATCCCGATCTTTTTCCGCCAAAACCTCGACTCTGTGCATCACCCCAACCGTTACTCTTTTTCCACACTTAGTACACAAAAAATTATTTTTCTTTGTCTCCTTAGGACTCATCCTTACCCCGCACATTCTATGTCCGTCCAAATGATACTTACCTTCTTCTGGATAAAACTCAATTGTGCCATGAAGCGCCTTCATGTCATTTGTTTTCAGAGCGCTCATAATCGCGTCATAACTCATCTCGCAATTGAACACGTTAGCCTCCCTCCCCAACTTCTGCGCTGAGTGAGCGTCTGAGTTTGAGATTAACGTTCTGGAATCCAATTCTTTTATCCTCCAGTTCATAGCTGGATCAGATGAAAGCCCAGTCTCAACCGCGTAAATGTAAGGTGTAAGCTCTTCAAAGCACTCGCTTAGCGTATCAAACCCCGACTCCGAACCAAAAACTGAAAAATGCGGAGTCCAAATATGTGCCGGTATTACCATGCACTGATCCGAGGCTTCAAGCGCTATCTTCATGAGAAGCTTAGTATCAAGTCCCAATATCGGTCTTCCGTCAGAATGAATATTCCCCACTCTCTGCAACTGAGAATTGATCTTCCGCACTACTTCGAATGAAGGAGCGACAATAATCGTGTGCACCTTCCTCACCCGATCATTCTTCTTATAAATCGTGCTTATCTCAACCGTTAGCATAAACCGCATCGGATTCTTGCAACTCTCTGGAACCTCTTCTTGAATCTCATTTTCGTACTTAGATTTCAACCGAAACAAACCCTTTTCAGCAGGCTCAAGTTTCTCTTCAATTTCCTCAAACCACCTTGGATGCGTAAAGTCACCAGTCCCCACGACATTTACTCCCTTTATCTGTGCCCCACGAGTAAGTGACACGATATTCATATCCTTTGAAGTTGCTCGAGAGTAATGAGAATGAATATGAAAATCCGCGATAAATTTCATTATATAACTATACCCCTCCTCAATAAATTACTAAAGCGAGCCCAACTTCATCTCACAGTATCACAAAATCCGTGTATCCCTT
>CAZGST010000042.1:0-4615 GCA_964528655.1 uncultured Candidatus Saccharibacteria bacterium
GGCTTAAGGTTTACGGTGAGGATAACTGGATTTGTAGACGTAGAGTGAACACCGTCTGTAACTGCCACCGCAAGTGACGTAGTGCCTACCTGATCTGTGCCAGGAGTCCAGCTAATCACACCACTTGTAGCATCAATCACCATTCCACTTGGAGAACTCACAAGTGAGAATGTAGTTGTCGCGCCTTCCGGATCGGTCGCGTCTACGTCAAACGTATACGCGTTACCGGTAAGGATAGTCGCTTCAACAGGCACGCTCGTGAAGAATGGTGGAAGATTTTCGGTAGAGGTGGCATTCACCTTTATTGTTACTTCATGAGTGCTTGAAGTTGCACTATCTGAAGCTACAAAGATTGCCGTGAAAGTACCTGTAGCGAAAGGAGTCCACGTAAATACCACATCCGAACTCCCTGCAGTACTAGAGGCGGTAGAGGTCGCGCCTTCCGGAAGAGTTGAACTTACCGTAAGTACGTCATTGTCCGCATCAGTTACACGGAGTGTTATCGTGGACGTAACTCCCAGAACCGCGCCTGTTGAAGTTGCGCCACTCCAGACTGGAGCGTGATTTGAACCACCATCGTCAGTTGAGGTTGTGTTTACAACAATGCTCATGATGTGTTCGGTTGAGGTTGTTCCATCACTTGCTACAAACGTAGCTGGAAATGTTCCTGTTGCGAACGGAGTCCATGAGAAACTCACGGTTGTTGTAACCCCAGTTGAGGTTGTGTTCATTACAGCTCCTTCAGGAAGAGTTGATGTGACAGTAAGCACATCATTATCTTCGTCAGTTAGCGTAAGATCGAAACTGATGGTGGTTGACACAACTCCTGTAGTTGACGTTACCCCGCTCCAGACTGGAGCGTGATTTCCGTTCAGATCTCCCATTGTCTCAAAAGCGAGACAAATTGGAGTGACACTGTTTGGAATTCTCATCGGATCAGGAAATGCCGCATGATTTATGACCACACTCTTTGCGTCTCCCGTGAGAGTGAGGTTTTCAACAAGCGTTCCTTCCACATAGTCTTCCGAATCCATTATGTCAGGCGTAGAGGTTGTTCGAACCAACTCTTCCATTGAATCGTTGAAGAACGTCGCGAACCAGGACTCTTCAAATTGATCATCTGCTCCTCCAGGTGGGATTTTTTCAGAGTGTTTATCAAAAGACCCAAACTTTACCATGTAGCTACCTGCAGACAGGTTTATTGTAAGTGGTCCGATTTTTGATTCAGCTTCTGTTTTATCCGATCGGATAAGCTCGTTCAAGAAGAGAACGGATCTGTTGTCTCTCACGCTACAGACAGAGTCTGTTGCTGTACTTCCATTCGGAAGAAGAACTTCGATCGCGTAATCTGTGCTTGTGCTATTTCCACCATCCGAAACAGATACTTCTACGTTTTGAGGACTTGTAAACACGTCCTCAAAACTTGGTGTCCATTCGATCTGACCAGTAGTTCCGTTGATTGTCATCCCTTCAGGATGCTCAAGTAGCGAAAACTCAAGGGCGTCATTCTCAGGATCAGAGGCTTCAACGTCGTAGGTATACCGGTCTGTGGCAGTCGCGAAGAGTGGAGGATTGAAACCTTCAAAAGAAGGTCCCATTCCAGCCTCGTCGAACGACACACAGACAGGCCTTATAGAGTTCGGATCAGAAGAAGGATAGGCGGCGTGCATTGCAGTCACGACTGTTCCTTCTCTTGTTAGTACGAAATTTGTCTCAATAGTTTCCTTTGAGGTTTCGTCACCATCAGGGAGATCGGTTGTCGCTCTTGTGCGCGCTATTTCCTCTCCAGATCCATCCTTCACGATCACAAACCAAGACTCTTCAGATTGTGATTTCTCTTCAGGATGGGAGCTATCAGAAGAACCAGTCTTTACTCTATATGTTCCAGCTGGAATCAGGGTTCCGCGCGTAACACTTGCCTTTGCAAGGGTTTTGTCGGCCCTGATTTTTGTGTCAGCATAGAGGTCGACAATGATTATTCCTGGCTTTGGGACACAAAGTCCGTCCTGTCCTTCACCACCCAATAACTCATCAAACTCCTCAGCGTCTCTTTCGATGCCAAATGGCTCTATAAAGAGAGCGCCTGAAGGGATTTTGTCTTCTTCTGTTGTTTCCTCCGGATTCGACTTTTCTTCGCCATTATCATCACTCACTTCCTCTTCATTTTCCTCGTTTTCTGTATTTTCTTCACTTACTTCTTCAATGATGGTCGGAATCTCCTCTAGTACTTCTTCCACAATTATTTCAGAAGGAACATCTATCTCTTCCGAGATTGTTGTTGGGGATTCAGCATCAAGGCTTTCTGCTTGTGATACTAAGGGAACGTAGGAAAAAATAAGAGAAAAGAGCAGGATAATTGCTATTTTTTCGTTTATTCTTTTCATCTTTTTCTTGAGACTAGTTAATTCTTGACCTTGCGTAACTGTATTTTTTTTCAGAACGAATCATATTCTTTCAAATAACAGTTTTCAATTTGAAAGTTTTTTATTGACAAAGTACGATTTTTGTTTTGAAAAGTGAATTAAAATTTCTTTTAAAATCACTTAACGATCTGACCAACTTATACTTGTAACTTGATGGTAGTGTCAACTTGACGTTTTTTATTTTTATTTTCTATTGTTCTATCACAACGATCAATCGAGTGTGTCAAGTTAGTGTTTTTCGGTTTTTTCTGGATGGTATACTGTTATTATTACGTTTTATTGTCATGAACCGAACGATTCTTATATTACTTGTTTCTGATGTTCTTTTTTTTACTGGATTTGGTTTTATTGATCCGATTCTCGCAATTTTTATCAATGATAACCTTGTAGGAGGATCGATTTTCTCTGCTGGGCTTGCGAGCGCAATTTTTTTAGTGACAAAGTCTCTTGTTCAACTCCCCTTTTCTAGATATGTAGACTCGCACGATAACACGATTCGCTTTCTCCTTTTGGGAGCTTTTTTTGTCACTGCAACGCCGTTTATTTATATTTTTACCGACCATGTAACTTGGATTTATGTGGCGCAATTTGTCTATGGAGTAGGGAGCGGACTTATGTTTCCTACTTGGCTACGGCTTTGGACAACTCATTTGGACAAGCACCATGAGAGCTATGAGTGGAGCCTTTATTCCACTTCTGTAGGAGTTGGAACTGCTTTGTCAGCCACGATTGGGGCAACGCTTGCAGAATTCTTGGGTTTTGAGGCGACTTTTCTTATTGTGGGTATTTTTTCATTGTTGGGATCGCTTGTGCTTTTCGGTCTCGAGAGAAAGAGAATGAAAAAGACTTTGGAACCATTATCCAGGCATTTGCATGCGAGAAGAAAAATTGTGGGGTGATTGTAATTATCTTGTAAATCTTTATGTTAAATAGAACTGAAAAAATTCTTCTGTATGGCAGTAATTTGTGGTATTTGGGCGAGGGGATGCTTGGACCGCTCTTTGCCGTATTTGCAGAACGTATTGGAGGAGATGTTCTTGAAATATCGTGGGCGTGGGCCTTGTTTCTTCTACTTAGTGGGTTATTCCAAATTATTGCTGGTAAGCTTACTGACTTCTTTTCAAACTATGAGCGAGTGATGGTTGTGGGGTATGCATTGAACGCAATCTGTACTTTTGGATACTTATTTGTATCTTCTCCGGCACATCTTTTTATCGTACAGGCAGGGTTGGGAATTGCGAGCGGAATCGCATCGCCAACATGGAACGCGCTCTATGCGAAACATGAGAACAGAAAGATCGGAGGGTTCACATGGGGACTTGCGAATGGCGAAGCTCAAATTGTTACGAGTATTGCGCTTGTTATTGGAGGATTTGTGGTGGCGCATCATTCCTTCACAGCGCTCTTTATCACGATGGGGATTATACAAACGATTGCAACGTTGTATCAGGCGCAGATATTGCGTACTAGAGGACTTAGGCGTTAGGTTTTAGGGGGGAGTCTAAGGAGATTGATAAGTTGATTGATGTCGGAAGTCGATCATCGATAGTTGGGATAAATATGTGTGAATAATATAATAGTGAGGTCTTTTTGTGTTCAGTTTTCAGAATTTTCTAAAGATAATAACTTATTGAAGAGCAAAGAGGAGCTTTTAGTTTTTTTGAGTTTTGAGACCACGATTTTTCCCTCAAAGTTCTTCAGATTTTTTACGCTTTTTTTGACTCCTTTGGTAAACGCTTCTTTGTTGAAGAAAAGGACATCTGGTTTGACCACATCTATAATTTTTTGATCATAATGTCGTCCGTAGTCTATGAATACAAAGTTTACGAACCGTAGGGCAGCAATGACCAGTGCCCGTTCTTTTTCATTTCTTAGGGGTCTCATGTTTCCCTTTTTTTCTTTTACGCGAATATCGTTTGTGATGTGAACGATAAGGATGCTAGCAAGAGATTTCGTTTTTTTCAGATGGTGAACGTGGCCCCCGTGAATAATGTCAAATACCCCCCCGGCTAGTATCACACTATGTAGGTTTTTACGTATTATTCCGATGGTTTTTAAAGAAAGAACTGGTGCTAACTTGTTTTCCATGTTTAGACTTTATCACCTCTAGTGCATTCGTACAGTGGTTTTAAAATAATATCCCCAAATTTTTTGGGGATATGCCTGCTGGTGTGGGTGTCGCCTATTTGGCG
>CAZGST010000043.1:0-2922 GCA_964528655.1 uncultured Candidatus Saccharibacteria bacterium
AAAATTTTATGCGCCATCTCATCAGTATCCCAGAAGTCAACTTTGAGCGCGTGGGAAAGAAGACTCGATACCCCTGATTGTTTTGAGATAAGTACTGGTGTGCCATATTTCAGAGCCTCTATCGAGGTAAGACCAAACGGTTCAGAAACCGAAGGCATAACATATAAGTCAGCCGCTTCATAAAGTGCCGCGAGCTCATTTCCCCTCAAGAACCCTGCGAAGATAACGTGATCAGATATTTGTAGTCTCGCGGTCTCTTCAACGAGCTTTCGCTCCATATCTCCAGCCCCAGAAAAAATAAACAAAACATCTGGATTGTATTCAATTACTTTCGGTATGGCCTGAAGTAAATAATCAGGTCCTTTCTGTAGGGTGAGTCTTCCAACATAACAAACAATTTTTTTTCCTTTTCGTTTCAATTCTAGGAGCCGGTCAGTTGAATCTTTATATGGTCCAGTATGCACAAAACTTGCTCCATTTCTTACAACCGAAACCTTCTGAGAGGGGATTTGATAATGTTCCACTATTGATTTCTTTGTAAAATCGCTTACGGCAAGAACCGCGTTTGCTTCGCGTAATCCAAGAAGCTCCGTGTCATAGACATGTCTGTTCAACGAAATACCGCCAGTCCTATCAAACTCAGTAGCATGAACATGCGCTATAAGGGGTTTCCCGCTTACTCGCTTCGCCTCAATTCCTGCGGGAAAGGAAAGCCAATCATGCGCATGAATAAGATCAAACGTATGTGTTCGTGCGATTTCTCCGGCAAAGTGCGCGTACCGAGAAACTTCTTCAAAAAGATTTGCTCCATAAAGACTTGATATACCGCGAAGCTCGTCGTATATACCGGATGTGATATAGGGGCGTAGGGGAGAGTTGAACAGAAAACCATCGGTCCCGATATCCGCGAAAAGGAATCGAAAGGAAGAAGATGAAACAGCGAGTTTTTTTGGAAGAACAAAGGTAAGCGAAATTCCCTGATCCGCAAGAGAACTGCTAAGTCCTTTACATGCAACACCAAGTCCACCGCTGTTATAGGGATGAAACTCCCAACCAAACATAAGGACTTTGAGATTCATAAAAATTCACTTCAACACAAAACAAACTCTCGAAAAGAAGAGATTGTATACAGTATAAATCGAGTAACGAATAAAGGTGCAGAAAATATGCACAGTCACTACCAATCAAAAAATCTTACGTCACAGTATTGAATAATGAAGAGAATTCGGCTAGATTATTAACGAACCAAACATCGCGGGTATAAGTTAGTGGTAGACTGCCAGCTTGCCAAGTTGGAAATGCGAGTTCGATTCTCGCTACCCGCACAGAAAAAACCTCTTCAAATCTCCAACTGGTGAAGTCCGCTTCACTAGACGAAAAAACCTTCCCTAGGGTAGAGTAGAAACATGATTCGAGACAACCTCCACCCAATTCAAACTAAGGCCTTGCGCGTGCTCCTCTTTCAAGTGGTAGGAACATTCGGAGAGTTGAACGTCGACCAGGTACCAAGTGATCAATTCTCCTTTCATGTTCGTCAGCTCACAGGGTCCGGATTTCTTCATAAAACAGAAGACGGAAAGTACGTGCTTACCCCAATGGGGAAGGAGTACGCTAACAGATTAGATACTGAAAGCCTGACACCAATAGTAGAGCGCCAGGCAAAACTCACCGTGCTCGTATTTGTGGAGCACAAGGGAAAAATCCTTGTGCAAGAAAGACTGAAAGAATCTTATTATGGGTACCACGGAGGGATAACAGGCAAGATAAAATACGGAGAACTTGCCATTGATACCGCAAGACGTGAATTGAAAGAAGAAACCGGACTTGAGGCAGATTTATACCCTAAGGGGACATATCACGAAATAGTCTTGAACTCAGGAAGTCTTGTAGAAGACAAGTACTTTAACGTATTTCTTGGCAAAAACCCAAAAGGCAATTTCATAGAGAGATTTGAAGGAGGAATGAACAAGTGGTTAGAAGAGAGCGAGCTCATCTCCCACGAAAAGATGTTCTACGACATCCCTGATGTTCTGAAATTCGCAAGAAACAAGAACATAGATTATAAAGAACGCATTTATGAGGTAGAGAAGTTTTAACAAACAAAAAAACCTCCTAGGGATAAGGAGGTTTTTTTGTCTCAAATTCTGACTCTACTTCTTCGTGCTTATTATCTGATCAATAATTCCGTACTCTTTCGCCTCCACGGGTGTAAGGTGGAAGTCTCTATCCGTGTCCTTCTCAATCTTCTCAATTTTTTGTCCTGTGCACTTTGCGAGAATGTGATTCAGCTTATCCTTTATCTTCAAGATGTGCCGGGCCGTAATCTCAATCTCAATTGCCTGTCCCTCTGCCCCTCCCATCACCTGGTGAAGTAAAATTTCGGAGTTTGGTAACGCGAATCTTTTTCCTTTCTGTCCCGCGCCAAGCAAAACCGCGCCCATGGAAGCTGCCATCCCGACACAAATAGTAGAAACATGCGACTTCACATGTTGCATTGTGTCAAAAACTGCAAGTCCCGCGGTGACAGATCCTCCAGGGGAGTTTATGTAAAGTTTGATATCCTTCTTCGGATCCTCATGATCCAAAAATAAGAGCTGTGCAATAACACTATTCGCAACCTGATCTACAATCGGACCCCCAAGGAAAATAATCCGTTCTTTTAACAACCGTGAATAAATATCATACGCCCGCTCACCATAGGCTGACTTCTCAATAACTGTTGGTATAAGGTTCATATGAGTAATAAGTTACCGGAAAAAATATTCTAATGCAAGTAAGCCACGAAGAGTGCGAGTCACAAAATTCCAAATTCCAAGTCACTATCAAATACAAAATGTAAAAAATTTCAGCACATTTCGCCGAAGGCGAATTTTCCATTAGGAAAAAAATTGAGCTTTGAAATTTGTCTGAAACTATCTGACA
>CAZGST010000043.1:2932-4194 GCA_964528655.1 uncultured Candidatus Saccharibacteria bacterium
TCTGACAATTTCAACACTAGTCACTTCAAACCTCTTCGCGTCTCGTATGTTAGATCTACTTGTCAAAATCACCGCGTCCCCAATCTGTAAGTCTTCTAACCGCGCCTTAGTAATAGTTGGGTCTCCCTGTCGTGTCCGTTTTGCAGTGTTACTAAATGTAAAAGCAGTTGAGCTCATAAGTGTTGCAAAGCGTATCTCTTTTTTCGAAGAGTCATTCGGATTCGTAACCTCTACATCAAGTGTTGCTCCATAAACCCCGAGCACGGTGGCATAGATCCGCCTCATCTCACCCTCTTGCAGTGCATCTTGTTGATTCGAAGGTGTAGGCGGTTCTGGGTAATCCTCTCTTACACCAGAAAATTTCTGGTACACAAGCCCCAAAGCAATCCCTACAACCACAACCACCCCCAGCGAAATAAAAAAGGAAGTTCTCGATTGCATAACTTTAGTATATCAAAGATGCCCACTAAAATATAAAACGCATGTGGTAGCCAAAAAATAAAAAACGGCGAAACCATTTCTAGTTTCGCCGAGTACTACCAGCACCAATTTATTCCCGCTCAAGAATTTTTACCCCCATCTCGTATAGCCCCACGATAGAGATGGTCTCAAGCTCCTTTGCCTCGGGAATAAAGGCAAAGAGAGCATCTCGATCCTCATCCGTGAGGGAACGATCGGAATTTCGGAATCGACCGTCGTGGAAAACCTGGTCCTCTAGGACAGTGACCAGATTTTCCAAGTTAACTCTATACAACCCAACGGCCGAATCCGTGGCCGTTATATACAGAAATTCCGCGTCCTCCCTGAAAAGGAACAAGGTCTCCACTTGCCTATTCCGGAGACGCGTACCCCATATATACTTTTTTTCCTCGTAGTTGAAGCCACCAATTTCGCTCACTAGAGACGAAAACGGGGCCTCAAACTCCGGGGTTTCAAATATCGCCCTCCACTCACTGCAATTCCAATCCGCGCCCAGGCAGAAGGATGTAAGGACGATTAGCAGCACCAAGCTGCTTCGATTTATCTTCATGATAAAAACCTCCTGATAAGGTAAGCTCACCACAGTTGTTAGTTTCAGACTATATAGTACAATATAATAGCAGTAATTGTCAAGTTTATGGCATAATATAATAAAAAAAGCCTAATGTCTCGCCTGTTTTGCAAGTCATTAGGCCTTAGTGATAGAACAAAAAAGACAACCAAATAAGCTCTATCACTATAATGAAACCCCCTAAATAAATTAACCAATCAGGAGGCTCCCG
>CAZGST010000044.1:0-2026 GCA_964528655.1 uncultured Candidatus Saccharibacteria bacterium
GTAAAGAGGTGGTGCTTGTTTTGTCCGCACCCGATCCCCGCTCGTAGTTCAGGAAGTATGTACTGGAGTAGTCCGGTTTTTTCAAGAAGGATGACTCCTTCTGACGCGGAGTCGCTCAAAATAATTTTTGTAAGCTCGTCACGAATACGTTCCTCCGCGATCAATCCCAATAACTTTGCATTTCTTGTGAGGCTATCGACCGTATCTTTTTCTATTACAAAACCTAACTGTACTGAGAGTCTTATGGCGCGCAGGAGACGAAGCGCGTCTTCTTTGAAGCGGGCATCAGGATTCCCCACTGTACGGATAATTTTCTTTTTTATGTCTTCTCCTCCTTTATGGGGGTCCACGATACTTCCATCTTTTTTCATTGCGATTGCGTTTATCGTGAAGTCGCGTCGAGAGAGATCGTCCTCAATGGTCTTTGCAAACTTTACCTCGTCGGGACGACGAGCGTCGGAATACTTGCCTTCTATTCTGAACGTTGTGACCTCAACTACTTTTATGGTCTCTTCTTCGGAACGAGTTTTTATTCCTACGGTACCAAATGAATTTTCATAAACGCTGTCGGGAAAGAGCTTTTGAATAACTTCAGGGAGCGCATCTGTTGCTATGTCCCAGTCTTTGGGGTTTTTCTCTGCAAGAAGATCGCGAACACAGCCGCCGACAAGGTAGGCTTGAAACTTGTTTTTTTCAAGAGTTTTGGCAATAGCTTTTACTTCAACTGGAATAGCACTAATTAAACTCATATACTTCACTATACTTAGAAATGTTTATAAAATAAAGGAGTGGTTATTTCTTCTCATGGATACTGAATTCAAGGTTGTTTTTCAAAGATTAGAGAAAAAAGGTATTTTTGTTAATACTGCTTCGTTAAAAAAACACGGGGCTCAGGGCGTTATGAGTAATACTTATTTAATCTCCTCAAATGAAGGGTGGCTTATTATTCAAGCTGTTGAAATAAACCCTACGAACTCGTACCTACAGTGCCCTACAAAACTTCAAACTCTTACCGATGTTGCTCTACGAGCTCACATACCTACAGGTAAGATTCTTTCTGTTGAGACGTTTTCAGCAGTATATATTATCGTACAGAAGATGCTTGAGGGCACCAACGCCGGCAGAAGAACTGTTGGACGAGATGGGCTATTTATGGACGAGTGGTTTTTTCCGATTCAAGATTATTCACCAAAGGTGGAATCAATCATCGCACGCATTCATCAGATGCCACTAAAGAAGTTTGGCTGGCTCTATGTTGAAAATGATTCAGTAGAAGGGACTCATGCTACTTGGGAGCAATTTTTGACTACAGAAGTTCTTCTTTGGGTGCGCGCCATAGGCGAGGCTGAATCAGAGATAGGAAACAAGACGCAAGATCTAGCTGGAAAGGCGGAAAGGTTTTTTGAGAAGGTACTTCCATTTATATCAAAGGTTAGCTGCCCTGCTTTTGTGCATGGTGACGTAGTTAACCCCTCAAATATTCTTGTACAGGATAATCGTGTGGCTGGGGTTATTGACTGGGAATGGGCAGTTGGAGCTGACCCAGCCTGGGAATTTGCGTTTCTTAATCAGTATCCTCTTACTGAATATTTCAAACACTTTCCAGAACTTCACCCACACAAAGCACGGGAAGATTTTCTTAAACGGACTCATGTTTACGAACCACTTGTTCTCACGATGTGGACATCTTCACACGCTTGGCATTCCCGAAGTGAGCTCTATGATCGTCTTCGACATGTTCTAGAACGAACATTACTAGCGTGGGAGGGGTAATTTTTACCCTTTCTTTCACAGATACTTTACGGAGCGAGGAGAGTGAGTTACATTTTATATACGCACTACGCTCTCGTGGTGAGATAGATATAAATCAGAACAAGTTCGGTTCGCAACACGTAGCACAATGTAATGCGCCTGTAGCTCAATTGGATAGAGCATCTGCCTTCGAAGCAGAGGGTTAGGGGTTCAAGTCCTCTCAGGCGCACCAAATGTAACTTGTTCGGAAATGGCTGCTCCGCGCGGCGAGTAC